>CAYNQK010000053.1:490-20642 GCA_964399285.1 uncultured Spirochaetales bacterium | reverse complement strand
GTACGCGTACGCGAGCCTGTCCGACCTCCCCACCCGCCCCCGGAGCTGGTTGAGCTGGGAGATCCCGAACATGTCGGCGCGGTCGATGATGATGGTGTTGACGTTGGGGATGTCGATGCCGTTCTCGATGATGGTCGTGGAGACGAGTACCTGGAAGCCGCCGTGGATGAAGCGGTGCATCACGTCCTCGAGCTCCTCGCTGTCCATCTGGCCGTGGGCCGTCTCCGCCATGGCCTCGGGCACGAGCTCGGCCACCTTCCGCGCCGCGTCGTCCAGGTCCTCCACCCGGTTGTGGAGGTAGAAGACCTGCCCTCCCCGCGCGATCTCCTTCCTGATGGCCTCGGCGACCACGTCGTCGGAGAATTTCTCGATCAGGGTCTCCACGGGCTGACGGTTGGAGGGAGGCGTGGTGAGGAGGGACATGTCCCGCACCTTGATGAGGGACATGTGGAGGGTCCGGGGTATGGGCGTGGCCGTGAGCGTGAGGCAATCCACGCTCGCCTTGAGCTCCTTGAGCCGCTCCTTGTCCTTGACTCCGAAGCGCTGCTCCTCGTCCACCACGAGGAGCCCGAGGTCCTTGAAATGGAGGTCGCGCTGGAGAATGCGGTGCGTGCCCACGATGATGTCGAGCTCCCCCTTCTCGAGCCGCTCGAGGGTCGCGCGCTGTTCCGCCTTCTCGACGAGGCGGGAGAGCATACCGATCCGGACGGGAAACTTGGAGAAGCGCTCCTGGAAATTCTCGTAGTGCTGCTCCGCGAGGATGGTCGTGGGGGCGAGGAAGGCGACCTGCTTGCCTCCCATCACGGCCTTGAAGCAGGCGCGGACCGCCACTTCCGTCTTCCCGAAGCCGACGTCGCCGCAGACCATGCGGTCCATGGGCACGGGACGCTCCATGTCGGCCTTTATCTCGAGGACGCAGGAGAGCTGGTCGGCCGTCTCGTCGTAGGGGAAGGCCGCCTCGAAGGCCGTCTGCCAGTCGGAATCCGCGGGGAAGGCGAAGCCCTTGGCCGCCTTGCGCCGGGAATAGAGCCTGATGAGGCGCTCGGCGATGTCCTCCACGGACTTCTTGACCCGGGTCTTGCGCTTCTCCCAGCTCTTGGAGCCGATCTTGTCGAGCCTGGGCTCGTTCCCCTCGCTCCCGATGTAGCGCTGGACGAGGTTCACCTGCTCGATCGGTATGAAGACGGTCTCCTCGTCGGCGTAGGCGAGCTTCACGTAATCGCGTTCGTTCCCCGCCACCCGCATGCGCTCGATGCCGAGGAAGCGCCCGATCCCGTAATTGACGTGGACGACGGCGTCCCCCGGGCTCAGGTCGACGAAGGAGTCGATGGCGACGGACCGCGCCTTGAGGACGGACTGCGCCACGCGCTTTTTCCGCCCGAATATCTCCCCCTCCTGGATCACGAGGAGCCGGACCTCCGGTGCCCTGAAGCCCGACGAGAGGCCGTGCGGCACCACGTCGATCCTGTCGTCGTCGAGCATGGCGGCTATGCGCGTCGCCTGGATCTCGGTCTCGGCGAAGACGATCACGCGGTTACCGGCCTCCATGAGGCCGCCGATCTCCTGCTTGAAATAGTCGATATTGCCGAAAAAGGACCGCGCCCCCTCGCAGCCGAAGTCCAGCCGCTCGGTCCCGGGCTTGCGGATCGTCCGGAGGCGGAGGCTCCTGGGGACGGAGGCGTGCAGGGCCTCGAAGTCGAGGAGGAGCTCCTCGGGAGGAGGCGCTGGGAACTGCGCGCGGGCCCGGGGATGGAGCCCCTCGTGCTCGTTCCTGATGGCCGCCCCCGCGTTCTCCTCGCGGTCGTAGTCCGTGAACACGACGAGGCTTCCCCGCGAGAGGTGCTCGACGATGCTCGCCTTCCGCCCCGACGCGATGGGGAAAAAGAGCTCCTCGCCGCGCGCCTCGCCTGCATCCCTCAGGGCGCGGAGGAATTCCAGCCTGCCCTCGGGATAGGCCTCTTCGTCCTCGAGGGCCGCTTCGACGCGTTCGATCTCCCGCTCGCCCCAGACGACTTCCTTGAGGGGATAGACCGTGACGGACTCGACGCTTCCCAGCGACGCCTGCCCCATCGCCTCGAAGCGCTTCAGCCCACCGATCTCGTCGTAATCGATGGAGACGCGGACGGGCTCGTCGTCGGCGGGGAGCCATATGTCGAGGACCTCGCCGCGGAGGGCGAATTCGCCGTGGACGGAGACGCGGGGCACCCTCAAGTACCCGTAGGAGGAGAGCTTCCCGGCGACCGCTTCAGGGTCGATGGCCGCTCCCCGCTCGAGCTTGAATGCCAGGCAAGAGGTATACTCGGGAGGGGGGACGGGCGCGAGGAAGGCGCGCTCGGAGCAGACGAGGACCTCGATGCCCCCGGTCGCGAGGTCGGAGAGCACCTTGGATCTCCGGGCGAAGGCCGGGGATCGGGGCGAAATCGGCTTATAGGGGAGGGCCTGCCAGCTCGGGAAGACCTCAGCGGAAATCTCGGCGTACGCGAGGTCGCGGACGAAGTCCTCGGCCTCCTCCGCTCCCGGCGTCACCACGAGGACGGGGATGCCCCGCTGGGCGGCCTCGGCGACGAGGAAGGCGGGGAAGGAGCCCGCCGCCCCCTCGGCCTCGAGAACGCCCATCCCGGATCCGAGGAATTCCCGGTAGCGGTCGAAGGCCTTCCATCCTGAAAAAAGGGAGCGCATCTCGCTTCCCCGTAAGGTATTCACGTTTTCCTTCCGAAAATTGGTATGAGCACGGCTATACGGGAGCGTACACGGTGAAACGAATCATGATCGCCCTTTCTTGCGCCTTGGCCGCGGCCGCCCTCCGGGCCGACGTGGAATTCTCCATCCGCTTCAGCGACAAGCGGATCTACTTCCCCGGCGACAGCGTGCACGTCAAGATCACCCTGCGCAATACGTCGCCGAATACGTACCGGTTCAAGCTCGCCGACGACAAGATGTATTCCATCCGATTCGACCTCAGGACCGCCACGAACAGGCAAATCCCGGCGTCGGATAACTTTATAAGAAAACAGTCGCTCAATCAACCGGTTTTCTTCAGGGAGCTCTCCCTGGAGCCCGGGGAGGAATACGCCTTCGAGGAGGACGCGGCGGCCTTCCTCGACATCAAGGAATCGGGATCCTATACCCTCAGCTGCCGCTTCTACCCCGAACTCATCAGGGCGACCGCCCGGGACCAGGGAATCGAGTCCAACGGCCTCATCGTATCCGTCCGCCCGCGCTCCGGCGTATCTCCCGTCGAGGAACTCGTGAGGGAAGAAGCCCGGGAGATCCTCAAGGCCGATAAGATTCCGCCCGACGAGGTCGTCCAGCGCACCATCGAGGCTCGGCAGAAAGGGCTCTGGAACGAATTTTTCCTGTACTTCAACATCGAGGGCCTCATCTTCAAGGACCCCGCCCGCAAGTCCGCCTACCTCCGGGAATCCGACGAGGGCCGCGCGAGGCTCGTGGAGCGATACAAGGCCGAGCTCATGAAGAGCGTGTACGACGAGGACCTCGTGACCATCCCGCACGACTTCGCGATCATCGACACTAAATACACGCCCTCCGAGGGCCAGGTGCGCGTCCTCGAACGCTTCCGGCAACAGGGCTTTTTCCAGAAACGGGAGTACACCTATTACTTGAAGCGCGTCGACGACGTCTGGTACATCCACGATTACACGGTCGTCAATAAGGGCACGGAATGAAAGCCCTTCTCTGCATCGCGAGCGACCGCATCGCGGACCTCACGTCCTATTACCTCCGGCCCCTCGGTTTCGACGTCATCCGGTATAAGAACCCGCTCAAGGCCATGGACAACATCGACGAGGTGGCCCCCGAGGCCATCGTGATGTCGGCCGAGGACTTCCCCCGCCACTGGAAGCCCTTCATCCAGCTCGTCCGCGGATCGCGCCCCAAGGAAACCTGCGTCTTCATCCTCCTCAAGGGCGAGCGCTTCCCCTTCGAGGAGGCCGCCAAGGCCGTCTTCCTCGGGATCAACGGCGTGATCAAGGAGAACCTCGCCGACCAGGCCGAGCTCGCGCGCTTCCAGCAGATCCTCAAGCGCTACCTCGCCGTCGAGGACCAGCGCGCGGGCGAGCGCTTCGTTCCCTCCGCCTACGACCGGCTCGACTTCACCTTCTCCCACCCCGAGAGGCTCTTCATCATCTCGGGCAGGATCGACTCGATATCGACGAAGGCCATTTCCTTCAAGCCCGACATGTACGACCTCTGCGCCGACCTCCGTCCCGGCGCCGATCTTCCCGACTGCTGCATCCGGATCGGCGACGATCTCAGGACTTTCTCCGCCAAGCTCCTCCGCCCCGGCCGCGTCCTCGCCATCGAGCTCACCGGCATGGACGAGGAGACCCGCGAGGCCCTCTCCGACTACCTTTCCTCCTACGCCCAGCGCGTTCCCGAGGCGGGCGACTAGGCGCGGCCTCCCCGCCCCTCCCGGTCCCGCGGGCGGGGCGCCCGGTCCCGCGGGCGGGGCGCCCGATCCCGCGGGCGGGGCGCCCGATTTTCTCGTCTTGCCAATCCCCGCGGAATGCCGATAATGGTACTGCCATGACCATCAGGAAGGACCTGTACAGCCAGCACGTCAGGACCGTCGAGTCCGGGAAGATCATCTTCTCGGAGGGAGACGATTCCATGGGCGAGATGTTCATCATCATCTCGGGCGAGGTGGAGATCTCCAAGCGCACCTCCCTCGAGACCTCGAAGACCCTCATCGTGCTCAAGAAAGGCGACATCTTCGGGGAGATGGGCGTCATCGAGAAGAAACCGCGGTCGGCGACGGCCATAGCCCTCTCCGAGACCAAGCTCCTATCCCTCGACAAGGGCCTCTTCTTCACGATGATCGAGCGCAATTCGGATTTCGCGGTGAAGGTCGTCAAGATCCTCTCGGAGCGCATCCGTCGGACCAACCTGATGCTCCAATCCCTCGCGACCTCTTCCAAGGACAGCATCGTCCTCGCGGGAGCCAAGGAGTTCGCGTCGACGCGCGGCATCGATTCGGTGAAGGGCCGCCGCGTCAACCGGGATAAATTCCTCGCGTGGGCCACGAACCACATCGGCCTTCCGGAGAAAGACATCCAGGAGGGGATTTCCTACCTCATAAACCGCGGCCACCTCGCCCGAGGGGCCATGCCCGGCGAATTCGTCATCCCCCGCGGGAAGTGACGCTTCCGCCCTCCGCCCGAGCGGACTAGAGGTCCGGCGCGTCCGTGACCGGCGCGGGCTTCATGTCCGCGAGGGAAGAAGAAGCAAGCTCAGCCCATTCGCCGTCTCCCGCCATCGCTCTCCAGATCTCCCTCGCCCTCGCTGGACGCCCCTCGCCCAGGAGGGCCGAGCCGAGGTAGTAGAGCGATCGCTCGAATTCCTCGGTTTCCGAGTACGCCGAGAGCGTTCCGTCCCGCCGCGTCTCGGCGATGAGGCTGGAAAGTCCCGTGAAGACGTAATCCGGATCCCGCTCGATCATGGCCCGCACGATCCTCGTCGCGCAGACGTCGACGGCGAGCATGAGGTGGCGGGTGGCCTGCGAATACCTTCCGCTCTTGCAGTAGTATTCCCCGAGCGTCGCGTAGGCGGAACGCGCGAAATCGGCGTCGTGCCGGTACAGCTCGAGGAACTTGTCGATCCCCCGCTCGGCCACCGCCTTCCGCATCGCTTCCCTGAGCCGCTCCTTGCCCGGATCCGCGTAGAGGGGATCGGAAGCGAGGATTTCCTTGAGCGTCCGTTCCATGGAGACGTAATCGCGCCTGCCCGAGGCAGCGTCGGGGAGCATGTAGAGCCTGGCGAGGTCGTAGCGCATCGCATGGACGTCGCCCTGCACGATGAGGGCTCCGGCCTGGTCTATCGCCCGCTTGAACTGCCTTTCGGCGAGGCCGCGCTCACCCTCCGTGAGGAAGACCTTCCCGATCCAATGCTCGGCCTCGGGATACGTCGCGCAGCGCTCCACGAGGGCCCTGAGCCCCTTGAGGGAGTCCCCGATGCGCTCCGCCGGCAGGATGAGGAGGAGGTCCGAGAGCACGTCGATGAGGTTCTGGTGGACGTCGCCGATCCTGAAGCCCTCGAGGAGCCTGAGCTCCTCCTTGAGCGATCCGCCCGCCGCCTCGCGCACGGCGGCCAGGTCTCCCCGCCTGAGCTCCTTTTCCGCGAGCCGGTCCATGAGGAGCCTGAGCGAATCCGCGCTCCGGGCGGCCTCCGGGGAGCGGAGGACGCCGTCCAGGCTCTCGAGGGCCTTCCCGTAACGCTCCCGCCGGATCTCCACGGCGTCCTTGAAGGCCACGAGGGCGTCCTCGAAATTCCTCTGCTTGAAAAAGGCCTTGCCTTCCTCGAGCCGGATCCAGGACTCCTCGGCCCGAGCCGCTCCCGCGAGGAAAAGGATGGCCATCGCGGCGAACGCCGCCGTACCGCGCTTCATCGTTCTCCGCCTCCGGACAGCTCCGATTCGAGGAGCTCCCCGAATTCCCTATCGGCATCCTCGGGCCGGATCGTTCGCAGTATCTTTCCCTTTTTGAAGAGCATGACCTTGTCGCCCGCGCCCGTGATGCCGATATCGGCCTTCGAGCCCTCCCCGGGGCCGTTCACCACGCAGCCCATGACGGCGACGGTCAGGTCCTTCCGGACGCGGTAGAGGCGGTCCCGCCACCGTTCCAGGAAGGCGTGGGTGTCGAAGGTGTTCCGGCCGCAGCGGGGGCAGGACACGATCCGCGCGCCCCCCCTCCCCGATCCTAAGGCCGCGAGGATCTCCCTGCCCGCGATTACTTCGTTCTCCTCGCTGTCCGTGAGCGATACCCTGACCGTGTCCCCGATCCCCTCGGGGATGAGCCGCGCGAGGGCGGCCGTGGTCCGGGCGACGCCCGCGATGAGGGGACCCGCCTCGGTGACGCCGAGATGGAGGGGAACGTCGTGTCGGGAGGAGAAGAGCCTATTGGCGCGGATCGTGGATTCGACGTCGGAGGATTTCATGGATACGACGATGGCGTCGAAGCCGAAGCCGTCCAGCACGGCCATCTCGCGCTCGGCGGCTTCGACCATGGCCGCTGCGAGGTCTTCCGCGCCGCGGAGATCCGCGGGGAGGGATCCCGAATTGACGCCGATCCTGATCGGAACGCCCCTGTCCTTGGCTTTCGACGCGACCTCGCCGACCTTCCACGCCTCGCCGATGTTGCCCGGATTGATCCTGATCTTGGCGATCGGGAAGTCCATGCAGCGGAGGGCGATCCTCCAATCGAAGTGGATGTCCGCGACGAGGGGCATGCCGATTCCCCGTCCGGCGAGCGTCTCGGCGAGCCTACCCAGGGCCTCGGCCGATTCGACCGTGGGACAGGAAAAGCGAAGGAGCTCGCAGCCCATGCCGTCGAGCGCCTCCACCCGATCGATTATCGCGGCGGGGTCCCCGGGCAAGGGCGACTTCCACATCGTCTGGACGCGAACGGGCGAGCCCCCGCCTATGGAGAGCCCGCCCGCGATAACGACCCTCGTCTTCACGGATTTACGCTCGCGACCGCGTTCTCAGGGTCCCTTAGAGCGCGCCGAAGGTGAACGCCATCACGAAGAGGGCGACTGTCTCGCAGAGGCCGACCACCATGATGTAGAGGCCGAAGCCCTTTCCCGTCTCTCCGAAGGCGTCGGCGCTCGAGGCGCCGGCCTGACCCTGGGCTACCGCCGACATGGCCATGGAGATGCCCCCGATGATGCCCGCGGCGAGGAGGAAGAAATCGTTCTTGGCGGACTCGAGCATCTTGCCCATGAGGATGAAACCGTAGATCGTCTGTGTGAGGGGAGCGCCGGCGAAGATGACGAGGAGGAAGGATGCCGGCTTGTTCGCCATGTAATTCCTCTTCCACGCTCCGATGGCGGCTTGCCCCGCTATTCCGGCGCCGATGGCCGAACCGAGGGCCGAAAGGCCGAGAACGCACGCTACGCCGATCAATCCGAAGGTCATATGGGCTCCTTTTCTTCCGCCCCGGCGGGATCGTCCCTGAGGGGCTCGTACTTGTATCCTGACCATTCCATGCCGAGGTGGCTGGAGAATTCGAGCATATTGAGGCGGACGCCGTGAACGATGACGGAGAGGGCGCCCATCACGAGATTGAGGCCATGCCCGAAGGCGATGATGACGATGCCCGCGACGGTCATGAGCGAGAATCCGTTTAAAAAGCCGCCTCCCATGCCGTTCACGGTCTCCGAGATCGCGACGCCGGCGAGGCCGACCGCCCAAAGCCTGATATACGATACGAGGTCAGCGAATACGCTCACCGTCCCGAGGAAAGTCGGTATGATGTTCTTGACGCCATCCACGAGGCTCTGGAGGATGTTGCGTTCGTAATTCGAGAAGACGAACACGAGGCCGAAGCCGCCGAAAATGAGATAGAGGGAATAGTTCGGCACGGGGAAGCGCGCCGGGTCTATGACGAGGTTCAGGACGAGCCAGAACATGCCCACGACCAACGCGAGCGAGCCTATCTGCCCGAGGAATTTCAGGCTCTTCGCCTTGATGTCGCGCAGGATATTCTTGGAGTGCGCGAGTACGAGCTGCACGAGTCCGAGCACGAAGCAGAGGATCTTCACGTTGTCGCCGGAATCCGGATTCCAAGAGGCGATGGCCGGGATCGCGAGCGCCCTCAGCCTCTCGGGCAAGGCTTCCTCTTTCAGCGCGAACCATGATCCCGTGATCGCGCCCCAGACAAGCGTGAAGAACGCGAGGAGCAAGAAGAGCCTTATACCGTCCGGCACGGGTTTCCGCGCAGCCTTTGCCCTTATCGCGACGATGCCCGCCGCGACGAACATGAGCGCGCCGTACCCTCCATCGCCGAAAATCATGGCGAAGAATACGCAGAAAAATATGAGGAACCAGGCCGAAATTTCGTATTCGCGGTAGTTAGGCACGGTTCCGAGGAAATCGAAAACCGGCTGCACGACCCGCACGATGGGATTGTTCCTCACCTTCGTCGGGGGCTGGTCTTCGGGACCGGGGTCCTCGGTGGAAACGCCCCACCCGCGCTTCGCGGTCTCCTCGAGGAAGGCCTTCTCGTCCTGAGCCGGGAGCCAGCCGCGGAGGTAGGCGATGGGGCCCTCTCCCGCCACGCCGGTGCGGAGATTCTCGAAGCGCTCCCGCCGCGCCGCCGATTCGAAAGCGGCGCGTATGGCCGGTTGCTCGAGACGCAACGCGCCTTTTTCCGCCTCAATTCGACGCGCATCCTCGCGGGCTCTAGCGATTTCAGCCTCGATGGCCGACAAGGGCATCTCGGGAAGCGCGAACGAAGGGGGAAGCGAATCCTCGGCCTCGCCCGGAGGGGTGAAACTGAGAAAGGCCTTCTTCCCTTTGTCCGCGCCGAGATCGACGACCAGGGATTCCTCTGGGAAGGCCGCGACCTCCTTCGCTCCCAGGAGGTGGAGCTTCGCCCGGAGCGCCGGCGACGAGAGCGACTCGAGTATCTTCGGGTCGAATTCTCCGAGGAGCGAGATCCTATCCCGCTCCCTCACGAGGGAGAGGAGCCGATCCTTAACAGCCTTCTCCTCTTCGACAAGCCTCGCGAACTCGCGCGAAGCCTCTTCCGCGCTCAATCCTCGCGCTTTCGCGCGTTTCGGAGCCTTGCAGCCATCCAGGGCGCCCAACGTCCGCTCGTAGAGCTCGCGTGCGGCCTTGATCCTTTCGAGGGCCTCTCCCGAGCCGACTACCGGCTCGGGGTGCACGAGGCCGAGCGACCGCAGGGCCTTGAGCCCCTCCTTGCGCTCGGACTCCAGCATCACGATCAGGCACTTCTTCATAGGGACGATCATGACGCGGCCCTCTCGAGGTTCTTCTTGGCTATCTTTCCCCGCACCACCTGGGCCGTCTGCTGGTCGCCCAGGTAGATGCCGATCCGCCGTATGTTCTCCATCGCCTCCGGTATCTTCACCTTCTCGAAGAGGTTCACTCGCTGGGTCGTGGTCCTGAGCTCCTCCCCGAGCCTCCTCACCTGCTCCTCGAGGACCTGTATCTCGAGGTCGCGGAGCATCATGCGCGAGAGCCGATCGAGGGCGGCGTCGATCCAGAGAGGGCGCGCGAAGAGGTCGTACTCGCTCCAGGCGAACTCCGCCCCCTTGAAAACCGGGATGGGCACGCCGGCGATGTTCCCCTCCTCCGTCCTGAGCTCCTTCACTGCGATGAGCGGCGTCCCGTCCTCGGCCATGACCGCGGAAGATTCGCCGAACACCCCGATCCAGGGCAGGAAGGAGGCCCGGAGGCCCTCGCGCTCCCGCGCGAGCTCGGCCTGCCGCGCCTCGATCCCGCGCATCTCCGCCGGGTGCTGCGGCGGCTTGGGCTGGCGCGGGGGACGGTGGCGCCGGACCCTCCTGAGGGAGTCTTTTTGCTTCTTAAGCTCGTTTTTAGTGAGCTTGAGTTTCGCCATTCCGGACTCAGGCCTCC
The DNA here is from genome assembly GCA_964399285.1 of uncultured Spirochaetales bacterium. GTDB lineage: Bacteria > Spirochaetota > Spirochaetia > Treponematales > JBGSOB01 > CAYNQK01. Next base: position 10,246 of record CAYNQK010000053.1, on the reverse strand, counting down.
GCCTTCGGCGAACTCTCCGCCTTCGGCGAACTCTCCGCCTTCGGCGAACTCTCCGCCTTCGCCGGCCAGAACTTGTCGAGAAGCTCCGTCCTGAGCCCCGTCTCCTCGCGCTCGAAGCAGGAAGCGAGGATCTCCCAGCCCTTGTCCAGGGCCTTCTCCAGGGGGATGTTCACGGAGAGGTCCATGAGCTCCTTCTCGAAGAGGACGCCGTACTTGAGGAGCTTCCTGTCCCAGGCGGACATGAGGAAGCCCATGGATTTCTTCTCGAGGGCGTCGCGGTAGGCGGCGTAGAGCTTGATCATGCCGTCCATGAGGGCCCGGGGGTCGGCCCTGGTCTTCCCGTTCACCTGCTGCTTGAGCCGCGAGAGCGAGCCGAAGGGCTCGATGCGGCCGTTCTTGAGGTAGAACTGCCCCTCGGTGATGTAGCCCGTGTTGTCCGGAATGGGATGGGTCACGTCGTCGCCGGGCATGGTTGTCACGGCGAGGATGGTGATGGAGCCCGCGTCGGAGAAGTCCACGGCCTTCTCGTAGCGCGCGGCGAGCTGGGAGTAGAGGTCGCCCGGATAGCCGCGGTTGGAGGGGACCTGCTCCTGCGTGATGGAGATCTCCTTCATGGCGTCCGCGAAGTTGGTCATGTCCGTGAGGAGCACGAGGACGTTCCTCCCCTTTAGGGCGAAGCGCTCCGCCACGGCGAGGCTGATGTCCGGCACCATGAGGCACTCGACGACGCGGTCGCTCGCGGTGTGCACGAACAAGATGGTCGAGGAGAGGGCGACGCCCGATTCCAGGCTGTCCTTGAAGAAGAGGTAGTCGTCGTGCTTGAGGCCCATGCCCCCGAGGACGATGAGGTCGACCTCGGCCTGCATGGCGATGCGCGCGAGGAGCTGGTTGTAGGGCTCGCCCGATACGGAGAACACGGGCAGCTTCTGCGATCGGACCAGGGTGTTGAAGAGGTCGATCATGGGGATGCCCGTGCGGACCATGTCGCGCGGGATGATGCGCTTCCAGGGATTGACCGAGGGCCCGCCGATGGGGATGAGGTTCTCGGAGAGCTCCGGCCCGTTGTCGCGCGGAGAGCCCGCGCCGTTGAACACCCGCCCGAGGAGGTCGTCCGAGAAGGAGACCTGCATGGGGTGCCCGAGGAAGCGGACCTCGTCCCGCGTGGAGACGCCGCGGCCGCCCGAGAAGACCTGGAGCGACACGAGGTCGCCGTTCAGCCTGATGACCTCGGCGAGGGATACGCCGAAGCGCGTCCTGACCTCCGCGAGCTCGCCGTAGCTCGCGCCCTCGGCCCGCACCGTGATGACGTTGCCCGTGATGGACTCGATCCTGTCGTACACCTTCTTCATTGCTACCTCGACGTCCCGGCGGCGGCGCGCTTCGCGACGCCCGACCTGCCGCCCTCGATGGCCGCGCGGAGATCGGCCTCGATCGACTTGAATTTATCCGTCGCCCATTCCGCGCCGTTCCAATCCATGAACGCCTGCCTCAGCTTGTTGAAGTGCGCGCGCGCCTCGTCCTTCTCGGCGAAGGAGTACGTCGAGGCGAGCACGTCGAGGAGAAGCGCGAAGGAGTGGCGCTGACGCTCGGGCGATACCGCCGCGTCCACCGGATCGAATGAGTTCTGCTGGAAGTAGACCGCGTCAAGGAGGTTGCCCTTGAGGTAGACGACGAAGTCGTCGATGCTCGTCCCTTCCTCGCCCACGACCTTCATCATCTGCTCAACCTCGGAGCCGCGGGACATGAAGCCGTGGGCGTAGTCGACGTCCTCCCGCGGGATGATGCCCGAATACTTGGACCAGGAATCGAGGGGGTGGATGGCGGGGTATTTGCGCGCGTCGGAGCGCTCGCGCGAGAGGCCGTGGAAGGCGCCGACGACCTTTAGCGTCGCCTGGGTCACCGGTTCCTCGAAGTTGCCGCCCGCGGGCGACACCGTCCCGCCGATGGTGACCGAGCCCGTCCCGCCGTCCTTGAGCCGGACGATGCCGCCCCGCTCGTAGAAGCTCGCGATAACCGACTCGAGGTAGGCCGGGAAGGCCTCCTCGCCGGGGATCTCCTCGAGGCGTCCGGACATCTCGCGCATGGCCTGGGCCCAGCGGCTCGTCGAGTCCGCGAGGAGGAGGACGTGGAGCCCCATCTGCCTGTAGTACTCGGCGAGGGTGACGGCCGTATAGCCCGCGGCCTCGCGGGAGGCCCCCGGGAGGGGCGAAGTGGTGCAGATGATGATGGTCCGCTCCATGAGGGAGCGTCCGGTCCGGGGGTCGAGGAGCTGGGGGAATTCCTTGAGGGTCTCCACCACCTCGCCCGCCCGCTCGCCGCAGGCCGCGATGATGACGATGTCCACGTCCGCGTGGCGGCTCGTGATCTGCTGGAGCACGGTCTTCCCCGCGCCGAAGGGCCCGGGTATGCAGTAGGTCCCGCCGCGGGCGACGGGGAAGAAGGTGTCGATGAGCCTGACCTTCGTGACGAGGGGCTCCGAGGGGCGGAGCCGCTCCTCGTAGCACTTCACCGCGCGCTTCACGGGCCAGGAGAACATCATCCTCGCATGGACGCGCTCTCCCTCTGCGTTCTCGAGGAGGGCTACCTCGTCCTCGACCGCGTAGTGCCCGGCCTTGGCCACTGAAACGGCCTTCCAGTCGCCGAGGAGGTTGAAGGGGACCATGATCCTGTGCGTGAAGGCGCCCTCGGGCACGGTGCCCAGGCAGTCGCCGGCGGAGAGGAGGTCGCCTTCCTTTGCGACGGGCGTGAAGGGCCACTTCCTGTCGCGGGGAAGGGCCTCCATGTAGAGGCCGCGCTCCAGGAAGTTCCCCGCGCGCTGCGCGAGGAGCGGAAGCGGGTTCTGGAGCCCGTCGAAGACCTGCCCGAGGAGGCCCGGCCCGAGCTCCACGGCGAGCATCTCGCCCGAGAACTCGACCGCGTCGCCGACGCGCACTCCCTTCGTCATTTCGAAGACCTGCGCCTGAAGGGAACCGCCCCGGATTCGGATGACCTCGCTCTTGAGGCGCTTCCCCTCCGCGAGGACGTAGCAGACCTCGTTGAGGGAGACCTCGCCCGAGGTTTCCACCGTGACCATGTTCCCGTTCACGCCCGTTATCTTGCCGACCGCGTGCATCATGCCGTCACTCCATTCGCCTTTCCCAGTACCGCTCGGTAGACTGCGTCGTATTCGTCAGCGCCCCTGCCGCCCGAGAAGAGCTGGAGGCGCTCGAGGACGCGCAATTTGAGGTAGTACGCCGCGATGGCGTCGAAATCGAAAACCCGTCCCGCCGTCCTTCCGTCGAGCCAGGCCCAGAGAGAGCGGGCGAGCGCGAGCTCGCCCTGGAGGGGATCGCCGGCCTGGACGGCCCGCTGCGCCGCCTGGAGCGGTTCGGGATCCAGGAAGGGCCGGTAGGGCTCCCTGATCCAGGGCTCGGCGATCTTGTCCAGGCGCTGGGCCCTGAGCCGCGCGAGCTCGTTCCGGAGGACGATCTCCCTGAAGAGGTAATCGCCCACGAGGCCCGATGCCTTCCGCGCCTCCGCGCTTCCCGGGAGGGCGTCCGCGAGGGCGAGCCCCTCGAGATCGGCCTTATCCAGGCTCCGCGCGCAGATCGCGAGGAATTCCGCGACCGCCATGGGGGGCTTCTGCCCGAGGACGGGCGCGGGAAGCGTCGACGCCAGGTAGAAGTAGCTGCCCAATCTAGGCCTTCCCCGCCTGGGCCCGCATGATCTCCGCGAGGGCGGGATTGAGGAGCTGGGAGAGCGCCTCGGCCACCGCCTCGGCGGAGAAGTCCACGTAGGCGCCGCCGTCCTTGAGCGAGACGCGGAAGCCCGCCTTGAGTCGGGGATGGGTCTTGAACTCGACCCCGTCCTTGAGGACTCCCGAAAGCGAGGCCTTGAAGTGCGCTTCGAGCTTCGCGAGGTCTTCCTGGGGGAGCGCGATGGAGGCGCCGCCCTGGATGGACGAGGCCATCGCCTTGACCGCGGCGGGAAGGGCCTCCTTGAGCGCGTCGCCCTTCATTGCTTCCTTGGTCTCGCGCGCGACGACGGCGTCGAAGAGGGCCTGGACCTCCTTCCTGAGGAGGAGCATCGCGTCGCGGGCGGCCTGGGCGAGCGCGGCCTTGCCGGCCTCGGCGTCCTTAGCCGCGGCGGTCCTCGCGTCGGCGATGATCGCGGCCGCCTTCGCCTCGGCGTCCGCGACGATGGCCCGCGCCCGGGCCTCCGCGTCGGCCTTGATCCGGTCGGCCTCGGTCTTGGCCGCGTCCACGCCCTCGGACCGAATCCTGTCGATAATCTCCTGAACCTGAACAGCCATGGCCTCTTCCTCTCCCGCCGCCTCAGGCGTACCGCGACGCCTTGGCGAGCTTGCGCCTCACGAGCGCCTCGATCGCCGGCGGATATTCCATATCTCGGATTTGTCCCTTCACGATCTCCAAGGCGCCGTCCGTCACTTCCTTGGCCCCGGGATAGCTCGCCGGGTCCATGTCGTCGATCTCCTTCATGAGGAGTTCGACGCAGTCGCGCTCCTTCTGGAGGAACGCCGTATTCTCCAGGAACACGTACTGCCCGATTTTCAGGCGCTCGAACTCGGCCTTGAACCGCGCTTCCATGTGGGCGAGGTCGCGGAGGAGATCCTCGAATTCGGCGTGTACTGCTTTCAAGAACGCGTCGCGGCCATGCTCCATCGTTTTCCGGCCCCTTCCCAATCATAGCCCGTCAAGGACCATGACGTTCTACCAGAATACGTCGAAACACGCAAGCTCCGAAGAGCGGGCGTCACACTCCGTTCGGGGCCGCTCGCGCCGCAATTGGCGAGCGATCGACCGCCTCGAAGCACTCGACCAGAAAAGGATCGAGAAAATCGAGCGCGGACTCGGCCACGGAGACGCTCGACGCGTCCGCGCGCAGGATACCCTTTTCGGTAGCCTCGGAAAAGGCCTCGCCCAGGATCTCGGCGGGATCGGCGCCGAACCTCGCCGCGAAACGCGATCGATCGATCCCCTCTGCGGTCCGGAATCCCATGAGGAGGCGTTCCTTGATCGAGTCCGCGGGACCGATCGTCGATATTTCGCTCGGGCAACGATCCCACCCGCGGACGTAGGCATCGAGGTCGCGGCCGCGTTCGATCCTGAGGGTCTTCCCGCCGGGGAGCGGCAGGGAGGAGACGGCGGCGCAGCCCGAGCCGAGGCAGGGATCCATCCGCCAGTAGGAGAGGTTATGCAGGGACTCCTCCCCCGGCAGGGCGAAGTTCGACACTTCGTAGCGCCTGAGCCCGAGGGAGGAGAGCTCTTCCTTGAGAAGGCCCCATATTCGCGCTTCCTCGTCTTCCGAGAGGAAGTCTGAGGGGCGTGCGCGCCGTTCGACAGCGAAGGGCGTTCCCTCCTCCACGGAGAGGCAGTACAGCGAGATATGGCGGAATCCCGCGCCGACGAGCTCGCGTATGTCCGAGACGAGGCCTTCCTCCGTCTGCCCGGGGATGCCGAGGATGAGGTCAGCGCTCGCCCGCCCCTTCCACGCCCCCGCGACGAGATCGATAGCCTCGCGCGCCCTCCGGGCGTCGGAAGGGCGCCGAGCCCGCGCGAGCGCAGGGTCCTCGAGGCTCTGGATTCCGAGGGAGATCCTGTCCACGCCCGCGCCTCCGAGGATGCGGAGGAGCTCTCCATCGAGGCTCTCGGGATTGCACTCCACCGTCCATTCCTCGAGCGGCCCTCCCCCCGCCGCGGCGCGGAAGCTCTCGAGGAAGCCGGCCAGGGCCTTCCTCGGGAGCGCGCTCGGAGTCCCGCCTCCCAGATATGCGGTCCGCCAGCCCCGGAAGCCCTCGGCGCGGGATATCCACGACGACGCGCGCTCTATCTCGCGGGCGAGCGATGCGAGGTAGGCCTCCATGGGCGCCTCTCCGCGTATGGGCTCCGAAAAGAAGTCGCAATAGGCGCAGGCGGCGCGGCAGAAGGGAATATGCGCGTAGAGGGAGACTTTCCCGTCCGGCCAGTCCATGGCGGGAGGCTCGCCCGAGAAGGGCACGCGCCCCGTTCCGGGGATCACCGTTTGCGGAAGGGCCAGTAGCGGCCGATCACGAGGCCGCGCAGGGCGCTCGCTTCCGTCGGGCCCCAGGAGCGCGAATCATGGAAGGAAGCGCGGTTATCAGAGAGGAGGAAGTACTGGCCCGGTCCGAGGACGATCTCGCCCATGTCGCCCGAGAAGGGAAGATCGCTCGTCCAACCCGCGGGGAGGCTCGGCACGGCGATGTCGTACTGCCCGGAGGCCAGCTCCTCCTCGGAAAGGAAGGCGGCCTCCCCCCGCGGCCTCACCGAGGCGCGGAAGCCCTTCATGGACACGGCGTCGCCCGGTACGCCGATGACCCGCTTCACCACGGGCTCCTCCGCGTCCATGCCGCGGATCCCCGCGAGCTGGAAGGTGAAGAACCTGACCACCCCGTCCGCGATGAGCCTGAAGCCGCCGAAACGCTCGACGGCCGGATGGTCGACGAGCACGAGCTCGCCGCGGCGCGCCGCGCGGATGCCGGGAAGGGAACGCCCCGTGAAGGGATTGGTCGCGCCGAGGACGATGGGAGACACGATGATCCTATCCCCCGGCTTGAGCGAGGGAGCCATGCTGGTCGATCCGATTCGGTAGGGAGAGAGGAAGAATCCCCGGAGGGTCCCGTAGGCCGCGAGGACGAGGACGAGGGCGAGGATCTTCCGCCAGAACCTCCGCCTCATCTGCTTCTGCTCGGTGAAGGAGACCCGCCTCCTCAGCCCTCGGACCATGTCCCCTCCCCTCAGGATACGGAAGCCGTCATACCACGGAGCGCGGGGGTTGGCAAGCGGCGCCCCGGCCGGAAGGCCCCTCGCTTGCCCCCTCCTCCGCCTTCCCGCTATACTCAGCACCTCGGACGGGGGAACATGGCGGAAGAGGCGACGAAACAGATAGCGGCCAATAGGAAGGCCTTCCACGATTACTCCGTCGACGAGACGATCGAGTGCGGGATCGAGCTCCTCGGCACCGAGGTGAAGTCCTTCAAGGCCGGCGCGATCTCCTTTCCCGACGCCTACGCGGTCGTGGAAAAGGGAGAGGTGCGCCTCGTCGGCGTCCACGTCTCCGAGTACGCCTACTCCTCCGTTTTCAGCCACGATCCCGACCGGAAGAAGAAGCTCCTCCTCCATAGGCAGGAGATCAAGCGCCTCGCGCGCAAGGTCCAGGAAAAGGGCTATACCCTGATCCCCCTCCGTTTCTACTTGAAGAAGGGCTTCGTGAAGGTCGCCCTGGGCCTCTGCAAGGGAAAGAAGCAGTTCGACAAGCGCGCCGACCTCAAGGACAAGGCCCTGAAGCGGGACATCGCGCGGGAATTCCGCGACAGGAACGGCTGACCGGATGCGCGTGACCGGGGGGAGCCTCCGCGGGCGGATCGTGGAAGCGAAAAAAGGCGCCGAGGGCGTCCGCCCCGCCATGGACCGCATGCGGGAATCGGTTTTCGCCGTCCTGGGGGATCTCCAAGGGAAGTCCTTCCTCGACCTCTTCTCGGGGTCGGGCATCATCGGGCTGGAGGCGGCCTCGAGAGGCGCTTCCCCCGTCGTCTGCGTGGAAAAGGACGCCCAGAAGCGCTCGACCCTGATCAAGAACCTCTCCATCGCCCCGGAACGGATCGAAGTGCGCATCATCCCGGTCGAGCTCTACCTCATGAGGACGAAGGAAGCCTTCGATATCGCGTTCTGCGATCCCCCCTTTCCCTACCGCTTCCGCGCGGAGCTCTGCCAGCGCGTCGCCGAGGGGGGGGCGGTGAAGCCGGGGGGGCTCTTCCTCATCCACCGTCCCGATGAGGATCCCCTCCCCGAGAGCTTCGGCCCCCTCGCGAGGGTCGATCAGAGGACGTACGGGAGATCTATCGTGGAATTTTACGAAAAAAGGGAATGACCGGGGCGCGTCCGGACGAGCCCGCGAAGCGAACCCCGCCGGAATCCTACCTCACTTATCGAGGGACCGAAGAAGGGAAGCGAGCTTTTCCGCGACCCGGACCGCGTCGTCGGCGGAATCGGCTTCACGCGCGGGAAGGACGGGCGGCCCGTCGCGGCCGATCTCCCGCCAAGCGCTCAATGTCTCCAGGACGTAGTCTTCATCCATACGGCTCGCTCATCGCCTCCGCATCGCAGTATATCCCGTCCCGCGCGAAACACCAGTCCGACGCTGCGTTTTCTCCGCGACGGGCCCGAATCACGGGCGATTCATTGCATTTTCCCGAACCATCCGCTATATTAGGCGGGAATCATGAGGGCGAAACGGTTCACCCATGGCCGATAACCCCTTCGATCGCTTCAAGGGCGAGGGCTTCATCAAGACGGGGGACGTCCCGAAGGACGATCTCCGCCAGGAGACCAAGGCCGGGCTCAACCGCAAGGGGAACGAGCTGTTCAACGCGGGCGACGTGGAGGCCGCGCGGCGCGTTTTCCAGACCACGGGCTACTCCGACGGGCTCATCCGCGTCGGGGACCGCTACGCGGCGGACGGGAAGCCGATCGAGGCGCTTAAGATGTTCTGGCTCGCGCGGGACAAGCGGAGGTCGGGTGAGCTGATAGAAAAAATTGCTCGCATCATTCAAAATTCACTGGTAGAAGAGGCGAAAAATGGCGGAGGAGCTGAATAAGGGGGCCGAGTTCCCCCTGGACGACGGCGCGGACAAACCGGGCGAGATCAACGAGATCTCGGAGCTTTCCAAGAAAGGCTACCAATTCCTCAAGGAGAACCGCACCCAGGACGCGGAGAACTGCTTCACGTCCATCCTCTCCAAGGATCGGGAGAACAACTACGCGCTCGTCGGGATGGGCGACGCCGCCCGCAAGCGCGGCCAGTTCAGGGACGCGGTGGAATACTATAAGAAGTGCCTGGTCTACCACCCCGGCAACAATTACGCCCTCTTCGGGCTCGCGGACTGCTACAAGGCCCTGAACCTCTACCAGAAGGCCATCGAGATCTGGGAGCAGTACCTCCTCCACGACAACAAGAACATAACCGTCCTTACCCGGGTCGCCGATGCCTACCGAAAAGTCCGGGATTTCAGGAAATCCAAGGCTATCTATCTCCGCGGCCTCGAGATGGAGGCGGATAATCCCTACGCCCTCATCGGCCTCGGGCACCTGCATTACGATTTCAAGGAATACAAGGACGCCCTCGGCTTCTGGCAGCGCATGGTGGAGCTGCAGCACGACGACGTCGACATCCGCGTCCTCACCTCGATCGGCAACTGCTACCGCAAGCTCAAGCAGTTCGCCATGGGAGTCCCCTACTTCGAGAAGGCACTGGCGAAGGAGCCTGACAATTTCTACGCCCTCTTCGGCCTCGCCGACTGCTACCGCGGCTCGGGGACTCCCGAGAAATCCCTAGAATACTGGAACCAAATACTCGAGAAAGATCCCAAGAACAAGGTCATCCTTACCCGCGCAGGCGACGCCTACCGCAGCATGGAAGACTGGGATCAGGCGGCGGACTACTACGAGCGCGCATTGAATATCGAGTTCGACGTGTACGCGGTCCTCGGCCTCGCCGTGATCGCCCGCATGCAGGGCAAGAACCAGGACGCGATCGTCTCCCTCCGCAGGCTCATCCAGAACGATCCCAAGAACTACCGCCTATACCTTGAGCTCTCGCAGTGCTACCAGGCAATGGGAGACCGCCAGAAGGCCCTCGAGGCCCTGACCGAGTTCCAGCGCCTCGGGATCCGGAATATCTACGTCCAGGACGCCGTCGCGAGGCTGCAGAGATCGTAGAAGCCATGGAAAGCCTCTCGGG
>CAYNQK010000053.1:0-480 GCA_964399285.1 uncultured Spirochaetales bacterium | reverse complement strand
CTTGCAGGAGAACTGGGCCTCGCCCCGCCCTATCGCGCCAGGCAGGTCCGCCGTTGGCTCGACCGGGGCGCCCCGTCCTTCGAAGCCATGACAGACCTTTCCGCCGCCGAACGGCGGAGGCTTTCGGCCCTCCATCCCTCGATCAGATCCTCCGCCGTGACGGCCGAGCTACCCGACGCCGACGGCTCCCTCAAGCTCCAAATCACTCTCGCCGACGGCGCGGCCGTCGAATGCGTCCTCCTGGAGGATATCGAAGGTCGCAGGACCGCCTGCCTTTCCTCCCAGGTCGGCTGTCCCATGGCCTGCGCCTTCTGCAAGACCGGCAGCCTGGGCTACCTGCGCGACCTTTCGGCCGGCGAGATCATGGAGCAGTACCACCACCTCGCGGACAGATCCGGGGGAACCGGCTCGATCTCCAATGTCGTGTTCATGGGCATGGGCGAGCCCCTGGCTAATCTCGGCGCGGTCCGCAGGGCGATA
>CAYNQK010000052.1:0-20647 GCA_964399285.1 uncultured Spirochaetales bacterium | reverse complement strand
CCGGGCCCGCTCCCGGAGAGAGGGCGAAGGCCCGCGAGCCTGAATCGGGCACGGGATAGAGGATCGTGCCCGCGGGGAATTCCCTGGGCGCCGCCTCGTCCGCCGCCCGCTTCCCGGGCCTCGCCATGAGGATGAAGGCGATCCCCAGGCAGGCGACGCCGGCGACCGCGGATGCGGCGACCCCTCGGACGCGCCGCGGGCGCTTGAAGAAAAAGAAGGCTGAAGAGACGAGGCAGCAGGCGCCTAAGAGCGCAAAGAGGATCCACGGGAGCGGTCTTCGCGCCGCGATGGACGCTTCCCCTCCTCTCGTCGCCCCCTCGTCCGGGATCGGTACTCCCTCCGCTTCCTCCGCGAAATCGATGATGGGCATCTCGATCCGTTCTCCAGCAGCCTCGGCGATGACGGCGCCCGTCCGCGCCGCCCTGACCGGATACCGGACAATGACCTCGCCGCCCTCGAGGACGATCCTCGTCGGCTCGCCCGCGATCTCCCCTCCTGAGACGATCCGGGGTTCGGGATGTCGAGCCAAGCCCGCCGCCGTGCCCCGAACTTCTATGAACGCCATGCCCCCCGGACCCGCCGATGATCGATCGAAGCGGGCGTTCGCGCGAAGGCTCGTCGTTTCCGCCCGCGGAATCGTCGGCGCTTCGGACGAGAGCGCGGGCTGCGGCCTCTCCCTCGACCGCGCGGGGAATTCGAGCACGCGCCCGTCTCCGTAGCGCGCCGTTATGCGCGGCGGCTTTACTTCATCGCGCCATGATTCCGAGAAAAGGACGAGGGCCCTGAGGCCCTGTTTTCCGTCCCGTCCGCGCATCGGCTTGAACGATGCCTCCACGACCGCGGCTCCTCCCTCCGCGCAAGAGATCTCGGGAAACGCCGTGGCGTCCGCTCCGGCAGGGAGATAGTACTCAGCTTCCATGCTCGGTCCCTCTCCATCCGCGGGGCGGTAGGAGAGGAGGAGGATGGCTCGGTCCGCGGTATTCCGCGCGCTCGTCGCATCCTGCGCGCTCGTCGCATCCTGCGCGCTCGTCGCATCCTGCGCATTCACCGCCGGGCCGAACGCGATCAGGCCAGCGAGGAGCGCGGCGCGGAAAACCTCAGTAATCCGGGCCATCGCCCTCGTCCTCCCGTTCCGCCGACGAGAAGGTTCCCGCCGTCGCTGCCCTCACGAGATCGAATTCCTCCTCGGCCTCGCCGCCGAGCCCGCGCTCTCTCGCCTCCGATCGCTCGATCGCGGAGTTCTCGCGCTCCGCCTCCATTCGCTCCCAGGCGAACTCGAGGTTGGCCCTCGCGGCGGCGTCTCCGGGCTTCGCTTCGAGGCAGGACCGGAAGGCCTTCCACGCGGCGAGGTAGCGCCCCTCCGCGTAACGCGCGCATCCCAGGTTATAGAGAAGGTCCGCCTTGTCCGCCTCCGACGCGTCCTCGAGGGCGCGTTCGAGGATGTCCGCGGCGATTCCCGGCTCGCCCGCTGAGAGGTAGGCGGCGGCGAGGTCGTACCGCGCGAGCGAGGCGTCCTCCCGTCCGAGCCGCGGAATGGCCTCGAGGAGGAGCGCCGCCGCGCCCTGGTCGTCGCCCGCAGCGTTCAGCGACACCGCGCGCGCGACGAGGGAGGCGCCCCTCGCCCGCCCGCAGGACGATATCCCCGCCGCGGCGAGAAGCGCGATCGTGGCCGCCGCCGAACGGGCGAGCGACCTGCCGCGGCCCCTCCTTTTCCGGAGCGGCGACTCCGGAAGGACGCGGGAACAGAAGGCGAAGAGGACGGAGGCGAGGATGAATGGTCCCGACGATACGCGCGAACGCTTGACCGCGGCTCCCCCCTTCCGCGCCATCGACGCGAGGCCGTCCCATGCGCCGCGGACGGCGCGGCCGTCCTCCTCGTCGGCGTATACGCCGGAAGTCCGCTCGGCGAGAGCCCGGAGCGACGCGGATCGCCGCTTGTTGATCCTCCCCGTCCGCCCCTCTCCCGCGAGACGCGAGCCATCCTCGGTGCCGAACCCTATTATGAAGATCGGGACGCCCGAGTCCGCGAGCCTGCGGGCAGCCGACTCGGCCTTCCCCGCGAGATCGTCCCCGTCCGTGAGAAGGAGGACGGCCCTGCCGGTCGCCGTCTCCCCTTCGAGCGCCCTCAGGGCTTCGTCCAGGGCGGCTCCCAGGTCCGTGCCCCGCGAGCTCAGGCTTTCGCTCGCCGCGGACTCGATGGCCGCGTCAAGCCAATCGCGCTGGTCCGAGAGGGGGAGGATCGTCGTCGCGCCGCCCTTCGCGAGCACGAGGGCGAAACGCGCGCCCGGAAGCTCTCCGGCGGCCTCGCGCGCGAGCGCCTTGGCCCGCGAGAGCCGCGTCGATCCCCGGTCGTCCGCGAGCATCGAGCGGGAGACGTCGATGACCGCGGCCACGTCCAGCCCCGCGCTCGGCTCCCTCACGAGCACCGTCCCGAGCCGCGGCCCCGCGAGGGCCAGGACGAGCGAAACGAGGGACGCGACGCGGAGACCGGTCCGCGCCGCCGTCCTTCCCGAGCGCGCTCCCTCCCCGCCCCAGAGGGAGCGGGCGCCCCTCGCGCGGGCGAGCGCCGCGCGCGTCTCGAAAGCCGCGATGGCGGCCACGCCCGCGAGGAGCCAGAGGAGCTCCGGGCGATCGAAGCGGCTCACGGGCCCGTCCCCGCCGCGAGGGCGATGATCCTCGAAAGCGCGAGGAGAGCGAAGGAGACGGCCGCGAGGGGGAGCGCGAGGCCGGATCCGGGAGCGGACTCCCTGAAGGACCCCGTGGGCGCGGCATCGCCTAAGAGCTCGGCGCGCGCGCGGGGAAGCGCTTCCGGGGAATCCGCGCGGAGGAAGGTCCCGCCCGCCGCGCGAGCCACGGTTTCCAGCCGACGCTCGTCGAATCCCGAGACGTAAACGCCGCGGACGCTTTCGCCCGTCTCGGGGTCCAGGTACTCGATGCCGGATTCGCCCGCCCGCCCGATGCCCAGGATCATGAGAGGCGTGCCGGAGCGGGCGAAGAGCTCGGCGGCGCGCTCGGGGCTCACCGATCGTTCGTTATCCTCCCCGTCCGTGATCACGACGGCGAGACGCGACGGCGCGCGGGACCGCTCGACGCCGAAGAGGGCCCCCGCCATTCCCAGCCCCAGGTCCGTCCCCTCGCCGAGCATGCCCGGTTTCAGCGAAGCGAGCCTCGAGAGGAGGTAGGCGCGGTCCTCCGTCGGAGGCGAGACGAGGGCCGTCTCGCTCGCGAAGGCGATGACGCCGAGCGAGGCGTTCCCTCCGGAGGACGCGAGGTCGCGCACCAGCGAGAGGGAGGCCTCGAGCCTGCTTCTCCCGCCGTGGTCCGCCGCCATGCTCGGCGACACGTCGATCGCGAACATGATCTCGGGCCCCCGCTCGAGGTAGAACCGCTTGCGCTCCCCCGCCCCCGGTCCCGCGAGCGCGAGGACGCCCGCGGCGAATGCGAGCCAGAACGACAGCGAGGACGCGCGATCGAGCCAGGCCCTCGCGCCGCGTCCGCGCGAGAAGGAACCGCGCGAAGCGGAAAGGGGGAATGCCCGCGCGACCGTTCCGGGGAAGAGGAGCCGCGCGAGGGCCGCGACGAGGGGAAGCGCGAGGAGGAGGAGCGCGGCCGGCCGTTCAAAGGGCATCGAAGCGCTCCTCCATCCTGGCCACGGCGCGGAGCAGGGAATCGGCGTCGGCGGCGCGCTCGCCCCGCTCCGATGACAGGGCCGCGAAGCGCACGAGGTCCGATCTCCCGAGGATGCGCGACACTTCGGCCGCGTCGTCGCCGAAAGCCGCCGCGCCCGCGCGCCCCGCCGCCTCCGCGGGCGTGAGCGAGGCCGCCCCCCTTCCGCATCGCTTGAGCGCGTAGCGCCTGAACGCGGCGCTCAGGTAATCGTAGAAGATCCGCGGGTCGCCGTCGTCCCTTCGCTTGAGCGCGATCCTGACGTCGTGGCTGAACCGCGCGTAGGGGCGCTTCTCCCTGATCCTCCGCCCGAACCTCCTCGCCCAGGGAAGGACGAAGGAGTGGAACCCGATGGCGGCGAGCGCGGCTACGGCGAAGAGCGCGAAGGCCGCCGCGATCATCGCTCTCGTTCCGCGGAGGAGCCGGGGCGGGCGCGGCGGAGCGAATCCCGCTCCCGTCGCGCCGATGTAGGATTCCGCGCGGAGGGCGAAGGGGCCGAAGCGCGAGCTCCCCGAACCGAAGGCGGGGACGGTGAAGGCGCCCGGCCTCCACGCGACGAGCTTGAGCCGGAGCTCGCTCCCCTTCGTGCCGGTTCGCACGGCCTCCACGGAGAGGAAGCTCGTTTCATCCCCCGAGGCGGGCGGCTGAGGCGCTTTTCCGTCCCAGCCTTCGGGCAGGGGGAGGCGAAGCTCGACGACGTCGCTCGGGTAGAAGACCGGCGGCACGAGGGCAGCGCCCGCGGGCAGGCCCGCGAGCGCGTCCCTCGCCCGCGTTTCCTCCGCGCGAAGATTCTCGCCCCCTCCGATCCCGAGGACGAACGCGGCCGTCAGCGCCAAAATAGCCGACGCCTGGCGGCGCGCGTGCCCGCGCGGGGACTGCGCCTCGCCGGGGGCGGAAACGCCGCGAGAGGGAGCGCGCGATCGATCCGCCGGAATTCCTCGTCCTGGCCTCACGCCGCCCCCCTTCCCCGCCTCCGGAAGAAGGAGAGGAGCGCGATCAGGGTGCCGCCCTCCTCGCGGATCTCGAAGCGCTTAGCGCCCGCGCGGGACGAGTCCTCCGCGAAGCTCCGAGCGATCGAATCGCTCCAGGCGGACCAGTCCTTCCGGAACGCCCTCGAACCGAAGTCCGCGACGAGACGGGCGCCGGTCTCGGGGTCGCGGAGCGCGAAGGATCCGCCTTCGGGCAGGATCCCCTGCCTCGCGGCCCTCCCCGATCCTGAATCCATGGCCTTATGGACGACGCGCGCGAGGATGAGCTCGTGGCGTTCGGCCACGGCGCGCGCCGCTTCCGCCCATCCGCCCGTGAGGAAATCCGAGAGGAGGACCACGAGGCTCCGGCGCTTGAGCGAGCGCCTCGCGGACTCGAGGGCCTCTCCGATGGCCGAGGCGCGGCCGGGCGCGGGGAGCTCGGCGAGCGCGCTGAGGATGGCCATGGAGTGCCTGCGGCCGCGGCCCTCGCGGATCGAGAGCCGCGCCCCCTCGTCGAAGACCCTGAGAGCCGCGCGGTCGCCGTTCGCCTCCGCCGCCCAGGCGAGGAGGGCCGCGGCCTCGGCGCCCGCGTCGCGGCAGGAACGCTCCGGCTCGAAGGCGGCCATCGAAGCGGAATTGTCGAGGAGCACGAGGACGGGGAGCTCGCGCTCCTCCTTGAAGACCTTCACGTAGGGCCTGCCCATGCGTGCCGAGACGTTCCAGTCGATGGAGCGCGCGTCGTCGAGGGGGCCGTACTCGCGGGCTTCGCTGAACTCGGAGCCCCTCCCCCGCCGCAGGGAGCGCACGGAGCCCGAGAGCATGGCCTCCGCCAGGAGGCCCGTTCCCGAAAGGAGGCCGCGGAGCCTCCGGAACGGTATCTCCCGTTCCGCCGCGTTCACGGCGCCGGCACGGCCTCGAGGGCCATCTCGAGGACGTCCTCCGCCCCGAGACCTTCAGCCTCGGCCTCGTAGGAGAGGACCAGGCGGTGCCTGAGCGCGTCGCGCGCGCAGGCCTTCACGTCGTCGGGGATGACCGATGATCGTCCGTCCATGAGGGCCCGTGCCCGGGAGAGGGCGAAAACGGAGAGAGAGGCGCGCGGCGAGGCCCCGTACTCGAGGTAGCGCGGGAAGCCGTCGCCCTCCCCGGCCCCGCGGTCCGGCCGCGTCGCCCGCACGAGGTTCACGATATAGGCGACGATGGCCGGGTCCACCGTCACCGATCGCGCGCAGGCCCTGAGGTAAGCCGCGCCCTCGGGGCCGAAGGCCGCGCTCGCGCCGGCGCCGGAGGAGCGCGCGTCGGCGGTCAGGATGATGCTTTCCTCTTCCTGGCGCGTCGGGTAGTCCGCGAGGGCCTTGAGCATGAAGCGGTCGAGCTCGGCCTCCGGCAGCGGATACGTGCCCTCGTGCTCGATGGGGTTCTGCGTGGCCACGACCATGAAGGGATCGGGCAGGCGGAGGGATTCGTCGCCGATGGTGACGCGCCCCTCCTCCATCGCCTCGAGGAGGGCCCCCTGCACCTTGGCCGGGGCGCGGTTGATCTCGTCCGCCACCACCACGTTCGCGAAGACCGGACCGCGTCGCGGCGTGAATGCGCCCGTGCGCTGATCGTAGACCAGGGTGCCCGAGATGTCCGCGGGGAGGAGGTCGGCGGTGAACTGGATGCGGGAGCAGGCGAGCCCCGAGGCGGCCGCCAACGCGCGCGCCGCGAGGGTCTTCGCGATCCCGGGCACGCCCTCCACGAGGACGTGGCCGCCGGCGACGAACCCCGAGACGAGGGCGTCCGCGAGTGAGGCGCGTCCCACGAGGACGCGTCCCATCTCCGCCTTGAGCGAGCCGATCATGGAGGAAGCGCGCGCGATATCGATATCCGCGGGCATGGCCGCGCGTCGGTCGGGCATAGCTCCGGAGTGTAGCGGCTTTGATCCGCGCTGGCAAGCGCGGCCCTTCCGATCCCGCGGAAATCCGAGTCCCGGCGCTGGCACCGGCGCTCCGGCCGTGCTACCATGCGGGTATGCGCTCCGCGCGGATTCCGCTCATCGCCGGCCTCCTCCTCCTCTCCGCCGGAGTCCTTCCCGCCCAGACCTCCTCGGTCGCGCGCCTCAGGATCTTCACGTCCCCCGAGGGAGCCGCCGTCACGATGAACGGCGCCTACGCGGGCAAGACGCCCCTCGACCTCATCGGCCTCGCGCCCGGCCCCTACTCCTTCGTCGTGAGGCTCGGAGGGTACCGGGACGAGGAATTCCTCGTGAACACGTCAGCGGGCTCCTCGCGCGATATCAGGCTCGCCCTGAAGCCGCTCGCGGGCTCGGTCGACATACGGGTCGATCCCGCCGATGCCGAGATATCCATAGACGATGCGCCCGCGGCGTCGGGCCGGACCGAGCTCAAGGCGGGCATCCACGCGATCCGCGCGCGAAAATTCGGCTACGAGGAAATGGTCAGCTCCGTCAGCGTCGCCGACGGTTCGGTCCGGACGGTCGAATTCGAGCTCGTCCGCGCGCCGCTCAGGATCGAAGCGCTCTCGTCCTCGCGCTCCGCCTTCAATCCGCTCAATCCCGGAGACCTGGGCCGGGCGCGGTTCGCGTTCCGGGTCAGCGCCCCCGCGCGGCTCGTCGCCCGCGTCCTCTCCGCCTCGGGCGCGACGATAGCCGAAATTCCCCTCGCTCCCCCCGCCGCCCGTGACTGCGCCTTCTCCTGGGACGGCCGCGGCGCTGAGGGCGAACCCGTCGCCGACGGCGTCTACCGCGTCGTCGTGAGCGCCGAGGCCGAGGACCCGGCGTCGTCAGGAAAAGCCGAGGCCGAGCTCGCGATCAGGATCGATTCCGGCCTCGACGCCCTCGTACGCGCCTCCTCCGCCATGGCCTCGGGCTTCGCGCTCTGTCCCGACGCCTCCACGCTTCCCCCGGGGAGCCTCGAAGCGCGCATCGACGCGCTCGCGCCCCTCTCGCAGCCTAACGGTTTCCCCGCGTGGGCGAGCTTCCGCGCCGGCATCGCGCGCGGCCTCGAGGCGGGCGGCTCCGCGCGGATCGTCGCGGGGAGCGAGGGCTGGGGCATCGAGGCCTCGGCGAAATACCGCTTCATGGAAACCGGCGGAACGGCGCGACTCCGGGCTGCGGCTTTCCTCCGCGGCGCCATGGCCTCGGCATCCGGCGCCGGCTCGTGGATGGCGGGAGGGGATCGCTCCGGAGTATCGCTCGGCCTTCCCTTCTCTCTCGCGCTCGGCCGGATCGATTTCGTCATCTCGCCCATCGCGACCCTCGCATGGATCGATGCGGACGCCCTTCCCTCGGCGGGAGCGGCGGCCGCGCTCGGGCTCCAGTACGCGCGATTCGACGTCCACGCCTCCGCGTCGTTCGTTTGGGATATTCCATCCGCCTCGGGCGCTCCGCTTACCCGCATCGGGATAGATGCCCGCTACCTCTCGTCCTCCCTGCTCTCCCTCGGCCTCGGCGCCCTGCTCTCCCTGGAAGGCGAGCCGAGCGTCGCCATCGCCGCCGGAGCGGGCTTCATCTTCTAGGCCCCTTCGGGCTATCATCGCCGCCATGGATAAGCGAGTCGCGCTCCGCCCCTGCGCGGATTACTCCGACGCCGCCCTCGACGCGGCCGTCCGCGAGGCCATGGACCTCGCGCCGCCCCCCGACCTCCGGGGAAAATCAGTCCTCCTCAAGGTCAACATGCTCAAGGGCGCCGAGCCGGACGAGGCCGTCTCGACCCATCCCGGCTTCGTCCGCGCCGTCATCCGCGCCTTCCGCGCCCGCGGCGCCGCGCGCATCGTCGTCGGCGATTCCCCCGGCTATCAGAGCATGGAGTCCGCGGCCGAGACCTGCGGCATCCTCGAGGCAGTCCGCGCCGAGGGCGCCGAGGCTGGCCGCTTCGATACGCCGGTCGAGGCTGATAATCCCGAGGGCGTCCTCGTGAAGCGCTTCAGGTTCTCGCGCGAATGGGCGGAAGCCGACGTCGTCGTGAGCCTCCCCAAGCTCAAGACCCACGCCCTCCTCCAGTACACCGGAGCCCTCAAGAACCTCTTCGGGCTCGTCGTCGGCTTCGAGAAGGCGGCCTTCCACTTCCGCTTCCCCAAGAAGGCCGACTTCAGCCAGATGATGGCCGACCTCGCGCTCTGCGCCGACGCCGACTACGCCCTCATGGACGCCGTCGTCGGCATGGAGGGGCCCGGACCGGGCAACGGCCGCCCCAAGCGGATCGGCCTCGTCATCGCCTCCGCGAACCTCCTCGCCCTCGACTCGGTCGCGGCGAGGATCATCGGCTACGATCCCTGGAAACTCGGCTACCTGTCGCTCGCGCGCTCCTCCGGAAGGTGGCTCGGCCCTGAGGACGAGGCCGAGGCGGTCGGCGCGCGCCGCGAGGCCTCGCGCGTCCCCGGCGTCACGCTCCTCCCGGCCGTCGAGGACGTCGGCTTCCAGAGCCGCATCCCCGCGCCCATCCGCGCCCTCATCCGGCGGATCATGGTGCCCCGGCCCGCCTTCCTCCATCGTAAATGCGTGCGCTGCGCGGGCTGCGTCGACATTTGCCCCGCCAAGGCCCTCTCCTTCGAGCCCTCTCCGCGCGACGCCAAGTACGGAAAACGCATCAAGATCGATTACGAGGCCTGCATCCGCTGCTACTGCTGCCACGAGGTCTGCCCCGCTGACGCCATCAGGCTCAGGAGGCTCTAGTGGACCTCCGCGGTTCTCGCGTCGCCGTCGGCCTCTCGGGCGGCGTCGACTCCTCCGTGGCGGCGGCCCTCCTCGCGGAGGCGGGCTGTTCCGTCACGGGGATCATGATGCTCACCTACGATCCCTCGGTCGGCGTCGCGGAGGGCGCGGCACATTCCTGCTTCGGCCCGGGCGAGGAGGAGGAGATCGGGATCGCGGAGCGGCTCTGCGCGAAGCTCGGCGTCCCCTTCAGGGCCATCGACCTCCGCGCGGAGTACCGCGACAGGATCATCGGCTATTTCAGCGCCGAGTACCGCTCGGGCCGCACGCCCAATCCCTGCGTCCGCTGCAACGCCGAGCTCAAGTTCGGCTTCCTCCTCGAGCGCGCGCGGGACCTCGGCGTGGATTTCGACTACTTCGCTACCGGCCACTACGCCAGGATCGGCGAGCGCGCGGGGTCCCGCTGCCTCATGCGCGGAAAAGACCCCCTCAAGGACCAGAGCTACTTCCTCTACCGCCTCGCTCCCTCGACGCTCTCGCGCGTCCTCTTCCCCCTCGGATCGATGGCCAAGGCCGAGGTCCGCGCGAAGGCGCGCGATCTCGGCCTCGAGGCGGCCGATTCCGCGGAGAGCCAGGACTTCATGGGAGGGGAGCACGCATCGCTCTTCAGGGACGAGCCTACCGAGGGCGGGGACATCGTCGACGAGGAAGGCCGCGTCATAGGGAAGCACCGCGGCCTCCCCTTCTACACGATCGGCCAGCGGCGGGGCGTCGGCGTGGCGGCCGGCGAGCCCGTCTACGTGAAAGCCATCGACGGGGAACGCAACCGCATCGTCATCGGCCGCGAGGCGAGCCTCTACGCCTCTTCGCTCCGCGCCTCCGACGCGATTATCGCTCCCGGCCTCCCGTCCGAACTCCGCGTGGAAGCGCGCATCAGGCAGAATCACCGCCCCGCATCCGCTCTCCTCCGCGTCACGGGCGATCGGAGCCTCTCGGTGGACTTCGACGAGCCCCAGCGCGGCATCGCTCCCGGTCAGAGCGTCGTGGCCTACGACGGCGACTGGGTCGTCGCGGGTGGCATAATCGAAAAATGAACAGGCCCCGCCTTCAAGCGGGGCCTGCGTCGTTCTCCGCGCTTTCGGCGTGGTCGCCGGCTCTCAGCGCTTGGGCGCCGCGGCCTCGGCCGCGGCCATCTCCTTCTCCCATCGCCCTTCATCGACCCATTTCTTGAGCACGGCTTCGATAGCTCCCTTCTTGCCCGCCTGCGCCTTCGACAGGGCGAGGAAAGTCGGGCTCCTGATGAGGGCGGGTCTCTGGATCACGTACGACTTGATCCCGGACGCCGCGGCGAGGGCCGGAACCGCTTTATCCACCGCGATGATCGCCTGGACCTTCCCTTCGGCCAGGAGCTTGAACTCCTCGAGGTCGGTCTCGGCTTGTTCCGGCTTCATGCCCCTCGTCAGCGCAGCGTGCGCCGACTGCGCTTTGACGATGCCGACTTTGTACTTCCTCAAGTCACCGGGATTGGCGATCTTGATCGCCGGATCGACCGTCAACGCGATGAAATCCGTCTGCATGAGCCTGACCGAAACCCTCTCCGCCCCTTTGGCTTCGGCTATGAGGGGATCCGCGAGGAAGAAGGCCCCGTCGACCGTTCCCTCGCCGAGCGCCCTTATCGTCTCGGCCTGAGTCATGGTCACGATCTGCGCGTCGAACCCCGCTTCCTTCAGGACCTTGAGGACGGCGGGACCGTAGAAAGCGGTCTGCTCCATCGTCGCGATTTTCAAGGCCTGCGCGCCGAGTCCCGCCGCGAGCAGGACCGCCATCGACGCGAGAATCGCCTTTTTCATCATTTCCTCCTCCATGCCGCTAGATATTCTCCTAAAACCGGCGCGCCGGGCGAGTCGCTCACTCCGTCTTGAACTTCGCTATCTCTCCGTCTAGCACTCCGATGTTCGACGCGTTCTGCGCCGATAGTCCCGTGAGCTTGTCGATCGAGTCCGCGATCTCCTTGACGCCGGCCGTCATCTCCTCCATGCCGCTCGAGTTCTCCTCGGTAATCTCGGAGATCACGCGCATGGACGACTCGACGCCGGCGGTCCCCTCGCGCATCTCCGAACCCGAGGACTTCACGTCCTCGGTCATTCGGTTGAGGGCCCCGAGCGATTCCGTGATCTGCCGGTTCCCAATGGCGATCTCCTTGAGGCCGGCCATCGTCTCGTTCATGCCGTTCGCGACCTCCGCGACGCCGGAAAGGACCCGTTCGATCGAGGAGCTCGCGCTCCTCGCCATCGACGTCGCCCGCTCTATCCCCTCGACGACCTTGCCGATGGAATCGCCGATGCTCTTCGCGTTCATGCCCGTCTGCTCGGCGAGCTTGCGGATCTCGTCGGCCACCACGGAGAACCCTCGGCCGTACTCGCCCGCGTGGGCCGCCTCGATGGCCGCGTTCATGGCGAGGAGGTTCGTCTGGCTCGCCACGCCGTTGATCACCGTGATCATCTCCGCGATGAGCTCCGTGGACTGGGAGGCCTCCTCCATCGCCTTCACGTTGAGGGATACCCCCTCATCGAGCTCCTTCGCCAGGGTTTCGAGCCCTTTCACTATCTGGAGCTTGCTCTCCGTGGACCGTTCGATGGTGGACACGTTCGCGATCATCTCCTCCACCGCCGCCGACGACTCGTTCACCGCCGCGGCTTGGTCCTGGATCATCTCCACGACACGGACGGAGAAGGCGTCCACGCGCTCAACGGCCGCGCGCTGGCGCGCTATCTCGTCGCGGAGGTGGGCCGTCCTTTCGCTCATCGACCCCATGGAAGCCGATATCTGCGAGGAGGAGGCCGAGACGGTCTGGGCGTTCGACGAGAGGTCGGTTCCCAGCGAGCGGCTCTGCGCTCCGACCGTCTTGAGGCTCGCGATGATGGCCTTGAGCTTGTCCAGGAAGGCGTTGAAGTGCGTGGAGAGCTCGGCCACCTCGTCCTTCCCCTTCACGGGGATCCGGGCGGTGAGGTCCGCCTCGCCCTCGGCCATCTCCTTCACTACCGAGGCCAGCCTCGAAACGGGTCTCGTCACGATCCTGGCTATGAAGACCATCATGATCCCGATGAATACGAAAATCGCGACCATGAGCAGGATGATGGTCACGCTGAACCGGACGATTTCGGACTTGATCGGGTAATCCGTGAAGACGATGGAGGCTCTCCCGATCGCGGCTCCGTCTCGCAGGATGTCCGCCTCGCGCTTGATGAGGGCGGGCTTCGCCTCCTCCGTCGCCTTCGCGATCGTCTTGCCGGCGACGTCGAATATCTCGATTTCGGCGATCATCTCGTCTTTTTTGAGCGTTTCGATGCTCGCCTGGAGGCCGAGCATATCGTAATTCCATATATAGGACATATTCGACGTCACGACGAGCTCGGTGAGATCGGCGATTTCCCGGTCGAGTTTCTTTTTCCCGGCGGCCGATTGGGCCGCGTACTGAACCAGCACGAAGATCGAAAAACCGACGTAAATGGAGCAGAGAACCGGGATCAGTAGCTTGACTCGCAGTTTCACTTGTTATCCTCCGGGACCTAGCGCCTCGTTCATCGCCTGAATCGTGGTTCGGTAACAATCTCGTAGAGGGGTACGGCTTTGTCAAGGAAAGAAGCATAAATCATCGGAAAACCGCGAAACGCGGCCAACCGTCCGCTTGACCCGCGGGGCGGTCTTCCGTATGCTATACGCCGATAGGCGATTGATCGCCGATCCCGGGGGTGCCCCGGTTTCGACTGGTGCAGTCGCGATCATGGGTCGCAGGTGGAGTGCCGACCTCCTGATTCGGCAACCCTTTAGCTGCCAACAACAGCAACCTCGCCCTCGCTGCGTAAGTAGCGTGAGCCGGGCTCCTGGATGCGCCGCCCTGAGCGTCCAGGATGCCTGTAACTGACCGGGGCTCGTTCCGCGGCTCGCCCGGGCGCCGCGGGAGACCAACACCGGGATAAGGGTCCGGAAGCGCCTCGTTCCGCTCGCCGGACCACGAAAACCAAAGGACGGTTAAACCTGTAGACGCCCATGTTCCGTGCTCCAGGACGGGGGTTCGACTCCCCCCACCTCCATTCGAGAAAACCCGCCGACAGGCGGGTTTTTTCTTTACCTAGTGGGGGGAGTCTAACCGAGGAGCCGGCCTGGAGGCGCGCGAGCGCCGGAAGGACTCGGCGCAGGGAAGCGCCGAGAGGCTCCGAGGCGGCCCGGAGCGAGTCGACAGGATGTCGACGATGCGTAGGGCGACCCCCCCCACCTCCATTAATGAAAAGCCCCCCGCAAGGCGGGCTTTTCTACTTTTAGGTCAAATGGTACGAAGACGATTATTTACGACTCATCAACGCAAACTTGCTCTCGGATGGCCTCGGGATTATGATCGACCGCAGGAGACTATTCATATGCCGCATCGAACCTTTTCTCCTTCGGTTTATTCCACGCGACGATTCAGTCGTCTTCCGTCGGTGAACCCGTGAAACACCGCTTCCTCGCCATCGATGAGGGCAATCGCGCCCTACTCCATATCGACGAGAACGATCCCTCGCGAGATTGGGTCGTTCCGATAGACAAGATCGCGCCACGGGACATGCAGCTCATCGGAAACGATCGCCTCCTCATCGGTCATGACGGGGGCTATTCCGAGATCGAGATCTCGAACGGCGAGATCGTCAAGGACTACTCGCTCTCGGCGGGCATAACATCCGCGCGGCGCCAGCCGAACGGCGGCACCCTGCTCGCCGGCGTCGGCCCGTCGGGAGCGAACGTCATCGAACTGGATGAGAACGATGCGACGGTACGGACCGCCGTATTCCCTATCTCCTACATCCGCCTCATGCGGCAGACGATGAAGGGCACCTACCTCATGGCCTGCGATAGGATCATCGCCGAGGGAAACGAGCTCGGCGGGATCATCTGGCAGGCGAAGATAGACATGTTCAATCACGCGTGGAAAGCGGTGAAGCTCCCGAACGGGAACGTCATCGCTTCCGCCGGCTACGGCGCCTTCATCGCCGAGATCGACGAGGCGGGAACGGTCGTGCGGAGGCTCGGAGACCGCGATGCCATGCCGCCCGAGACGCTTCCCTGTTTTTACTCGACCTTCCAGCTCCTCGCGAACGGCGACATCGTCTTCGCCAATTGGCAGGGCCATGGTCCCGGCCGGGGGAAATCCGGCGTCCAGCTCATCGAGCTCGATAAGGCCGGAAATATCGTCTGGCAATGGAGCGACTCGTCCGTCATCTCCTCACTCCAAGGCATCCTCATCCTCGATGGCCTTGATACCCAGGTTCTCCACGATGAGCGCGAAGGGGTCATGAAACCGCAGCGGTGATAAGTTGCCCTTGGCGCTCTTGAATCCGCCGTATGGCGGGGCCCTATCCTCCCGTTCGACCGGTCAACCTGTCCGCTTCGCTTGATAGCGGCGCCCTCCGGGTTTCATGGGAACCGGGAACCGATCCCTTCGGCGCCGACTCATCGGAACCCGAATCCTTCGTCGTCAAGGTCTCCCTGAACGGCGAAACGTTCAGAGGCGTAGCTCAAATCCCCGCGGGCGAGTCTTCCGCTTCCGTTCCCGTCTCGGGCCATGGCACCGCGAGGGTCAAGGTATCAGCCCGCAATTCCAACGGTGAAAGCATCGACTCCGACATCGTCACTGTCGCCTATTGAACGCTCCGGGTTGCTTGGCGTTCATGGATGGAGCGGGATTACGCAAGCCCAATCCCGCTCCTGGCGCGCGGGCGCCCGTCTTGCCGCCCGCCCCTCAGGCCGGCTAGAGTCTCCGAATCGCGATCCATGGAGGGCTGACTAATGATCAAATCGAACGAGTACTTCGGCGGCAAGGTGAAGTCCCTCGGCTTGTCCGCTGAGGGCGGACCGGCCACGGTCGGGGTTATCGAGGCGGGGGAATACGAATTCGGAACGACGACGGTGGAGATCATGCGCGTCGTCGCGGGAGAGCTCGATGCGCGCCTCCCCGACTCGGATCGCTGGACCGCGTATCCCGCGGGAACCTCCTTCACCGTCCCCGCGGGCAAGAAATTCTCCGTACGCGCGAAAACCGAAGCCGCCTACCTCTGCCTCTACCGCTGAATCACCCCGGCCGCCGGTACTGACCGGGGGCCGGGCGTCTCCGGTTTTCCTTGAACCCTCCCATTTCCTAACTTATAATGAATCGACGCCTTAATCCGAGGAGCGCCGATGCGGGAAAAAAGAGCGCTGCCGCCCGAGAAGCGGTACGTGCGGAATTACCTCGTCGCTATTCTCTACGCCGTCGTCCTCTCCACCCAGGCGGCCATTCTCATGATCGCCTTCACAGCCCTTCCGGAATCCTCATGGACGAGCTTCGCGGCCAAGGCGGGGGCGATCATCGCCGCGTGCGACATCCTCGTGCTCGCGATAGGGCTCAACCTGAGAAAACACTTCATCTCCTCCCGCGACGTGGTCGCGAGCTTCGGCGCCGAGCAGGCCCTCGCACTTCTCGAACTCGTGGACGTCGAATCGCTAGCGCTCGCATTCGTCGCCGAGAAGCTCGGTTCCCATCTCGTCGAGATGGGCGTCGGGCATGAGGTCGAGGAAGGAGAGGCCATCCTCGCGGACATCAACGCGTCCGCGCTGAAGGCCCGCGAGCTCTATGGCGCCACGAACGGGAGAAGGGACTCGTTCTACGCCTCGATAGGCGATTTCGTGTCGCGTTTCGGGGATGCCGTTCCTCGCCTACAAGCCATCGCGAAAACCCTCATCGACTCGGTTGACGCGGTGTTCATCGATTTCGAATCGAACGAGCGAAAATTGCGCGGGTACCTCTTCCTCCTCACGGAAGCGCGGGGCCTTCTCTCGAACATGAGCTCCGAGTCCAACCGCTACGCCGCCTCCAGGATGGCCGACATCCTCGGCGGATTCCGGGACCTCGAGGGGTACAGCAAGAACATCAGCGACGACATATCGGGCGCCATGCGCGGGATGATCTCCGGAAGCGGCCGGACCAGCCTCGGATCAATCGCGAGCGAATCGGGCGCCATCGCCTCGGAATTGGACGCCTTCTTCGCGGACATGGACGCGCTCCGCGGTTTCACCGAGGAGATCGCCCGGACGAACGCGGGGCAGCTCGCGAACATCCGCAAGATGGCCGAGGGCATCGAGGGATTCGCGGAGACCATCCGCCTCATATCGATGAACGTCAACGTCCAGGCGGCCCGCCTCTCCTCGAGCGCGGCCATGGCCGCCGCCCGTGACGCCGGGCGCGGCTTCCAGGTCCTCGCGCGCAACCTGAGCGATTTCGCCGTCAAGGCGCAGGAGCTCGCCAAGGCCGAGGGCCTCACGATCGACGCGGCGGACAAGGCCCTCACGGGGGTGAATAGGCGCTTTATCGAGCGGCTCGAGGCGTCGATCGGCCGCGTGCCCGCCATCCGCAGGAGGCTGGATCCCTTCGAGGCCATAATCAGGACGGCCTTCGGCGACATCGAGCGGATGATGGGCGTCATGGGCGGGCTCTCCGCCGCCGTCCAGGAGCGGCTCAAGGCCATCATCGGCCAGCTCCAGTTCCAGGACCTCACCCGCCAGGAGCTCGAGCACATCGTCGCCTTCCTCTCGGAATGCCTCTCGCTCAGGGGCGGATACGGTTCCGACTCCGCCGCCGCGCGGGGCCTCCTCAAGGAGGAGGAAGCAGATCTCAGGGCCATCGCGGTGAGGATTTTCAGCCGCCTCGCGACGACGGTGAACGAGAAGCGCGTGATCGACGCCTATTTCCGCGAGCATAGCGTCTCGCCAGTGGATCGAGGGGAGGATTCCGGCCTATCGGACGGCGCCATCCGGTTGTTCTAGCGTAAAACGCCCGGGAATCTTGCATCTTCGGGCGGATGCCCTATACTCGATAGTACGGCGGGCCGGAAAGGCGCGCTCGAGAGGAAACGCGTGAAAATACTCGTCGTGGACGATTCGAACGTCGTGCGCACGGTGGTCAGGCAGGCGCTCGCCATGGGCAACTACGGCGACGTCCTCGAGGCCTCTGACGGGCTCGAAGCGCTGGAAGTCGCGAAAAATGCTTCGTCGAGCATCGGATTGTACGTCCTGGACGTCAACATGCCCAATATGGACGGCATCACGCTCGTAGGCGAGCTCAGGAAGATCGCCGCGAGGACGCCCATCGTCATGCTCACCACGGAGACCGACAAGGGTAAGATGGCCAAGGCCAAGGAACTCGGGGCGACGGGCTGGATCGTGAAACCGTTCGACGCGGCCAAGTTCGTCGAGGTCGTCGACATGCTGCTCAGGACCTAGAGGCCCCGCGTCGTCGCGGCGTCCGTTTATGCCGTTTTATTGAAAAAGGGCTTTCCTTCCCGCGTTCGCGGCGCTAGAATGCCGCTTAAGAGGGGAAACATGGAGCCTACGCCGATACGGCCGCCGCTCGAGAGCGACATCCGCCTCCTGTTCGGCGACGCGGCCATCGCCTATCGCGCCTCGGCGATCCGCATCGGGGTTTCGGCCCTCAAGCGGGCATTCAGGCTCAAGGCTCAGGACTGTCATCCGGACAAGGCCGCCGCGCAGGGCGTCGATCCCCGCTTGCTCTCGTCGCGATTCATCCGCCTCCAGGACGCGTACGCGAGGATCCTCGAAGCCATCGAGTCCGGCTCCATCGACTCCCCGGCCCCGTCGCCGGCCGGTCCCGCGGATCACGGACCACGCCGACGCGCCCAATCCCCGTCGGGACGCCCATCGCCCTCGCATCGAGCCCATTCCGAGGCGCGCGGCCAGGCGGAATCCCACTCTCGCCAGGGCCACGCCGCCCGACCGCAGAACGCTGGCGCTCGTCAGCAGAACGCTGGCGCTCGTCAGCAGAACGCTGGAGTTCGCCAGCAGAACGCTGGAGCTCGCCAGCAGAACGCTGGAGCTCGCCAGCAGAACGCTGGAGCTCGCCAGCATAATGCTGGCGCTCGGCCGAATCGCGCGGACGCCCGTATCTTCCATGCGGGCCGGACCCCCCTCGTCAATCTCCGGATCGGGCAATTCCTCTACTACTCGGGCCGCATCGACCTCGGGACCCTGATCGGATCCCTCGCCTGGCAGCTCGGAGCGCGCCCCCGGCTCGGAGAGCTCGGCATCGAGGCCGGTTACCTGGACCGGGGCGCCGTCATGGACGTCCTCAGGATGCGCGGCGTCGGCGAGCCTTTCGGAGCGGCGGCGCTCCGGCTCGGCGCGCTCGACCAGCGCGAGCTCTCCGTGCTCCTCGGCCGCCAGCGCCTCCTCGGCATGAGTCTCGGCCGCTATTTCGTGGATCGCGGCCATCTAGACGAGCGGGAGCTCGACGCCGCGGTTTCCGCCCTCAGGCTCCACAACATCCGCGCCGCCGCCGCGAGCGCGTGATCCGCTGTCCGCCTCCCGTCCGAGCCCTTCCCGCTCAGGCGCGTCCGTGCTAGGATCCGGCCATGAATAATGCGCCTAAAAAACAAAAATCCGGAATCGGCGAGACGAGCAAGCTCCTCGCCATCCTGAGCGCCATCCTCGTCACCGGCTTCGGCCTCTCCGCATTCTTCAATTACGTCGCGGCCAAGGACGCGCTCCGCATCACCATAGCCGAGCGGGAAATGCCGATGGCCATCGACGGCATCTACGAGCACATCCAGCGGGACATCGTCCGCCCCGTCATCATCGCTTCGATGATGTCGGACGACAGCTTCATCCACGAGTGGATATCGAACGGCGAATCCGACCGCCGCTCGATGACGCGCTACCTCTCGGAGATCAAGAAACGCTACCGCGCGTACTCCGCCCTCTTCGTCTCCGACCGGACGCGGCGCTACTACACGGGGGATGGCGTCCTCAAGACGGTCTCCCCCGGGGAGCCCCAGGACGCCTGGTACTACCGCCTCAAGGGCTCGGACGAGCCTTACGAGCTCAACATCGACTTCGACGAAGCCAACAAGAACGCGGTCACGGTCTTCACCAACTACCGCGTCGTCGATTCGAACGGCGAATTCCTCGGCGCGATCGGCGTCGGCCTCACGATGCGATTCATCGACACGACCATATCGGGATATGCCCGCGACTTCGGCGCGAGCGTGTACTTCGCGGACACCGCGGGAAGGATCATGGCGGGGAAACCGGCGCTCCTCCCGGCCGGCGCGAAGTTCCTGGACGAGGTCCCCGGCCTCGGCTCCTTCGATCCGGGGGAGACGGGCGGCTCCGGTGCCCACTATTCCG
Organism: uncultured Spirochaetales bacterium; assembly: GCA_964399285.1. GTDB lineage: Bacteria > Spirochaetota > Spirochaetia > Treponematales > JBGSOB01 > CAYNQK01. The sequence continues at coordinate 1,150 of CAYNQK010000052.1, read as the reverse complement.
TGGTCAGGAGATCGGGCGACGAGATATTCCTCGCCGCCCGCTACGTTCCTGAGCTCAAGTGGTGGCTTTTCGCCGAAAAGCGCGAGTCGCCCTCTATCGACAGGATCGAAGCGTCGCTCTGGATGAACCTCGGCATCTGCGCGGCGGTCATGATCCTCGTCCTCGTCTTGAGCTTCCTCACCGTGAGGAGATACCAGTCCCGGCTCGAGGCCACCGCCACCACGGATCGCCTCACCGGCGTCATGAACCGCTACGCCTTCGAATTCGCCGTGGACGCCGTGGTCAAGCGCTGCGAACGGGACGGATCCCCGATCTCGGCGCTCATGGTCGATATCGACGGCTTCAAGCTCATAAACGACAAGCGCGGGCACCTCGTGGGAGACGAGGCGCTTAAGGCCGTTTCCGCCGGCGCGAAGGCGTCGCTCAGGAATTCGGACATCATCTGCCGCTGGGGCGGAGAGGAATTCCTCGTCGCCCTTCCCGGCTGCGCCCTCGACAACGCCTCCACGATCGCGGAGAAGCTCCGCGCTTCCGCCGCGCGCGCGGCGAAGCCCATCGTCCGCCTCACCGTGAGCGCGGGCGTCGCGCAGCTCAGGCCGGGAGAGACCTTCGATTCCCTGACGCGACGGGCAGACGAGGCCCTCCTCAGGGCGAAGCGCCTCGGCAAGGACAGATCGGTGGCCGCTCGATGACCTCTCGGGGGACGCTCTCCGCGTCCTGGAAGGAGCTTTAATGAACTCGCCGGTTTACAAGGCCTTGCTCGCCCTTTCAGCCATCCTCGCGCTCGCTGGGCTCGCGACCCTCTTGCCCAACCCCGGCGCGAGCTGGCCGAACGTCATGGGCTACCGCTCGCTCTGCACCTTCGCGCCCGCCGGAACCCTCTACTGCTTCTTCCTCGCGGGCCTCACCTGCTTCTTCCGCGCCTCCCTCGTCAAGGAACGCGAGGGCAGCGCCGCCTCGCGGCTCAAGAAGCACGGCAAGGCCCTCGCCGTCCTCGCGGCCATACTCATCCTCGCGTTCACGGCCACCGCTTGGCACCTCACCGTTAAATCGGCCTACACCGGGCCCGACGCCGGATCGGCCGCGAGCGCGGAGCCAGATGCGGGTCAAGGAGCCGGGGAATAAAAAAAAGGGGGCGGCCGCCTGGCCG
>CAYNQK010000051.1:0-20974 GCA_964399285.1 uncultured Spirochaetales bacterium | reverse complement strand
CCAGCTGGTAGGAGAAGGCGATGAGCGTATCCGATCCGATCGCGGACATGCTGACGAAGATCCGCAACGCGGGCATGGCCAGGCTAGAGAAGGTAGACATCTCCACCTCCAAGCTGAAGCTGGAGATCGTTAAGATCCTCAAGACCGAAGGCTATATCAAGAATTTCAAGAAGATCTCCCAGGACGGGCAGAATTTCATCCGCGTCTTCCTCAAGTACGACGAGGCGAACGGCGCCATCATCCACGGCATCGACCGCGTGTCGAGCCCCGGACGGCGCGTGTACTCCGGGTACCAGGAGATGCCGAGGGTGCGGAACGGCTACGGCACCCTGATCGTGTCCACGTCCATGGGAGTCACCACCGGCCGCAAGGCGGCCGAGAAGAAGGTGGGCGGCGAGCTCATCTGCAAGGTCTGGTAAGGGAGGACGGGATGTCCCGCATAGGAATGAGGCCGGTCGCCCTCCCGCAGGGCGTCAAAGTGGCGATCAAGGACGGTTTGATCGCGGTCGAGGGGCCCAAGGGCAAGCTCGAGCAGAGCTTCGTGCCCGAGGTCGAATTCAAGGTCGGCCCCTCCGAGGTCGTGGTCTCCCGGCTCAAGGAGACGAAGCAGGCCAGGTCCTACCACGGGCTCTACCGCAACCTGCTCAACAACATGGTCATCGGCGTGAGCGCCGGCTTCTCCCGCAGCCTCATCATCAACGGAGTCGGCTACAAGGCCGAGGTCGCGGGCGAGATCCTCACCCTGAGCCTCGGGTACTCGAGCGACGTCGCGGTGCTGGTCCCCAAGGGGCTCAAGGTCGCCGTGGAACCGAACGGCAAGATCGTCGTCACCGGGATCGACAAGCAGAAGGTCGGGAAGTTCGCTTCCGAGATCCGCTCGCTTAGGCTCCCCGAACCCTACAAGGGCAAGGGCATCCGCTACGAGGACGAGCACATTACGCGCAAGGTCGGCAAGTCCGGCGTGAAGGCTGGTTGACATGAGGAATACCGAGATAGCGAACAAGAACCGCAAGCGCGACAAGCGCCGGTTCCACATCAGGAAGAGGCTCGACGGGAGCGCCGCTCGCCCCCGGCTCACGGTGTACAAGTCGAACCGCTACATGTACCTCCAGGCCGTCGACGACGAGTCCGGCGCCACCCTCGTCTCCGCGAGCACCCTCGAGGAATCCCTCAAGGAGATCAAGAGGAACGTGGAGGGCGCGTCCAGGCTCGGCGAGGAGATGGGCAAGCGGCTCAAGGAAAAGAACATCGGGACCGTGGTCTTCGACAGGAACGGATACCTGTACCACGGCATCGTGAAGGCTATGGCAGACGGCGCCCGCAAGGCCGGGATCCAATTCTAGGGGTAGGCAATGGCATACGATAACAGGAGAGACAGGGACCAGGACAGGGACTCCGGCCTCCTCGAGAAGCTCGTAAGGCTCAACAGGACCGCCAAGGTCGTGAAGGGCGGGCGCCGCTTCTCCTTCGCCGCCCTCACCGTGGTCGGCGACAGGAAGGGAAGCGTCGGGTACGGCTTCGGCAAGGCGAACGACGTCACAGAGGCCATCCGGAAGTCCATCGACCGCGCCAAGCGGAACATGCGCAGGGTCCCCGTCCTCCACGGGACGATCCCGCACGAGAGCGACGGACGCTTCAAGAGCGCCAAGGTCCTCCTCAAGCCCGCCTGCTCGGGAACGGGGATCATCGCCGGCGGCCCCATCCGCGCCATTTGCGAGGCGGCCGGGGTGAGCGACATCCTCACGAAGTCCATCGGCGCCCGGAACCAGATCAACGTGGTCAAGGCCGCGTTCGATGCGATAGATAGCATGATGGACGCCCGCGTGGTCGCGAAGAACCGCGGGAAGACCATCAAGGACATGTGGGGGTGATTCGATGGCCGCCAAGGTAGAAATCAGGCTCGCTCGCAGCGTCATCGGGAGCCTGCCGGCCCAGCGCAAGACGGTGCGCTCCCTCGGGCTCCGGAAGATCGGCTCGTCCGTCGTCCAGGAGTACACGCCCGCGATCCAGGGCATGGTGAGGACCGTCGCTCACCTGGTGACGGTCAAGGAGATTAAGTAGATGTCCGACCTCAACCTCCACGCCCCCGAGGGCGCCAATAAGAGGAAATTCATCATCGGGCGCGGCCAGAGCTCGGGCAAGGGCACGACCGCGGGCCGGGGAAACAAGGGCCAGCAGTCCCGCTCGGGCGGCAAGACCTATCCCGGCTTCGAGGGCGGCCAGATGCCGCTCTACCGCCGCCTCGCGCACCGCGGCTTCTGCAACACGCCCTTCGCGACCGAGTACGCCGTGGTGAACCTCCGGGACGTGGAATCGCGCTACGAGTCCGGCGAGACCGTGGACATCGAGAGCCTCATGAAAAAGGGCCTTGTCAAGAAGGCCATGCTCGTGAAGCTCCTCGCGACGGGCGACGTCACGAAGAAGCTGACCGTCAAGGTGGACAAGATTTCCGCCGCGGCCAGGGAAAAGATCGTCAAGGCCGGCGGCGTCGTCGAGGGCGGGGCCCCTCAGGCCCCTGGTTCCGCCGAATAAGCGGCGGGCGGAGAGGATATGGCTAGCAACGCGTTATCGGACATCTTCCGCGTAAAGGACCTCCGGGACAGGGTGCTCTTCACCCTCTTCATCCTCATCGTGTACCGCGTCGGTTCCTTCATCACGCTCCCGGGCGTGAACATCGCGGCCCTCCAGGCCCAGTTCGACCGCGGCGCGGGGGGCGGCATCGCGGACTTCCTCGACTTCTTCGCGGGCGGCGCGTTCAAGAACTTCTCCGTCTTCATGCTGAGCATAACGCCCTACATCTCGGCGCAGATCATCGTGTCCCTTCTCGTCATCATCTTCCCCAAGCTGAAGCGGATCTCCGAGGAGGAGGGCGGCCGCAAGAAGATCAACATGTGGACCCGCGTCGGAACCATAGCCATCTGCCTCGTCACCGGCCTCACCTACGTGAAGTGGGCCGTGGACCTCGACGTCGTGGTGATCAAGAACACCGCCCTCTTCATGGCGATCGGCATCCTGAGCGTCACCGCGGGGACCATGTTCGTCATCTGGATGGGCGAGCAGATCACCAAGCGCGGGATCGGCAACGGCATCTCCCTCATGATCTTCGCGGGAATCGTAGCGAGGCTCCCCGAGGCGGTCGTCGAGCTCATCAGGCTCATCACCGGCAAGGAGCTCAACGCCGTCGTGGTCCTCGTCGTCGTCGCGCTCTTCGTGGGCGTCGTGGCCATGGTCGTCCTGGAGCAGCAGGGCCAGCGGAAGATCCCCGTGCACTACGCCAAGCGCGTCGTGGGCCGGAGGATGTACGGAGCCCAGAACACCTACATCCCCTTCAAGATCAACCCCTCGGGCGTCATACCCGTCATCTTCGCCCAGTCGTTGCTCACCATGCCGCTGCAACTCCTCAAGTATTGGGAAGGTAAGCACAAGTGGGCGAGGGACATCGCCGACGCGATGGCGACCGACAAGCCGCTCTTCATGATCCTGTACGTTCTCTTCATCGTCGCCTTCGCGTACTTCTACACGCAGGTGAGCCTCAATCCCCAGGAGATCTCGAGGCAGATCAGGGAGAACGGCGGTTCGATCCCGGGGATCAGGTCGGAGAAGATGGAGGAGTACCTAACCAAGATCCTGAACCGGATCGTGCTCCCGGGCGCCCTCTACCTCGCGCTCATCGCGTTGATCCCGACGCTCATCCAGATGTTTTTCCGGTTCCCGTCGAATCTCGCGCAGATCCTCGGCGGAACGTCGCTCATCATCATCGTCGGCGTCGACCTGGACACCATGGCCCAGATCGAGGCGAATCTCAGGATGCACCACCACGACGGCCTGGTGCGGAAAGGCAAGTTGCGGTCCCGCAACCTGTAGCAGCGTAGTAGATGAAATGCCGGCGAGCGTGGTATGATCCACCGTTTTCCGGCGGGAGAAGGGTATGAAGGTAAGGACAAGCGTTAAGCCGATCTGCGACAAGTGCAAGGTAATCAAGAGGCGGGGCGTCATCCGCATCATCTGCGAGAACCCCAAGCACAAGCAGCGGCAGGGCTAGGAGGAAGGCATGGCACGCATCGCGGGAGTCGACCTCCCGAACAAGCACGTCGATATCGCGCTCACCTACGTCTACGGGATCGGCCGCGCCACCGCCCTCAAGATCTGCGAGGCGACGAAGATCGACCCGGCCCGGCGGATGAACGACCTCTCCAACGAGGAGGTCAACGACCTCCGCAAGGTCATCGAGAACGACTACAAGGTCGAGGGGCGCCTCCGCTCCGAGACCGCCTTGAATATCAAGCGCCTCATGGACATCGGCTGCTACCGCGGCCTGAGGCATCGCAAGGGCCTGCCCGTCAGGGGGCAGAGGACGCGGACCAACGCTCGCACCCGCAAGGGCAAGCGCAAGACCGTGGCCGGGAAGAAGAAATAAGGTCCCAGGGAGAGTTAGATGGCCGGAGCCAAGAAGAGAAAAGAGAAGAAGACGGTATACGAGGGCAACGTCTACATCCAGGCGACCTTCAACAATACCATCATCACGATCACGGACCTCAACGGGAACGCCCTTTCCTGGGCGAGCTCGGGCGGCCTCAATTTCCACGGCGCCAAGAAGTCCACGCCCTTCGCCGCGCAGTCCGTCGCGGAGCAGGCGCTCCAGCGCGCGCAGGGCTACGGCCTCCACGAGGTGAACGTGTACGTGAAGGGCCCGGGGATCGGGCGCGAGGCGGCCATCAGGCAGTTCGGCCTCATGGGGCTCCGCGTCAGGACCATCAACGACTGCACGCCGATTCCGCACAACGGCTGCAGGCCGCGGAAGACTCGCAGGATCTAAGGCGGAGGGAGACTGAATGGCACGCTACACTGGTCCTCGCTGCAGGCTGTGCAGGACTGAACAGAAGAAATTATTCCTCAAGGGCGATCGCTGCAAGAGCGACAAGTGCCCGGTCAACCGCAAGCGCCCCGCGCCCGGCAAGAATCCCAAGGCCAGGACCGGGAAGATGTCCAACTACGGCATCCAGCTCCGCGAGAAGCAGAAGCTCAAGAGGAGCTACGGCCTCCAGGAGGCCCAGTTCCGCCTCTTCTTCGAGCGCGCCCTCGCGATGCCCGGAGTCACCGGCGACAGCCTCTTCAGCCTCCTCGAGCGCAGGCTCGACAACGTGGTCTTCAGGATGCGCTTCGCGACCAGCCGGTCGATGGCCAGGCAGCTCGTGTCGCACGGCCACTTCACCGTGAACGGCAAGCGCGTGAACGTCCCGAGCTTCCTCGTGAAGCCGGGCGACTCGGTCGCCGTCGCGGAGACTTCCAAGAAACTCACGATCATCAAGGACTCGCTCAAGGAATTCTCCAAATCCGGGATCATGCCCTGGCTCCAGATCGATCCCGACAAGGAAGAGGGAAAGTTCATCCAGATCCCCAAGAGGGCCGAGATCACCGACATGGGCGAGATCCGCGAGCAGCTCGTCGTCGAGCTCTATTCTAAGTAAGGAGCGGACATGGCACGGAGAAACCTGCTCAAGGGATTCAAGAGGCCGAAGGGCATCACCTTCGAACAGAGCGAGAACACCGCGACGTACGGGAAATTCCTGGCCTATCCCTTCGAGCCCGGGTACGGCACGACGGTGGGCAACACCCTCCGCCGCGTCCTCCTCTCCTCGATCCAGGGCTACGCGGTCACCGCGGTCCGCATCTCGAGCTATGACGCCGACGGCAACGCCCACGTCATATCGAGCGAGTTCGAGACCATCCCCGGCGTGGTGGAGGACACCATCGAGGTCCTCAACAACCTGAAGCTCCTCCGCATCAAGCTCCCCGAGGACCAGGAGCAGGCGACCTTCCTCTACGAGGCGGCCGGCCCCGGCAAGCTCACGGGCTCCTTCCTCCAGAAGGAACAGCCGATCACGATCCTCAATCCCGAGCAGCACGTCCTCACCATCATGGAGGGCGGCAAGATCGAGCTCGAGATCCAGGTCGACCTCGGCCGCGGCTACGTGCCCTCCGAGGTGAACGAGAAGTACGTCGAGGTCGTGGGGACCATCCCCATGGACGCGATATTCTCCCCCGTGAAGAAGGTGAAATACGCCATCGAGGACACCCGCGTCGGGCAGCGGTCTGATTACGACAAGCTCGTGCTCGAGGTGTGGACGGACGGGTCGATAACCCCCGAGAGCGCGCTCGCCGAGGCGGCGAAGATCGCGAAGGACCACTTCTCGATCTTCGTGAACTTCAACGAGGACGAGCTCGCGGGCGACGAGGAGACCGAGGAGCTCGACGAGCGGGTCAAGCAGATGCTCAACACCCCCGTCGAGGAGCTCGAGCTCTCCGTCAGGTCCTCGAACTGCCTCAAGAACGCCAACATCAAGACGATCGGCGACCTCACCAGGCAAACCGAGGACGATATCGCCAAGACGAGGAATTTCGGGAAGAAGTCCCTCCAGGAGATCAAGGACAGGCTCAACGAGTGGAACCTGAGCCTGGGCATGACGGACTATTCCATGCTGAAGCAGGCCCTGAGAATGCCCAAGAAGAAGGAAGACGAGAATGAAGCATAAGATCGGTTTCAATCGCCTCGACCGGATGCCGGCGCACCGCAAGGCGCTGCACCGGAACATGGTCGGTTCCCTTTTCATGCACGAGAGCATCAGGACCACCAAGGCCAAGGCGCTCGAGATCCGCAGGACCGCCGAGAAGATGATCACGCGCGCCAAGGAAGACTCCGTCCACAACCGCCGCATCGTGGCCAAGGGGCTCTACTCCGAGGAAGCGCTCGCGAAGCTCTTCAAGGAGATCGGCCCCAGGATGAAGGAACGGAACGGCGGCTACACGCGCATCCTCAAGCTCGGTCCGCGCCAGCACGACGGGGCCGAGGTCGTCATCCTCGAGCTCGTCGACCGCAAGACGGACGAGAAGGCCGTCGCCGACCGCGAGAAGCGCAAGGCCGCGCGCCGCGAGAAGGCCGCCGCCGCGAAAGAAGAAGCCGAGAAAGACGGCGAGTGAGCCGAGGGAGGGAACATGTCCAAAGCGCATAGGGGCAAGGGGATCCGCGCCCTCAAGAGCCAGGGTCGGGGCGTTTGCCCCGTCTGCAAGCGGGACGGCGTGAAGGTCGTCTACGAGCAGGAGATCGAGGGCCAGAAGTCCATGATCTGCAAGGTCTGCAAGGCCACGCTCGCGAACAAGAAAACGACCGAGAAGGCGAGCGCCTAGCCCGTCCGCCCGCCGCACGGGATATCCCCGCGAGCAGCCATCACGGCCGCCGCGGGGATTTTTTTTACCCGCGGGGCCGGTCGTCGAGCACCGACCTCACCTTGGCGGCGAGGTCGGAGGGGCTGAAGGGCTTGGGGAGGAAATCGATCCCCTTCTTGATGATGCCCGAGTCGGCGATGACGTCGCTCGGATAGCCCGAGACGTAGAGGACCCGGATGCCCGGCCGGCGGGAGGAGACGAGCTCCGCCATCTCGCGGCCGTTCAGGCCGGGAAGGATCACGTCGGTGACGAGGATATCGATCCTGCCGAGCGAGGGAAGGGCGGCGAGGGCCTCCTCGGCGCTCGCGTAGGCGTTCACCGAGTAGCCGGAGCGGGCGAGCGTCCGGATCGCGATGTCCCTGACGACGCCCTCGTCCTCGACGAGGAGGACGGATTCCTTGCCGCCCAGGGCTCGCGCGGCCTCCTCCGGCGGGCGGACGGCGCCGGGCGCGCCCGCGAGCCTCGGGAACCGGATGATGAACGCCGCCCCTTCGCCCTGGGTCGAGCGCGCTTCGATGGTCCCGCCGTTCTGCGATACGATTCCGAACACGATCGAGAGCCCGAGGCCCGTTCCCTTCCCGCGCTCCTTGGTGGTGAAGAAGGGCTCGAACGCGCGGGAGAGGACCTCCGCGGTCATGCCCGTTCCCGTATCCGAAACGGTGAGCGAGACGGTCCCGGCCCCTCCCGGATCGACTGTTTGCGCCGCGGCGCCCGGCTCGTTGCGGAGACGCAGGGAGAGGAGGCCCCCCGAGGGCATGGCGTCGCGGGCGTTGACGGCGAGGTTCAGGATCATGTGCTCCATCTGCGAAGGATCGGCGAGTATCGCGCAGGGTTCCTCGGGTAGGCCGACCTCGAGGCCGATCGTTTCGCCGAGGATGCGCGAGAGCATGCTCTTCATCGACGAGACGAGCTCGCGGAGGTCGATCGGGACCGGTTCGATGATCTGCTTCCGGGAGAGCGCGAGGAGCTGTTTCGTGAGTTCCGCGGCCCTCCCTCCCGCGCGCTTCGCGTCCTCGAGGCGTTGCCGGATCTCCGGCGAACCCTCCTCGAGGAGGGCGAGGTCCAGGTTCCCGAGGATCCCCGTGAGGAGGTTGTTGAAGTCGTGGGCGACCCCGCCCGCGAGGCGGCCCACCGATTCCATCTTCTGCGACTGGAGGAGGCTCCGCTCGAGCCGATCGCGCTCCTCGCGCCCCCGGACCCTGTCCTCGATGTCCCGGCCCGTCACGAGGATGCGGCGCTCTCCGGCTATGTCAGCCGCCTTCATCCTGTTTTCGCTCCAAAAGAGGCTCCCGTCCTTCCGCTTGGCTCTCCATTCGAAGACGAGGCTCTCGCCGGCGGCGGCGCGGGCGAAGAATTCGCGGGACCTGTCTTCCGTGAACCCCTGGTCGGTCGCGCTCAGGTCGCTTACGTGCGCTCCGGAGAGGATATCCTCCCTCGACCACCCGAACGCCTCGACGGCCTTCCGGTTCACGTCGAGAATCGTGCCGTCCAGGCGGTGTATGAACACCACCTCCGAGAGCGAGTCGAAGATCGTCCTGAAGCGCTCCTCGCTCTTCGCGAGGGCCTCCTCGGTTTCCTTCCTCACGCGGATCTCCTCCCGGGCCCGGGTGATCGCGCGTATCCTGCTCGTGAGGCTGATGACGAGGGAGACCATCGTGACGGAGATCCCCAGGGTCAGCATGAGCCATCGCGCGAATGGAGGCGTCGGGAAGAGGCGGGGCGGGGGCGTTCCGAGGGCATCCAAGGAGGCGAAGGCGAGGATGGCCATGATCGATGCCGCCGCTATGCCCAACGCCCAAGCGCTCCCGCAGGTGAGGCCCGCCTGCACCGTGACCGACAGGAGGAATATCAGGTTGACGCTTTCGATGCCGCCCGATACGGAGGCGAGGGCGACGAAGACGAGCCAGAGGAACACCGAGAGCAAACGCGATGCGGCGACGACCCTCCCGGAACGCATGATGCCGAGGGCGAGGAGGAGGATGGCGAGGAAAACGCCGATGACCCCGGCGCTCAGCCCCTTTCGCACGAAGACTAAGGGAAGCCCGATGGCGGAAGCGGCCACGAGCACCGCGATCAGGCTCCAGATGACGGAATTGAGGACGAGGGCGGTGAGGGTCTTCTCCGGGTCGGGGAACACGGGAGGGGATATCGCGCGGCTCACGGCGATGAAGGCCCGATGCGTAAGATTCGGCTTCCCTTCCGGGCCATGCTCGGCCATATGCGTATAAGTATGGGGCGAGGGGGCCCCGTTGTCAATTTCGGCCGATGCGCTCCTTCCTTGCCTTTTGCGCCAAAAGGCCCTAGGATTGCCCCATGGCCATCAAACTGAGTTCCGAAGGCGCCGCGCGCGAGGTCACCGGCTCCAAGCACGTCCTGGACTTGGACGGGAGGAGGCTCCTCGTCGATTGCGGCGCGTTCCAGGGAAAGCGCGCGGAGGCCGACGCCAAGAACCGCCGCCTCGTCGAGGATCCCGCGGGGATCGAGGCTTCGATCCTGACCCACGGGCATTTCGACCACTGCGGGCTCTATCCCCTCCTCGTGAAGCGGGGATTCGGGGGTTCCGTGTTTTCCACGCCGGCGACGCGCGACCTCGCGAACCTCATCATGATGGATTCCGCGGCCATCCAGGCGCGGGACCGGGAATACCTCGCCAAGCAGGCGGCCAAGCGCGGCGAGCCGTTCGCCTTCGAGCCCCTCTACGATTCCGAGGACGTGGTCGAGGCGATCTCCCGCTTCATGACCGTTTCCTACGGCAGGGACTTCATCCCCATGCCCGGGATCAAGGCGAGATTCGCGGACGCCGGGCACATCCTCGGCTCCGCGATGGCGAGGCTCGAAGTCGAGGATTCGTCGGGGAAGAAGGTCGCCATCGGGTTCACGGGCGACCTCGGCAGGAAGGACAAGCCGATCATCCGCGATCCCGATCCCATCGGCCCCGTGGACTACCTCGTCCTCGAGTCGACCTACGGGGACCGGCTCCACGAATCGACCGAGGACGCGCTCGAGACGCTCTCCCGGGCGGTGAGCGACGTCGCGAAGCGCGGGGGAAAGCTCGTGATCCCGGCCTTCGCCGTGGAGCGGACGCAAGAGCTCATATTCTTCCTGCATCTCCTCTCGGACGCGAAGCGCATCCCCGACATCCCGATCTGGTGCGATTCCCCCATGGCCATCAACGCCACGAGCATTTTCCAGATCCATCCCGAATGCTACGACAAGGAAATCCACGAGGCCTTCATCAAGCACAACAAGAACCCCTTCGGCTTCAACCAGCTGCGTTTCGCGAGCTCCGTGGAGGATTCCAAGCGGCTCAACGACGCGAAGGGCCCCATGATCATCATCTCCGCGGACGGCATGTGCGAGGCGGGGAGGATCCAGCACCACCTCCTCCACACGATCCAGGATCCCGCGAACGGCATCCTCATCGTCGGTTTCATGGCTGCGGGAACCCTCGGGAGGCGGATCAAGGACGGGGCCAAGGAGGTCCGCATCCACGGGGAGACCCTCGCCGTCCGCGCGGAGGTCCGCGAGGTCAACGCCTTCTCCGCCCACGCGGACTACTCGGAGATCGCGGATTGGCTCTCCATGGCGGACCGTTCCCGGCTCAAGGGCATCTTCCTCGTGCACGGCGAGGACGAAGCCATCGACCACCTCGCGAAGTACCTCGCCGGGAAGGGATACCCCGATCCGGTCGCGGTCGAATACGGAAAGACCTACGCGCTCTAGCAAGGGCGGCGGGAAGAACCGCGGGCCGCGGATAGGGCCGGATAGGGGGGCGGCCGGAGGGAATCCCGGCCGCCGCGACGCGGGGTCCCGCGACCGGGCGCAGGACGGAGGCCGCGACGGCGGATCCGCCCCTCGCGGTCAGGGCGGCGCCCGCGATTTCCGCGGCGAACGCGATTCCCGCGCGGAGCGCGATGACCCTCGTCGGCTTCCGGAGAGCGGCCGGCGTCGGCCCGTCCTCACGGGATTGCACGCCATCGAGGAAGCCATCAAGGCGGGCGCGATGGACGGCCTCGAGCTCCGCTGCGCCGATCCCGGCCCGCGCGGGAGAGCGATCGCCGAGCTCGCCCGCGAACGGGGCATTCCCGTCGTGGAGGTCGCGGCCGACGAGCTCGAGCGGCGTCATCCCGGCTCGCGCGGGCTCGCGCTCGCGCTCGGGGGCGGCGTCCGCAAGGCCGATTTCGACGCGTACGTGGAAGCGGCGGCCGCCCGCGAGGAAGGCCTCGCCATCGTCCTGGACCATCTCTCCGATCCGCACAATTTCGGCGCGATCCTCCGATCCGCGGACCAGTTCGGCGCGGACATCGTGGTGACGCCGCAGGACAGGTCCGTGCGCGAGACCGACGCCGTGTTCTCGGCGTCCGCGGGCGCGGCCGCGTGGGTTAGGCAGGCCGTCGTGCCGAACCTCGCGCGCGCGGTGGACGCCCTCAAGGCGGCGGGCTTCTGGGTGTACGCGGCGAGCATGTCGGGGACGCCCGCATGGGACCTGGACATGCGCGGCAAGGTGGCCCTCATCCTCGGCTCCGAGGGGAAGGGCGTGGGGCGGCTCCTCGAGCGGGAGGCCGACGCCCTCGTCTCGGTTCCCGCCCGCGGACGCGTGGACTCGCTCAACGTCTCGGTGGCGGCGGGCATCCTCATGTACGAGGCCTACCGCGCGAGCGGACGGCGCGGCCCGTCCGGAACGGGAACTCAGTCCTCGGAGAAGAGCCCCGGATCCGATTCCCTGAAAGAGTAGTACCCCTCGGCCGAGAAGACGAGGTGGTCGAGCACCTCGATCCCGATCGTCCTCCCCGCCTTCACGAGCCTCGCCGTGACCTCGACGTCCTCCCTGCTCGGCTCGAGCCGCCCCGTCGGATGGTTGTGCGCCACGACGACGGCGGCGGCGCGGTCGTGGATGGCGTCCGAGAAGACCTCCCTCGGATGGATCAGGGTGCGGTTCACGAGCCCGAGCGACACGACGCGCACGGCGATCACCTCGTTGGCGCCGTTGAGGGTCGCGGCGATGAACCGCTCCTGCTTCCTGTCCGCGAAGTGCGACACCTGCCTGAAGATGTCCTCGGGCCCCGCGATGCGCGGTTCCGCCGGGCGGAAGCGCCGCCTCCCCAGTTCCATGGCCGCCGCGAGGGAGCAGGCCCGCGCCTCGCCGATGCCCCTTATAGAAGAGTAGGACGCGGGATCCGCGGGATCGAGCGCCGCGTCGAGGGCGTCGACCACCCTGGGCGCGAGGGCCGCGGCGCTGATCCGCCCGCTCCCGGATCCGATGATGGCCTGGACGAGCTCGGCGTCCGAGAGCGCTCCCGGGCCGCGCTCGCGCATCGCTTCCCGCGGGCCCTCGGACCGCGCGGGGCCTTCTCCCCGGGGCGCGTAGCCGCTATTACCCTTCCGCGCTCCTCGTACGCTTTTCCGCGTCGCGCGCGTCCCGTCCTTCGCTCGATTTCCGCCGGCGGCATCGCGCGTTCCTGAAAACGCCTCCCCGCTCCGTTCTTCCATGTTCGCCGCCTCCGCGCCGCATCGGGCCGGAAGGGCGCGCGAATTCATCGAACCGGAAATTGAAACGGGGCGATCGCTCGATCGAGAATCAGCCGCGTTTGGAAGGGAGGTGGCGGGCGAGCTCGGAGAAGAGCTCTTCGATGCTGAGGGGCTTCCTGAGGTATCCGTCGAAACCCGCGGCGAGGAGCTGGTCCTCTTCCTGCTTCAGGGCCTGGGCCGTGAGCGCGATGATGGGCGTCTTCTCCAGGCCTTCGATCCCGCGTATGCGGCCCATCGTCTCGACCCCGTCCATGCCGGGCATCCTGATATCGAGGACGATGACGGCGGGGCGCTCGGCGGTCGCCATGTCGACGGCCTCGTAGCCGTCGGCGGCCGTGAGGACGCGGCATCCTCGCTCCTGGAGCATCTCGGCGACGAGGAGCCGGTTCGTCTCGATGTCGTCCGCCACGAGGACGGTCGCGGGCTCGAAATCGACCTCGCCGCGGGGCGGCTCGGGCGCGGGGACGAGCGAGGGGTCGGGGACCTCGCAGGGTAGGGTGACGAGGAATTCGCTGCCCTGGCCCTCGACGCTCTTCACGCTGATCGCGCCGCCCATGAGCTCGGCGAGCTTGCGCGATATGGCGAGGCCGAGGCCGGTCCCCTGGTGCATCCTGGATAGCTGCGAGTCGGCCTGGGTGAAGGGCTCGAAGATCCTCGAGAGGAAGCCCTCGGGCATGCCGATCCCCGTGTCCTTGACCCTGAGCGCGAGGGTGCCGCCCGGACCGGTCCTCGCGCGGCGGGATTAGGCGCTCGCCTCGCGCCCCCCGCGCGCGGTGCACTTCACCGCGTTCCCGATGAGGTTCACGAGGATCTGGCGCACCCTCCCCTGGTCGATGAGGAGGGCGGCGGGGAAGTCGTCGGGGATGCGGAAGCGGATCTCCAGCCCCTTCTCCTCCGCGCGCTGGCGGAACATGACGGACATCTCCCCCAGGATGTCGCGGGCGGACGCGGGCTCCCTCCGCACCTCGATCTTGCCGGCCTCGATCTTGGAGAGGTCGAGGATGTCGTTGATGAGGGCGAGGAGGCTCTTGCCCGAGACGCGGATCGCGCGGACGTAGCCCTTCTGCTTCTCGTCGGTGATTGAGTAGTCGAGGAGGTCGGAGAACCCGAGGATGGCGTTCATGGGGGTGCGGATCTCGTGCGACATGTTCGCGAGGAATTCGCTCTTGGCCCTGCTGGCCGCCTGGGCCTCCACGATGGCGCGCTCGAGCTCGCTCTCGGACTTCCTGAGCGCGTCCTCGGCCTGTATCCGCTTCAGGATGGATTCCGCGAGGGATCGGGCGATGAGGTCGAACTCGCCGATCCTGAAGCGGGCCTCGAAGAGGCGCTCCCGGCTCTCGCCGATCCTGCGGCAGTACTCGATGAGGGAGCGGAACTCGTCGTCCATCCGCCGGGAGATGACGAGCGAGGCCCCGCCCGACACGGAGAACACGAGGAGGCCCGATAGGGCATATGCGCCGAGGAGGTAGATGAGGCGCTCCTGCCAGCCTATGATGAGGACGACGGACAGGGCGACGGCGGTCAGGCACATGAAGATCACGAACGCCACCTGGACGCTGAGTGATATACTGTAGAGCGACATGCCCTTCCTGCGCATCCCGGCGATTCTACCACGGGAGCGGGGATGGGTAAACGCCGGACGCCGGGGGGAGGCCGCATGGAAGGGGAAGGGTACGTCAGGCCGAGCTGGGACGAGTACTTCATGGAGGTCTGCGGGGCGATCGCCAAGCGGGCCACCTGCGACCGGGGACGGTCCGGCTGCGTCATAGCGAGGGACCACCAGATCCTGGTGACGGGCTACGTGGGCTCCCCGGCCGGGCTGCCCCACTGCGACGAGGCCGGGCACCAGATGAAGAAGACGATCCACGAGGACGGGACGATCACCCAGCACTGCGTCCGCACCGTCCACGCCGAGCAGAACGCCATCTGCCAGGCCGCCAAGCGCGGCGTGGCCCTGGACGGCGGCACGCTGTACTGCCGGATGACCCCCTGCCGGACCTGCGCGATGATGATCGTCAACTGCGGGATCGTCCGGGTCGTCTGCGAGCGCAAGTACCACGCGGGCAAGGAGAGCGAGGAGCTCTTCCGGGAAGCGGGCGTCTCCATAGAATACGTGAGCGGCGAGGTGCTCCAGTATGCGAACCAATGAGCGCCTCGCCGCCCTGATCCTCCTCGCCGCGCTCCGCCTCCCCGTCGCCGCCGCTCCGGCGGCCGCCCTCCCCGCGGAGGGGACGGCCTCCTGGTACGGCGTCCCCTTCCACGGGAGGAAGACCGCCTCGGGGGAGGTATTCGACCGCTTCGCGTACACCGCCGCGCACCGGACCCTGCCCTTCGGCACGGTCCTCCTCGTCACTAACCTGGATACGGGGGCGCGGGTGGTGGTCCGCGTCAACGATCGGGGGCCCTTCGTCGAGGGGCGGATGATCGACCTCTCGGAGGCGGCCGCGGGCGAGATCGGCATTATCGGGTCGGGGACGGGGCGCGTGAGGATCGAGCCCTCGGGCGGCCTCCCCGCCGGGCCCCTGGGCGGACCCGCGCTGAGGGCGGGGGAGGCCGGATCGGCGGCGCGCGCGCGGCCGGAATCCGCCGGACCAGCGCTCGCGGACGAGCATGCGCTCGCGGACGAACGCTCGCTCGCGGACGACCGGCGCCCGAAGCGGCTCTGCGATATCCAGGTGGCGAGCTTCTCGCGCCCTGATAACCTGAAGCGCGCCCTCGAACGGCTCGAGGCCGCGGGTTTCCGTCCCGAGGAGGAGCGGGCGGGCGCCTTCACCCGCGTCGTGATCAGGGGCCTGCCCGCCGAAGAGGCGGAGGCCGCGAGGACGCGCCTCGCCGGCATGGGATTCCCCGGGGTCCTCCTCTCGTTCTACGAACGGGCTCCCGCGTCCGGCATTTGATCAAAGCCCTGAAAAGGAGTATCATCCGGGAATGATCCTCTTCCAGATCAAGAAATCCTTCTTCGACGCGTGGGACAACCTCCTTTCCCTGCTCGTCGTGAACATCGGCCTCACGCTCGTCTACGTCGTCGAGGGGATACTCGCCTACGGGATCCTCGCGGGCGTAGCCTCGGGGACGCCCGCGTCCCTGACGGAGCTGGCCATCCTCCTCGCCCTGCACGTCGTCTCCTCGATCATCACGGGCGCCTCGGCCTGGTTCCTGAACGCGATCGCGGACTCGGACCGGCCGCGCGCCCGGGACTTCCTCGCGGGCATCAAGAAGACGGCCGGCAGGTCGGCGCTCTTCGGCGCGCTCTCGTTCCTCGCCCTGGCGATCTTCTTCGTGAGCTTCAGGTTCTACCTCGGGATGGGCGGCTTCCTCGGCATTTTCCTCGCGGGCTTCCTGGGCTGGATCCTCGCGTTCGGAGCGCTCGCGTTCCAGTGGTTCTTCCCCGTCATGGTGCGGCTCGAGGGCTCCTTCCCGCGCGTCGTGAAGAAGTGCTTCATGATCACGGTGGACAACCTCCGGTACTCCATCTTCATCTTCTTCTGGCACGCGCTGGGAATCGTCGTCTCCTTCTTCACGGTCGGATTCGTCCCGGGCTTCGGCGGCCTCCTCCTCTCGGGCATCGAGGGCATCAGGATCAGGGCCTACAAGTACGAGTGGCTCGAGAAGAATCCCGGGGCCAAGCGCTCCGCCGTGCCCTGGGACGAGCTCATCAAGGAAGACGAGGATCTCGTGGGGCCGCGCTCCCTCAAGGGCATGATCTTCCCCTGGAAGGACGCGAAGAAGTGATCCGCGCTCTCGCGGGGGCCGCGGGCCGCCCATGACGGAACCGTCCGCGCGCGCTTCCCCGCGCGAGAGCGTCGAGGTCCTCCGCGAGGCTCCCGGCTACGTCATCGTCCTCAAGCCCGCGGGGATGTCCGTGATACCGGAGCGCGAATTCCCGGCGCCCGGGGCCGAACGGCGGGCCCCGCGGCCCGACGCGCCCTCCGAGGGGGCGGGGCGCCCTTCCTCCGCGCCGCGCTCCCCCGTCCTTTCCGAGGCCCTCGCCCCGCGCTACGGGAAGCTCTTCGTGGTCCACAGGATCGACAAGGACACCTCGGGCGTCGTGCTCCTCGCGCGGGACAAGGAGGCGCACGCCGCCCTCTCCGTCGCCTTCCAGGAGCGGCGCGTCGTGAAGGCATACCGCGCCCTCGTCCGCGGCAGGCCCCGATGGGACGGCGAGGCCTGCGAGCTCAAGCTCAGGGCGGACGGGGACCGCTACCACCGCACGGTGGTGGACGCGCGGCGGGGCAAGGCGTCGAGCACGGTCTTCTCGGTCCTCGAGCCCCTCGGACCCTTCACGCTCGTCGAGGCGAGGCCGCTCACGGGGCGCACGCACCAGATCCGCGTCCACGCGGCCGCGCTCGGCTACCCCGTCCTCTGCGATCCGCTCTACGGCGACGGCTCCCCCGTGAAGCTCTCCGACTTCAAGCCGGGTCGCCGCGGCGATCCCCTGGACGAGCAGCCCCTCCTCTCGCGCCTCGCGCTCCACGCCTTCTCGCTCTCCATCCCCGACGAGGGGATTTCCGTGGAGGCCCCCTTTCCCAAGGACATGGCCGCGCTCCTCAACCAGCTCAGGAAGCGCTTCGGGCCGCGGGACGGGGAGAGCGCTTGACGGTCTGGGCCGACGCGGACTCGCTCCCGCGCGAGGCGCGCGACATCATCGCGCGCAGGGTCGCCTCCGAGCGGGGGCGCGGGGCCGGGGACTTCCGCGCGGTCTTCGTGGCGAACAGGAATCCGGGCGTCCGCGAGGGCGGAGGAGTCTCGTTCGCGCTCGCGGACCCGCGTCCCGGAGCGGCCGACGAGGCCATCATGGCGTGGGCGCGGCCGGGCGACGTGGTGGTGACGAGGGACATCCCGCTCGCCGAGCGCATCATCGCCGCGCACGGCGACGGTGTCGGGGTGATCAACGACCGCGGAGGACGCTTCAGCGCGGATTCGATCCGGGAGCGCCGCTCGATCAGGGACGCCATGCTCGAGCTCAGCCTCGCGGGCCTCAAGGAGCCCGGCGGCAGGAGCTACGGGGCCAGGGAAGCGGGGCTCTTCGCGAAGGCGTTCGACGCCGAGATCGCGAGGCTGAGGAAGGCCGCGGCGCCGTCCGGGGCGGAAGGGGGGAGGCCATGAAGCGCGCGTACCGCATCGAGGGGGGTCGGCTCAAGCAGATCCTCGCGGCCGAGGAGGGGGAGCCGGCCCTCTCCTGCTATTCCTGCCCGGACGCCTCCGAGCGCGCCGAGCTCGTCGCCGCCGGCGTCGGAGAGCACGACCTCGCGTCGGCCCTCGACCCGGACGAGCTCGGGCGCTTCGAGACGGAGGACGACCACGCGGTCTTCATCATGAAGACCCCGCGCAACTACTCGACGGAGGACGACTACCTCTTCCGCGTGACCTCGTACGGGCTTTTCCTCTTCAAGGACCGCCTCATCATGGTATCGCCCTTCGACGAGCACGACATACTGGACCAGCGCCCCCTCGCGAAGGTGCGGTCCCGCACCGAGCTCCTCCTCAAGATCATGTCGGCGACCGTCGCGCACTTCTTCGGGCACCTCAAGGTCATCAACATGATCTCCGATTCGCTCGAGGAGAAGGTCAACTCGTCCATGGAGAACCAGCACCTCCTGTCCATGTTCTCCGTGGGGAAGAGCCTCATCTACATCCTGAACGGCATCAACTCCAACACGGCCGTCCTGGAACGGCTCAGGAACCAGGCCGCCAAGCTCGCCCTCGCCGAGGAGGAGCGCGAGCTCCTCGACGACATCTGCATCGAGAACGCGCAGTGCTCCAAGCAGGCCGAGATCTACGCGGAGATCCTCACGGGCCTCACGGACGCGCGGGGGAACATCGTCAACAACAACCTGAACATCCTCATCAAGCGCCTCACCATCGTGTCCGTCGTCTTCATGCCGCTCAACGTCATCGCGGGAGTGGGGGGGATGTCGGAATTCACGGCGATGACGCGGGGCGTGCCGTTATGGATATCCTATCCGCTCCTCGCGGCGGCGATGATCGCCGTGGCGGCGGGGACCTGGTTCGTGATCAGGATGATGAGTCCGGACGTCCTGAGGCGAGTGAAGCGGAGGCGCGGAAGGAAGAAGGGGGCCTGAAACGGGATCAAGCCGCCCGGGCCTCGGCGGAAGCCTCGGCTCTCGGACGGCCTGAATATGTGATCGGGGAGGGCGCGAAGGGCTGTCGCCGCTAGCGTTGCCTAATGCCCGGTCTTTTTCCGTATTTAGTATACCGCCTCGGCGGGGATAAAGCAAAGCGGCGGTTCCGGCCCCGGGCGGGGCGAGGGCCGCGCGGGGGGGGATGGATGCTGAGGGACGCCGTACCTGAGGATTCGGGCGCGATCGCCGCGATTTACAACCACTACGTGGAAACGACGGACATCTCCTTCGAGGAATCGAGCGTGAGCGCGGACGAGATGGCCGGGCGCGTGCGCGCGATCCTCGAGAAGAGCTCCTGGATCGTGGCCGAAGAGGGCGGAAGAGTCCTTGGATACGCGTACTACGGGCCTTTCAGGTCGCGGTCCGCCTACCGCTTCAGCGCCGAGGCCTCCGTCTACGTCGACAAGGAAGAGCGAGGGCGGGGACTGGGCGGCGAGCTCTACGCGGCCATCATCGACCGGGCGAAGGCCGCGGGCGTCCACGCGCTTCTTGGCGGAATTTCGCTCCCCAACGAGGCATCGGTGCGCCTCCATGAGAAATTCGGGTTCCGCAAGGTCGCGCACTTCGAGGCCGTCGGCTTCAAGTTCGGGCGCTGGATCGACGTGGGCTTCTGGGAGCTCGTCCTCTAGCGGCGCATCGACGGGCTGAGAGCCCGATCCCCGCCGCTTCGGTGGATGCCGCGGTTCGATACTTGCCATAGTAACGTTAGGACTCGAGGCCGTTCAATCACGACACCGCGCGCGGCCGTCGTCATCATCCCTTACTGTCGGAAAAAACTTGCGTTTTCCGCGGGGCGCCCCTATCATGCCAGCGACCCGAGCATAAAGGAGCGTTTCCGCATGACAGGCATCATCCTTCTATCCGTCTTCATGGCCGCCATGGTCGCCATCGGCGTCTGGGGCATGCGCAAAACCAAGAACGTGCAGGACTTCTTCCTGGGCGGCCGGAACATCGGCCCCTGGTTCTCGGCCTTCGCCTTCGGGACCACGTACTTCTCCGCGGTCCTCTTCATCGGATACGCCGGCAGGCAGGGCTGGGGCTTCGGCTGGAACGCCCTCTGGATCGCGCTGGGGAACTGCCTGATCGGCGGCCTCCTCTCATGGCTGGTCCTGGGCGCGCGCACGCGGCGCATGAGCAAGAACCTCGACGCCATGACCATGCCCGAGTTCCTCCAGGAACGATACGGGGCAAAGTACATGAAGGCCGCCGCCGCGGTCCTCATCTTCGTGTTCCTCCTCCCGTACTCGGCATCGGTATTCAAAGGGCTGGGTCACCTCTTCGAGGCCGTCTTCGGGATCCCCTACGACCTCGCCCTCCTCATCATGATCGGGATCACGGGCGTCTACCTGGTCCTGGGCGGCTACTTCGCGGTGACGCTCACGGACTTCGTGCAGGGAATCATCATGCTGGTCGGCTGCGCCCTCATGGTGGGCATCCTCACGGGGAAGGCGGGCGGGATCGGCGCGGTCCTCCGCGACGTGGGCGCGAACTACGCGGCCCATATCCCGCCGGACAAGCGCCCCTCGGCCCTCACCATCGCGAGCCTCGTGTTCATGACGAGCTTCGGCGCCTGGGGCCTCCCGCAGATGATTCAGAAGTTCTACTCCATCAAGAACGAGAAGGTGATCCCGCGCGCGGCGGTCGTCACCTTCCTCTTCGCGCTCGTCATCGGCTTCACCGCCTACTACACGGGCGCGCTCACCCACGTCTTCTTCACGCCGGAGACCCTCCCCATGGCGGGGAAGGCGGTGAACGTGGACTCCATCATCCCCACCATGCTCGTCGCCAACCTGCCCGAGCTCCTCATGGCGGTGATCCTCCTCCTCATCCTCTCGGCCTCCATGTCCACGCTCTCGAGCCTGGTCCTCGTATCCTCCTCCGCGATCGCCATCGACCTCTACAAGGGCTACCGCAGGACCGAGGCGAAGAAGGACCGGAGCCTCCTCCTCATGCGGGTCCTCTCGGGCGTCTTCGTGGCCATCTCCTACGTCATCGCGCGGTTTCCCTTCGGGGTCATCGACACACTCATGTCGCTCTCCTGGGGCTGCATCGCGGGCGCCTTCATGGCCCCCTACCTC
>CAYNQK010000050.1:0-21053 GCA_964399285.1 uncultured Spirochaetales bacterium | reverse complement strand
GGGTTAATGTCGCTGTGTTATTTGGATTACTCGCAACTGTTCCCGATGGCGTTTTCCCCCACGCCAGGCCCCGCGATCTTCCGGAATCATCGATCGATCTCGATGGAAGAAGCTTATCTCCCGCAGCAGGCCTTGTATTTCTTCCCCGACCCGCAGGGACAGGGCTCGTTCCTTCCGACCTTGGGGGCCGAGCGGGTCACCTGCTCGGTGATGAGCTTGCCGCTCTCGAAGAGCCACGCGCCGCCCTTCTTCACGAACTTCGAGACCTCGTGGTGGACGTTGAGGATGCCCTTCTGCGCGTAGGTGGCCTTGCACTCGACGACGCCCCTGTCGTCCGCGGGGCCGCCCGCTTCCGTCCGCACGATCTCGAGCCCCTTCCACTCGGACTCCTCGCTCCACTTCTTCGTGCCCTCGGGATCGAGCTCGTCGTCGTCCTCCTTGACGATGGTGGCCATGAGGAACCCGATCTCGTGCTCCGCGTAGGCGCTGTAGCGCGCGCGCATGAGGGCCTCGGCCGTGGGCGCGAGCGCCTTCCCCGATATGAAGAGGCCGCAGCAGGCCTTGTATTCCTTGCCCGATCCGCAGGGGCACTTTCCGATCCTCATCCGAGCTTCTCCTTGAAACGCTGCTCCGCGCGGCCCGAGAGGCCGCTTTCTTTGCCTTCAATCAAATTCTTGACCGCCTTCATCTCCGAGGCTGAGAACGAGGCCCCGCCGAGCCAGTGCTCCCTGAACGAGGCGCAGGCGAGGGGGCAGACCTTCTCCGCGACCGAAAGCAGGGCCTCCGCGTAGAGCCTGATCTCCTTCTGCGCGTGCGCGTCCAGGCGGAGGGCCAGGAAGCGGAAGAGGTTGTGGAGATCCATCTGCCAGTACATCTCGGTGTAGAGCGAGAGGGGGAGGTTGATGCGGGCGATCTCGCGCGCGAGGCCCGAGTCCACCATCGAGAGGTAGTCCGCGTACGCGGCGTCCTGCCCCCGCCTGAGCCGGTCGATGATTTTAAGGGCGTCCGCTTCGGGGAGAGGCTCGTCCTCGCGTCCCTGCTTGTTGTCCGCGCTCTGCGCGGCGACGTCCTCCGGCCGCGGCAGGTAGAATTCGTCGCGCATGACCGAATACCGCCCGGAGATCTCGTTCACGCGCGCGGTCCTATGCCTGATCCATTGCCGGGCGACGAATACGGGAATCTTCACGTGGAAAGTGAGGATCACCTGCTCGAAGGGCGAGGTGTGCTCGTTGCGGAGAAGGTAATCGATGAGGCCCGCGTCCTCGCGGACAGTCTTGGTCCCCTCGCCGTAGGAGACCCTCGCGGCCTGCACGATGCGGGAGTCTCCCCCGAGGTAATCCACGAGACGCACGAAGCCCTTGTCCAGGACGGGAAAGCTCTTGTCCAGGATCTCCTCGGCCTCGGGCACTACGCAATGCGCCATGATCCCTCCCCTGCCGTACTTTATCCCTAGAGGCGGAAAGGGGCAAGGGAGCGCGAGGACGATCTCGGGCCGCGCCGCGCGAACGCTCCTCCGAGAACGCCGACGGCGGGCTCAGCCCCTCTCGACGATCCGGAGGGGCTCCGTCACCGCGAAGCTGATCTCGACCATGCCCGCGACGCGGCGCGCATCGCCCTCGCCTTCGTGCCAGGGCGTCTGGAAGACGATCTTGCTCTTGCCGTTCTTCCGCACGAGGTAGACGTTGCTCCGGTCCTCGCGCATGAGGGCTCGTATCGTCTCGTTCGAGGAGGGCTTGTGGCAGTCGAAGAGGCTCTTCCCGACGAGCGACGCGCCGCCGTCCTTGGAGAACTGCTCGCGCGACCGCCGGTTCATCGCCACCACGATCCCCTCGGCGTCGCAGACCGTCACCGGGGCGTCCATATCAAGGTACCTGTCGAAGTCGCTCATGGCGCGATCATAGACGCCGAGGCCCGGACGATGCAAGGACGGCGGCGCCGGGGCCGGGCTCGCGCCTCGTTCGCCCGCGCATCGCGAAGGCGCGCGGCGAAGCCCGGCGCCGAAGCCCGTCAGCCCTTAGGCGGGACGCGGTTGAAAGTCCTGACCGCGTCCCTGAGCCAAGCGGCCGCGTGCTCGGGAATGCCCCGTTCGCCGGCGCGCCACGACCAATTCCCGCCGAGCGTCGAGGGCGCGTTCATCCGCGCCTCCTCGCCGAGGCCCAGCACGTCCTGAAGAGGGAGCACGCACCACGCCGCCACCGACTTCATCGCCTCGCGCATGAGCGAAAGGGCCCGCTCCTCGCGGTTACCGGGCTTCGTCCCGAGATACGCGTCGATGAGGGGAAGGAGCTCGGAAGGCACCTCGCGATCCAGCCAGCCGCGGAGCGTATTGTTGTCGTGCGTGCCCGTGTACGCGAAGGTCCGTTTCTCGTAGTTGTGGGGGAGGAACGAATTGAGAGCGTCCAAGCGCCCGTCGTGGCCGCGGGAGAAGGCGAACTGGAGGATGCGCATCCCGGGGAGCCTCAGGGCGTCGCGGAGGTCGTGCACCTCCTGCGTGATGAGCCCCAGGTCCTCCGCGATGATGGGGAGGTCCTCGCCCAGGTCGGCCTTGAGCGCGTTGAAGAGCTCGAGGCCCGGCCCCTCCTTCCACTGCCCCTCGCGCGCGTTGCTCCGCCCGAAGGGCACGGCCCAGTTGGACTCGAAGCCGCGGAAATGGTCGATCCTGACGATGTCGCAGGCGTCGAGCGCCGCGCCGACGCGCTTCCGCCACCACTCGTAGCCCGATTCCCTGTGGGCCTTCCAATCGTAGAGGGGATTGCCCCAGAGCTGGCCGTCAGCGGAGAAGTAGTCGGGCGGCACGCCGGCCACCTCGAGAGGCTTGCCCGCGTCGTCGAGGAGGAAGAGCTCCTGCCGCGCCCAAACGTCCGCTGAATCGTAGGCGACGAAGATCGGGAGATCCCCGACGAGGCGCACCCCCGCGCCGTTCGCCCTCATCCTCAGGGAAGCGAGTTGCTCGTGGAAGAAGAATTGCAGGACCGACCGCGCCTCGATGTCGTCGATATGCGATCCGCGCCAGGCCGCGAGGGCCTCCTCGTTCCGCCCCCGGAGCTCCGCCGGCCAGTACGTGGCCCACATCGCGCCGAAGGCGCCTTCAGCCGCTGCGCGGGCGTCCATTTCGTCCTTGATGGACATGAAGAGGGCGTAGTCGTCCAGCCAATAGGACGCGGCGTCGCGGAAGGCGCGGTACGCCGCCCTGCGCTCGGGAGCCGCCCGCTCGAGGAAGGCGCGGGCCGCCTTCATGAGGAGGGGCCGCTTCCAGGAGATCACCCATCCGTAATCCACGCGGTCCGAGGGGAAGGCGGGAAGCGGCTCTACGTCCGCGGGCGAGAGGAAGCCCTCGCGGAGGAGGATGTCCGGCGAGATGAGGAGCTCGTTGCCCGCGAAGGTGGAGAAGGATTGGTACGGAGAATCGCCGTATCCGGTGGGGCCGAGAGGGAGCACCTGCCAGAGCCCCTGTTCCGCCGCCGCGAGCGCGTCCACGAAGGCGTGGGCCTCGGGCCCCAAGTCCCCGATCCCGTACCGACCGGGGAGCGAGGTGATATGAAGAAGTATCCCCGAGGACCTCTTTCCCTCGGCCAAGGCGTTCATGCGGCCCGCGCCGCGTTCATGATCGTTCATGGCGCCGATCATATCCCGCGCGGAGCCGGGCCTTCAACCTGGGCGCCCGAGAGAACGCTCTCCGCGCATAGACCCGTAGTCCCTCCGGCTTACCCGCGCAAGGTCCGGTAGAGGCCCCTGAAGAACTGGAGGGCTCCGAACACGATGGCGCCCCAGGTGATCACGTAGCGCCCCCCGGACGAGGCCATCGAGTACGTCACCGCGGTCACGATCCCGCCGCCGACGCACCAGAGGCCGCCTATGAGCATGTCCTTCATCCCCGCCTTCCTGCGAGCGGAAACGTAGGCGTCCTTGCACTTGGCGACGAACTCCTCCGCCACGTGGTACTCCACTCCCTTCTCGGCGAGTGAATTGACGATCGTCGTTTCAGGGACTTTGTTCTTCAGCTGCTCGATGACGTACGATACGAAGGCGCTCGTCGCCTCGTCGCTCGTTTTCTCATTATTCGCTTCATCGCTCATGGGGACTCCTTCATCCGGCGCTCGCGCCGATCAGCCGGCGCTCGATCGCGGCGGCCATCATGTCCAGTAGTAATCGACCGTCATCGACCTGTCAACGGAAATCGATCGGATCGACTCGTTCAAAGCAGCGCTCGAAGCTTTTCGATCGTGAGCGGCGCGCTCCCCTCATAGTGGTTATTGACGTTGAGCCAGACGGCCTTCCCCCAGGTCCTGAGCTGGCGGAGCAGTCCCGCGACCCGCCCGAGCTCTTCATCCTTGGGACGGACGATCCTGCTCCAATCCTCGCCCGTCCGCTCCTCCATGCCTTCCCGGTCCTCGCCGTGAAGCCGAATACAAACCGTCTCCCCGATCCCCGCTCCGGCGCGCTCCGCCACCGCGCGGACGTCCTCCATCCAATAGCCCTGAAGCAGGACCGGAGCCGCGCCGCGCTTCTTGAGGAAATCGAACCAGGCCGCGTCCATCCAACGCGGATTACGTATCTCCACCGCGTAGGGAAGCCCGCGAGGCAGCGCGTCCAGGAAAGCGCCGAGCTTCTCCTTGAACGCCGCCGGTCCGGCCATCTTCTCCTTGTTGAGGTACTCGAACTGGAAGAGATAGAGCCCGGCCTTGTCCGCCATCGAGCCTAACGCCCCAACGAAGTCCTCGAAGAACGCCGCATCCAGAAAACGCGGATTAGGCGCGAGCGGCTCGCCCTTCCTCGCGTAGGCGTGCGAGAGCGTGAGCGCGTTCGGGCATTTCACCGTGAAGCGGAAATCCCCGGGTACGGACGCGGCGTATCCCTCGGCCACGCTTCTCCGCGGGAGCGCGGCCTTCATGGCCCCGGAGGCGTCAGGCTTCCCCAGGCTCCAGAACCACTGGTCCACTTCCACGGTATCGTACTTCCGCGCGTACTCAGCGAGGCAATCCTCCGGCTCGGCGCTCGAATACACGAGCCCCTTCCACGAAGGGTATTTCCACGAGCAAGTCCCGATGCGGGTCGTTCCGGGCATGAGCGCCTCCAGGCCTCAAAGATACTCCATACAGAGCCTCGCGTGCCGCTTCGAATGAAGAAGCGGGGGAAGCTCCCGCCTCCCCCGCGCCCCTTCCGGGAGCCTGAGGATAGCTGCCGTATTGCCTTCCCGGCCGGCAGGGCGTATCTTCATGCGGAAGGAGCGTGACGATGGACGAGCCCGTGACGCCGGAGGACTTCCTCGCGGCCTGCGACAACGTGACGACGCGCGAGGAGCTCGAGAAGAAGCTGATCGCGAAGCCGGACTTCCCCCTCGAGGCCTTCTACTGCGCGGGGAAGGGCGCATACTGCAAGGACCCGGACCTTTGCGTCCGGTTGGGCGCGAAAGCCCACCTACCCACGCGATTCGGGGAGTTCGATATCTACGGGTTCTACGACTGCAAGGCGGACAAGGAGCACACGGCCCTCGTGAAGGGCGACCCCGCGGGGCCCGAACCCTTCCCGGTCCGCATCCACTCGCAGTGCCATACGGGGGACGTCTTCGGATCGCTCCGCTGCGACTGCCGGGACCAGCTCGAAGCCGCGGTCAGGGAAGTTGAGAAACGCGGGCGGGGCGCGGTGATCTACCTGAAGCAGGAAGGCAGGGGCATCGGGCTCGTGAACAAGATCAAGGCGTACCGGCTCCAAGAGCTGGGCCTGGACACGGTGGACGCCAACCGTTACCTGGGATTCCCCGACGACGCGCGCGACTACACAGTGGCGGCCAAGATCCTCGGGATCCTGGGCGTCTCGTCGGTCCTCCTCATGACGAACAACCCGGATAAAGTGGAGAAGCTCGCGGCGGCGGGCGTGAGGATAGCGGGACGCATACCGGTGGTGATCCCCTCAAACCCGCACGATTCCGGCTACCTGGACACGAAGCGGGAGCGCATGGGGCATCTCATATAACGGAGCTTCGGATATTTTTTTTCCGTTTGACCCCCGGTCGGAGGCGGCGTATACTTGGTGGCGCCCGGGCCGCGCGCCTTAGGCGGAACAGGCAGAACAATGGGGAAAAAGTCGATGCCGAGAATTCCGCTGCCGCCCGATCGAGCCGCCCGCGTGAACGCCGATCGGGTGCTCCTCAACGCCAAGCACCTCAAGGTCGGCGCCGCCGCGACGATAGCGGCGTTCAGCGCCTTCCTCATTCAGCACGCCATCGCTCCGGGCACAGATCCCGGCCAATGGCAGGACAAGGCCTTCCCCGCGACCTACGTCTCGCTCATCTGCACGGCCGCCGCGCTCCTCGCATTCCTCCTCCTCGCCCCGCCGACGCTCAACGAAACGGCGCGCCGCGTCGCGTACTCGATCGCGATCTGCCCCATCATCGGCCTCTCGACCTTCCTCTCGGTCATCGAGCTCACGATGGGCGATACCGACCTCTCCTCCATGTTCGGCGTCCTCCTCGGCATCTGCGTGTTCGTCAGCGCGGCTTGGTACTACTACCTCCTCATGGGGATGCTCTCCCTCGGCGTGTTCATAGCCGGGCGGTTCCTCGTTCCGGGACTGGATATGCCCGTGGACGCGTCGCTCACCGCGGCGGTCCTGGCCGCCGCGAGCGTGGGGTTGGGCGCGTACCTGGAACGCTACCGCCAGCGGTCGCGGCTCCTCACCTACGAGCTCGAGGAGGCGAACGAGGAGCTCCGCGAATTCTCCCTGCGCGACGGCCTCACGGGCGTCCTCAACCGCAGGTACTTCGACGAGGCCTTCCCGCGCGCGGTCGCGCAGGCGGGACGGTACGGTGAACGGCTTTCGCTCCTCGTACTGGACATGGACGGCTTCAAGGAGCTGAACGAGGGGAGCGGCCGCCTCGCGGCGGACGACGCCCTCAAGGCCGCCGCCCGGGCCATGTTGACGATCGTCCGCGGCGCCGACACCGTAGCCCGCCTCGAGAACGACTCCTTCGCCGCGATCCTCCCGCGTACCGAGCCGGAGGAGGCGCGGCGCATGGCCGAGCGGCTCAAGGCCTCGGTGGCCGCGCTCGACTGGCCCTCGGTGCCGCGCCGCCTCTCCGCGAGCGCCGGCATCGCGTCCTTCCACGAGGGCGACGCCGCCAAGGACCTGATCGAACGGGCGGAACAGGCGCTGCGCCGCGCCAAACGCGAGGGAGCCGGAGGCACGGCGCTCTCGAACTGAGCCGCCGCCCGAGCGGAGGGTCTTTTCGCCGCGCGACCGGGCGTCGCTGCCTTGCCGCGATCGGTTCCGCGCGATATCTTCGAGCCGATGAATCACCGCAGCGTTCCAGCCATCGCCCTCTCGTTGTTTTTCCTCTACGGCGCCCTTCCGCCCCTTCCCGGCCAGGAAGCGGACACCGACGTACCGGCGGCCCTCGAGGGCGCCCTTCCCGAAGCCTCGAGGAAGGCGCTCGATGCGGGCGAATTCGTCATCGCCCCGAGCGGCAAGGACGCGCCCCGGCTCTACGACCTCACCGGCGAGTTCGAGATCAAGCGTTCCGCCCTCCCCGGCGGCGCCAACGGGATGACTCGCGTCGAGTGCTTATGGAAGGTCGATTCCGATGACGAGCCCGAAGCCCTGTTCGAGCGCATCCACAGGATCTCCGGGATGGGCGGCATGGAGTACTACAGCCGCACGCGCAAGAAGATGCACCTCCTCGTCGTCGAGGCGTCGATGATCGATTCAAAGGATACGACCCGCGACGTGCCCGACCCGCGGCCCGAGGAGCTCGCGGACGTGAATTTATTCGCCTTCCGGCAGAAAGACACGAAATTCGGCGTGAACCTCTATACGCTCAGGTCCGAGCGGCGGGACTCGAAAGTCGCCATGGCGGTGACGAACCTCACCGACATGAAGGTCGGCATCGTCCCCGTCATCGGCAAAGGGAAGCTGACCACAGTCTTCATCCTTTATCGCGTTGATTCGGGTTATCTCCTTTACTCGGGCGCGTTCACGAGCACGGGGAAGGGCCTGATCCCGACGAAGGAGATCGAAGAGTCCCTGATGAACCGCCTTAAGGCTTTGGGAACCTGGATCTTCGGGAAAGATAGCGCGATCACGCAGCGGTAATAGAAAAAGGTACCTTGGCGTGATCGCCTCCATCTAAAGCCTTCATTCATTTCTTTGTATTACATCGTCTTGTATCCCCTGGATGATTTTTTCTTTTTTCTTGACAATTCCGGCTCCAAGTGCTAATTCTTTAGCATGTGCTAACAGATTAGCACGTGGCTTGACGAAGCCTCAAAATAAGGCGCCTTAATGAATTCCAGGAAGGAAGGTTCCTATGCCGGATACCTTGAACAGAAGAGAACGCGAGATCATGGACCGCGTCTACGCGCGCGGCAGAGCGACGGCGACGGAAATCCAAGAAGATCTCGCCGACGGAACGAGCAATTCCGCGGTGCGGACCATGCTCGGGATCCTCGAGGAGAAAGGCCAGCTCAGGCACGAGCAGGAAGGCAAGCGCTTCGTGTATTTCCCCATCCAGGCGCCCGCCGCGGCGGGGAGGGAAGCGCTCAAGAGGGCGGTGAGCACCTTCTTCGGAGACTCGGCTCGCGAAGCCATCGCCGCCCTCATAGACTCCGAGGGCGCGCGCCTGAGCGACGCGGACATCGACCGAATTCGCGCGATGATCGACGCCGCCCGGAAGAGGGGGCGCTAGCATGGAACGCGTCACCCAGTTCATATCGGTCTTCGCCGTCGGCGCCTTCCTGAAAGGCGGCATCGCGATCGCCCTCGCGTTGATCCTCGTCCGGGCCTTGAGGATAGGCTCGTCGAGGGCCCGCTTCGCCATCGTCCTCGGAGCGCTCGCTTCGGGAGTAGCGATCGGGGGCCTGTCGGACGCCGTCCGCGGCGCACCTGTCTCGGCGGTTAACGCCGCGGATTCGGCGTTTCGCGCCGCGGGTCCGACATCCCGCGCCACGCTCGCGCCGTCGCCGGAGTCGCCGATGACGGCTATCGGAGGCGATGCCGCGAGCTCGCATTCCCGTGAAATCGAAGAAAGGCTCGGCGCTATCGCGCGCTTCACGAGGCCGCGGTTCGTCATTTCCCCCTCGGCGGGGAGGATCATCGCCATCGCCTGGATCGTCGGTGCGGCCGCGCTCGCGGCGTACTGGGCGGCGGGCAGGATCGCGCTCGCGCGCTTCCTCAGGAGGGCGACGCCCGCTCCCGCCGGCGCCGCGCGGAACGCGCTCGATCGCGCGAAGCATCGCCTCGGAATCGGAAGGCCGGTACGACTCCTCCTTTGCGACGCCACTGTGCCCTTCGCGACTGGCGCGCTCAGCCCCGCGATCTGCCTGCCGCGCGACGCGCTCTCCTGGGACGCGGCCAAGCTCGACGCCTGCATCCTCCACGAAGCCGCGCACCTGGAACGCGGGGACATGGGCGCCATGGCCCTTGCCCGTGGCGCCCTCCTCCTCTGCTGGGCCTCGCCCGTCGCCTGGGCGGCCTACGCCGCGCTCAAGCGCGACCGCGAGGAAGCCGCCGATGACCTGGTCCTGCGGGCGGGCGTGCTCCCGAGCGTCTACGCGACGGTGCTTCTCGGCTTCTATTCCGCCTACGCGGCGCCGAACGGCCTCCTCGGGCGAGTTTGCGGCATCGTACGATCGGAGCGCGCGGGATCGGCGGCCAAGGAACGGATAGCGCGCGTGCTCTCGGGCCTTCGCGGGCTCGGCGCGCGATACCGCCTCAGGCGCGCTCTCGCCTGCATCGGGGTCGGGGCGGCGATCGCCGCGATCGGCCCCGCGCGGGCGGCGATCGCGCAAGAGACGGGTATCCCTTCCATCGAAAAGCCTTCGGACGGGGAAGCCGCCGGACTACGCCTCTTCTCCATCACGGCGGAAGGGGATTCGGCCGCGGTGACCTTCCTCAGAGACCGAACTAAAAACACCATAAACGGCAGGCCCACGGATTTTCCCCTGCGCAAGCCGCTCGACGAGAAGGCCTGCGTCCCGGAAGCGGTATCCCTCGCATACGGCCAGGCGGTCTCGCCTATCACGGGAAAGGCCATCTTCCACGTCGGCATCGATATCAAGGCGATCCAGGGAGCGGCCGTATACTCGACCGCCGACGGCATCGTTGAGGAGATGAGTTACGCCGAGGATTACGGCCTCTACGTCGTCATCGCCCATGGGATATTCCACACCGTGTACGCCCACCTCAGCGGTACGAGGGTCGCGCGGGGCCAAGCCGTGAAAGCGGGAACACCCATCGGGAGCGTCGGCGACACGGGCATCTCCACTGGGCCGCACCTTCATTATGAAATCCGCTTCAAGAGCGATGACTGGAGAAGGGGCCCCAGCTTCGATCCGGCGCTCTTCATGTTCCGGCGCTGACCGCGCGGCGAAGACGGCTTGCCGGCTTGACCGGCAAGCCGTATCCTGTATGGCGCCGACGCGCCCCGTCGAGAGCGCGCGCACGCCTTTCCGCAAAGGAGCCCGCTATGCCGTTCCTGGAATTTCCCGAGGGCTTCGAATGGGGCGCCGCCACCGCGGCGACGCAGATAGAGGGGGCGTGGAACGAGGACGGCAAGGGCGAATCCGCCTGGGACCGCTTCGCGTCGCTCCCCGGAACGGTCAGGGACGGCGACACGCCCGCCGTCGCCTGCGACCATTACCATCGCCTCGAGGGCGACATCGAGCTCATGCGCTTTCTCGGGCTCAAGGCCTACCGTTTCTCCATCGCCTGGACGCGCATCCTCCCCGAGGGCCGCGGCGCGGTCAACAGGAAGGGAGTGGAGTTTTACCGGCGACTCGCCTCGGGCCTCCGCGCCGCCGGCATACGGCCCGCGGCCACCCTCTTCCACTGGGACACCCCGCAGGCGCTCGAGGACAAGGGCGGCTGGCTCGAGCGCGGCGCGGCGGAGGCCTTCGAGGAATACGCGCGCGTCTGCTTCGGCGAGCTCGGCGACCTCGTGGATACGTGGATGACCCTCAACGAGCCGGGCGTGGTCGTGGACGCGGGATACACGATCGGGAAGCACGCGCCGGGGCTGAGGCTCCCCGAGCGCTCGCTCCAGGCCGCCCACCACCTCCTCCTCGCGCACGGCCTCGCCGTGAAGGCCTACCGCGGCGCGGGCGGACGCGGAACGATAGGCGTGGCGCTCAACGCCTCGGAAGCCGTTCCGGACGAGCCCGGCCCCGAGCATCGGCTCGCGGCGGACAACCTCTTCTCGGGCCTCCTGCGCTGGTACGCCGACCCGATCCTCCTGGGCGGCTACCCCGAGGCGGCGGCCCGCGCGTTCAAGGCGATGGACAGGTTCCCCGATGTCCGCCCGGGCGACATGGACATCATCCACCAAGGCGCGGACTTCCTCGGCGTCAACTACTACTTCCCGCTCTTCATCCGTGCGACGCCGACCGCGAAGGATCCCTACGGCCTCTCGGTCCGCTTCCGGAACGACCTGCCCCTCACCGAGATGGGCTGGAACGTCGTTCCGGAGAGCCTCGCGCGGCTCCTCAAGCGCCTCGCCCTCGAATACCCCGGCGTTCCCATCGTGATCACGGAAAACGGCGCGGCCTACGACGACGTTCCGACCGCGGGCGCGGACGGCGCGATACGCGTCCATGACCAGAAGCGCGTCGCGTACCTGCGCTCCCATATCGCCGCCTGCCGCGACGCCATAGATTCCGGCGTTCCCCTCAAGGGCTACTACGTCTGGTCGCTCCTCGATAATTTCGAATGGGAGCACGGCTATTCCAAGCGTTTCGGAATCGTACGCGTGGATTACGGTTCCCAGGAACGGATCGTCAAGGACTCCGGCCTCTTCTACAAGGACGTCATCGCGCGGAACGGGATCGACGCGCGATGATCGAGCGATAGATGAACGGCCTCGACGAGCTCAGGCGATTGATCGACGCGTCGTCGAACATCGTCTTCTTCGGCGGCGCGGGCGTATCCACGGAGAGCGGCATCCCCGATTTCAGGAGCGCCGACGGCCTCTATTCAGGCGAACACGAGTACCCTCCGGAAACGATCCTGAGCCATTCGTTCTTCACCCAGCATCCCGAGGAGTTCTACCGTTTCTATCGAAAAAACATGGTCTTCCTCGACGCGGAACCCAACGCCGCGCACAGGAAGCTCGCCGCATGGGAAGCCGAAGGGAAATTGTCGGCGGTGATCACCCAGAACATCGACGGCCTCCATCAGAAAGCCGGGAGCCGCAACGTCCTCGAGCTGCACGGTTCCGTCCATAGGAATTACTGCGTCCTCTGCGGCGCTGAATACGGAATCGGATCGGTGCTGGAGGCGACGGGGGTTCCGAGATGCGGATGCGGTGGCGCGATAAGGCCCGACGTCGTGCTCTATCAGGAGGCCCTCGATCATGGAACCCTCTCGGCCGCGGCGGAGAGCATTTCGAGCGCGGACCTCCTCATGGTAGGCGGCACATCGCTTTCCGTATACCCGGCGGCCGGCCTGCTCCGCTACTACTCGGGGAAAGCCCTCGTGCTCATCAACAGGTCGGCGACCCCGATGGACGCGGCCGCCGCCGTCAGCATACGCGGAAGCATCGCTGAGACTCTCGGCTCGCTGTGATACCGGCGATCCTCCGACGCGACGTCGAGCGATTCTAGGGTCGTTCACCAAGAAGCGGAGTACACGACCGCCCCCGATGAATCGACGAACTCCAATGACGTCGCCGCGCTCGAAATCCTGAGCGCGCAGAAACCCAGCGTCGATTGCGCGAAATCGCTGTACGGCCCCGCGGTGATAGCCCGCAGGCGGCACCCGCTCCCCGCGACCACGAAGCGCTCTGGGACGGCGTCGCCGTCCAGCTCGCGGGATTGGACTTCCATGTCGTGGTCATGACCCGAGAAAATCAGGTCGATGCGTCCGGATTCGAACTCGCCGAGGAAAAAGGCGATCATCCCGGCGATATCGCCGTGATCGCCGCTGGAGTACAGGGGGTGATGGCTGATGAGGATCCTGAGATCCGCGTCGCTCCCGAGGAGGTATTCCCGGACTTGATCGACCAAATCGGGACCCCGCGCGTCCTCGAGCAGGAAGGTCGAATCCACGAGGATGAAATCGATCCTGAAGCCGTCCGCGAGCGATACGGGCAGGATTCGGCCCAGGCTGCCCGCGTCCCACCTCCCCGTCGGATCCACGGAATCGTACGCGTACTGAGCCCAGGGATTCCCGAGCCAATCGTGGTTTCCCAGGACGACGTAGAACGGCATGCCGAGCGCCGAAGCGGGATACATATCCAGGTATTTCGTCGTGAACTGCGGATCGTCGACGCCGCTCACGCCGCTTTCATAGAAGTTGTCTCCGAGGAGGAATACCGCGTCCAGGTGCGTCGTCGCGTGATAGTCGGAGAGCGCGGCTCCCACCGCCGCCTGCTCGGCGAGGCCGGAGCCTTGATCGCCCAGGAGGGCGATGCGCATCTCGTTTTCCGGAAGGACGAGCGCCTCCTCGACGACGAGCTCGATCGGATCGCGACCGCATCCCATGAACGGAAGGGCCGCGATGATCGATGAAGCCGCCAAGGCGAGCGCCGACGCCATTCGCCTCCGAACGGATTCCATGATTCAAGTATCGTCCGCGCGCGGGATTTCTGCAAATTCGCCCGCGCGATCCATCGCGTCCGCGGCGATCGTGCCGGCTACGCCTTCCCGATCACGGTCTTTCCCATCCACTTCCCGGATTTCCATCGCCAGGCGTTGATGGCTGCCCGGATCGTTTCATCCAGGAGGAGGCAGCACCAGACGCCGACGATGCCGAAGCCGAGGCGCGTGGCGAGGTAGATGAGGGGAACGAGCCCCCACATGAAGGCCAGGCCCAGTATGACGGAGAATCTCCCGTCGCCGACTGTCTTAAGCGCGACGCCCCCGAGGATATTGATGGATCGTATGGGCTCCATGAAGAGGGCGATCAAGAATATCCAGGACGAGAGGCCGATGATGGCCTCGTCATGGGTGAAGAATCCGAGAAAGAACCGGCGGAAGACCGTCATCACGAGGAAGGCGGCGAAGGCGAACGATACGATGATGCCGGCGATCCTCCAATAGGTCCGCTTCACCTCGTCGATCCGTCCCGCGCCCAGGTGGTAGCTCATGACGATCTGGCCGCCCATGGTGAGGGACCAGGAGACCGCCATGTCCAGGAACATGAATTTCTGGACGTAGGTGTTGACGCCCATGGCCGCGGTCCCGAGCCTGATGATGAGTGCCGAGACGATCATGCTCTGCACGGTGTAGCTGAAGGGTTCCATGGCGGTGGGCACGCCGATCTTCAGGATCGGGAGTATCGTCTCGCGGGCTTTCTTCATGAGCCCCTCGACGGCGAATTTGATTTTCAGCCAGAAATGGACCATGAAGAAAACGATCCCGAAACCGACCGCGTAGGATATGACCGTGGCGAGGGCGATGCCGCGAATCCCCATTTCCGGGAAGATCCAGAAGCCCGTCATGAGGGCCCAGTTGAGCGGGATGTTGAGGAGGTTCGTGGTCACGGAGGCGACCATGTTCCAGCGCGTGAGGGTCTTGGACGCGAGGATGGAGCTGTACGATCCACGGATGCCGACGATGATGAAATTGAACGCGATAACCGAGAGGTACTCCGACGCGTAGCCGTTCTGGCTGGCCGTCATGCCGAACCAGAGCCCGATCCGGCCGCTGAAAGCGAAGAGGAAGCCCGCCAGGACGGCCCCGATCGCCCCGCTGATCATGATGTTGGCCGCCCATGCGGGAACCACCCTGTCGTCGCGCCCGGCGCCCATGTACTGGGCGGCGACGCTCGTGCCCGCGGACGTGAACTGCGGGAGGATGAAGTAGCCCAGCATCAGGACCGGTCCCAGCATCCCGACGGAGGCGGCGGCCTCGTCCGAGATCCTGCTGATGAAGAACGTGTCGAAGAAGCTCGTCACGCCCCCCGTGATCTCCTCGATGAACATGGGCCATGCGAGGTGTATCAGGTTGAGATTAGGTTTAGCGTCATGGGAGTCCATCGCTGCATTTTATCCGCCGGCGCGGCGTTACGTCTCCTCCCCCGCCCGGAATTCCGATTGCGGTTCGGCAAGAACGGATTTATCCTTAAGGAACCGGGCGCGGCCGTCCAGGACGGCCCGCGAGGAGGAGGCGGTTCGCATGGCTGGCGGAAAGCGACGGGCTATCGGATTATCGATAGACGACGTCCTCATGGTGGGCGGACAGAAGGCCCTCAACGGCGCGCTCGACGCGGCGCTCGAAGCGGGCGCGGACCTCTACTGCTTCCGCAAGGATTTTTCGAAGGGAGACTCCTTCGTCCCGCCGGCCTGGGAGGCCATAGGCGAGATACTCGACGGCCTCGTCATCTATCAAGCCTGGCCCGACGAGGCGACCTTCTCCGCCTTCAGGTCGCGGTTCCAGAACCTCCCGGCCGTGAACGGCGTGCGGCTGTACTCCGGGTGCCCGGGGATGACCCCCGACTCGTACCAAGGGTTCAAGGAATTGCTCGGGCACCTGGTCGAAGTCCACGGACTCCGCAGGATCGCCTTCCTCGCGGGTCCGGAAGGGAACTGGTCCGCGGACGAGCGCGAGCGGGCCTACCGGGATTTCCACGCGGAACGGGAAATCGAAGCGCGGCCCGCGCTCGTGACCCCTCGGCTGGGCTGGGGAGACGGCAATAGGGGCGTCGCCATCCTCCTCGACGAGCGGGGCCTGAAGCCCGGGCGCGACTTCGACGCGATCGCGGCCGCCAACGACACCATCGCGATGGGCGCGCTCGACGAGCTGCGCTCCCGGGGCGTCCAGGTGCCCGACGGAACCGCCTTAGTCGGCTTCGACGACGACGCGCGGGCGCAGTTCACATCTCCGCCGATCACCACCGTCGAGTACGACATGGGCAGGCACGCCGCGAAGACCCTACTCGCGCTCGTGAACGGCGAAACGGTGCCCGAACGCAGCTTCGTGCCCACGCGGATCGTCGTGCGCCGTTCCTGCGGTTGCCTCTCTCCGGCGGTCGAAGGAGCCGCCGTCCGCGCCGCGCCGCGGGCCAAGGCGGCCCCGTGGAGGGAAGCGCTCCGCGCCGAGAGAGCGGGCATCGTCGCCGCCGCCGTCGGCGCATTCAACGCGGCGGACGGCGATCCGGCGCGATGGATCGGGTCTATCGTCGACGCGCTGGCTTCCGAACTCTCGTTCGAACGGTCGACGGGGTCTTTCGTCTCGGCCGTAGAGGGGGCCATGGCCGCGGCGAGGAGCGACGACAGCGAGCCGGAGGATTGGCAGCGCGTGATCTCGGTCCTGCGCGGGGGAATCGCGCCGCTCATCGAGCCGGCCCTCGCGCCGCGGGCCGAGGATCTCTGGCACCAGGCCCGCGTCGCCGCTTCCGAGGCCGCGCGGCGGGGACTCGCTTTCGAGGCGAGGAACGATCGGATCGCCGAACGGTCCTTCCGGGAGATCGAAGCTTCCATACGCGGATCGCTCGGCCTCTCGGGGCTCATGGACGGCTTAGCGAAGAGCCTCGGACGCCTCGGCATCCCGAGCTGCTTCGTCGCGCTCTACGAGAACGAGCGCGAAGCTCGGCTCGCCCTCGCGTGCGAGGCCGACGCCTCCGCGCCGGGAGGCGTCCGCCGTCCACGCTTGCCCGACGGAAGCTTCCCGGCCGCGAGGCTCCTTCCCCCGGGCGCGGCGTCGGACCGCCGACGCTCGTTCATGGTGGAACGGCTATCCTTCCAATCGCGCGAGCTCGGTTACGCGCTCTTCGAGTTGGGCCCCAGGGACGGCGCCCTCTACATGGACCTGAGCTCGGCCATCTCGAGCGCCTTGCAGGGCGCCCTCCTCATCGACCAGGCCAGGACGCGATCGGTCTCCCTGGACGCCATCGTCAATCAGACCCTATCGGCCTCGGAGGCGATCCGCGCGTCCTTCCGCGAGACCGCCGATCTCGCGAAGTCGGTCTCGAACGCGGCCAGAGCGTCGATGGACGTCTCCGCCGCAGGGAAGGAAGCCGTCCAGCAAACGATCTCCGGCATGCAGACAGTCCAACGGCAAGTCGAGGACATCTCCGCGAGCATCGGCGTCCTCACCGATCGCACCAAACAGATCGAGAAGATCATCGGAGCGCTCGAGGACATCGTCGCCCAATCCGACATCCTGGCGATCAACGCGGGCATACAGGCCGCGCGCGCCGGGAACGCCGGGCAGGGTTTCGGCGTCGTCGCGAGGGAGATCCGGAGCCTCGCCGAGCGTTCCCGCGCGTCGACCGCCGATATCAGCCAAATCCTGAACGATATTCGCAAGGCGACGGAATCCGCGGTCGATACCACGCGCACGGGCAGCGCGGGCGCGCGCGAGGGCATGGTAAGGGCCAGCAAGGCCGGGGATACCATCGAGAGCCTTCAGTCGGCGATCGAGGAGGCCGCGCGCGCGACCCTCGGGATCTCCGCGGGGATCGACCGCCAATCGGCGGCCATGGACGATCTCGTCGCCGAAGTCAGCGAAATAAAGGAGGCGAGCGAGCGAACGTCCACGAGCTTCAAGGACGCGGGACTTGAGTCGTGACCCGTCTCGTCGGCGCGGACCGGGCGCCATGGAGTATACTCGCGGATCGGAGGCAGCCATGCACTTCCCGCCGCGATTCAGGGTACGCCGCGCCGTCGAGCTCGGAGAGCTCGTCGCCCGCGCTTACGAGCAGTTCGACGCGTTCGAAGGGGGGAAGCCCTGGGCGCTCGAAGGGGGATACGAGCTCGCGGGCGTGATTTCCTGCTCCTCGCAGGCGGGGGCTTTCTCCTGGCTGAGGCCCGGCGCGAAGACCAGGACCGAGCCGATCGGCTTCGCGGCCCGGAGAGGCCGCGATTCCTTCGTCATCTTCCGCGGAACCCGGACCGCCCGCGAATGGACTAAGAACTTGAGCTTCAATCTCAAGGAATACCCCGTTCCCGGCTATGGGGAGGTTCATGTCGGATTCCTCGACGTATACGCGTCGTTGCGCGAATCCCTCCTCGCCGCGGTCTCCGCGCTCAGGGGCTCCTCGCGCGTTTTCATCGCTGGCCACAGCCTGGGCGGCGCGCTCGCGACCCTGGCCGGCCCCGACATCCTCTCTCTCCCGCGCGCTCGCATTGAGGCGATCTACACCTTCGCCTCGCCCCGCGCGGGGAACGGCGAATTCGCGAGGTCCTTCGACCGCGACTTCGCGGAAAGATGCTTCCGCATCGTGAACGGCTCGGACATCGTGACGGCGGTCCCCCTCCCCGTCCCCATCGGCGCGGGCGGATGGTTCGCGCACGCGGGGACCCCGGTGGAATTCACCGCCCAGCTTGAAAGCGTGGAGAAGAATCACGACCTCGAGACCTACCTGGATCGCCTGAGGGCGGAGAGAGCGAGCAGAGGCCCGTTCAGGTTCCTCCGCCGCTGAACGAGGCGATCCGATTCCGCTTGCGGCCGCGCGGGGGCGGCGCGATACTATGGACAGACGGGCGCGGCGCGCGGGGGAGGAAAGCCGTCGCCGCGCTCGGGAAAATGATCATAAGGAATAGGCAAGGAGCCATCATGCGCAAACGGTCCATCGCCGCGCTCGGCATCGCCTCGGCCATTTTCGCCTGCTTGACCGCGTCATGCGTGACCTCGTTCAGGATTCCGCCGGCTCTCACGAGCATCATCCCCGTCTTCGGGAGGCGAGACGCCGACCCGGACAGCGCGGCGAATCCCGTCCTTTCACGCCCCCCCGGCTTCGCGGCCGTCAACTCCATCGACATGGGCGGCTACTACCTCGAAGGTTTCATCGACAGGGCGCCCGTCATCATGACCCGCGTGAATCCGGACGGCTCCATCAGCGTCTGCAGCGTCGATCCTTTCAAGAGGAAGACCTTCGTGTACGAGTACTCGAAGGACCTCGAATACCTCAGGACCCTCACTTTCGCCAATGTCTTCGATCGCCTCGGCGCGTTCACGAAGGACGACGAGGGCAATTTCTACGTTTTCACGGCGAAGCCCGTGGAGGAATACCAGCACAAGGCCGACAACATGGCCCTCGCCAAGTACTCCCCCTCGGGCGAGCGGCTGAACGTCTATAAACTGAAGGCTTATCCGGAGAAGAGCTTCTACGGGGTCAAGGAGCCTTTCGCCGCCGGTTCGTGCCGCCTCGAGGTTTCCGGGAACATGGTATGCGCGTATTTCGGGAGGAGGATGTTCCGGGCCAAGGACGACGGGCTCAACCACCAGGCGTCGTACGGCTTCATCCTGGACAAGGACGATTTCACGAGGATCGACAAGGGCGCCGGCACGAATTCCTCGGGCGGGTTCATGCTGATGCCGTACGCAAGCCACTCCTTCAACCAATTACTCCTGCCGATCGACGGCGGCTTCGTCTTCGCGGACCAGGGAGACGCGTATCCGAGGGGCTTCATGTTCTCGCGTTTCCTGCGGGACGAAAAGACGAAGTGCGTCGCTGCTTTCGAATTCAAGAAAGGGTCGGTCTATCAATACACCTTCGCGCAGCTCGGCGGGATAGTGAAGACGAAAACGGGTTACCTCTTCGCGG
This sequence comes from uncultured Spirochaetales bacterium, assembly GCA_964399285.1. GTDB lineage: Bacteria > Spirochaetota > Spirochaetia > Treponematales > JBGSOB01 > CAYNQK01. The sequence goes on along the minus strand of CAYNQK010000050.1, from coordinate 1,577 downwards.
GGACGTACGAGAGGAATTCCAAGACGCGCGACCAGATCCACAACGATTCGAGGAACCTTTTCGTCATGACCGTGAAGGACGACTTCTCCCGCTGCGGCGATCCCATCTGGATAACGGATTACTCGGACAAGGCCCGGGAAAACGCCGCCCAACCCAAGATCGCGGACATGGGAGGGGGACGATACCTCCTCATGTGGGAATTAATAGGGCCGATCGGTTTCGACGGCACGTACATGGCGGTGATCGACGAGAACGGCGCGATCCTCGAGGAGCCGGCATGGGTCTCCGACGCCAGACTGAACGTCAACGATCCGCTCCGCTACGACGCGCTCGCGGGGCGGGCTTATTGGGCCGTCAACGCGGGATTGTACGCCTTCGATCCGGAGCGGGCCCTCGACGAGGAGTGAGCCTGACCGAGCCCGCGCCTAGAATGCCGTCCGGCGCGGCTCCGGCCCGGCAGTCCTCGGAAGCTATCGGGCTCCTCAGGCCTTCCGCGGCCGCGACGCCGCCGCGTACACGCAGAGGAGGACTCCATAGATCGCGAGGAGGCAATAGGGTATGGCCTCGAGCGAGATCCGGCGCGCGAGGATGCCCATGAGCGAGGGGATGAAGGCGGTCGCGAAACCGGCCACCGCCATCTGCATGCCGATGGTGTTGGCCGCGTAGCGTTCGCCCACCCTCGCGCGCGTTCCCGAGGTCATGGCGGGGAAGATAGGCGCTATCGAGATCCCGATGATCGCGACGGCGATGACGTTCGCCGCGGTGAAGGGATTCCATACGAGGAGTCCGGCTCCGACGAGGGCTCCGACGAGGCCGCCCATGACGAGCCTATCCGGTCCCGTCCTGCGCGCGATGATTCCGGCCAGGAAGCGGCCCAGCGTGAACGTGAGCCAATAGCTCCCCGTGAAGAAGCCCGCAACCGCCTTATCGACGCCGCGCGCCTCCGTGAGCAGGGAATAAGTCCAGATGCCGAGCCCGCCCTCGGCGCCGACGTAGAGGAAGAAGAGGAGCATGCTGAGCCATACCCGCGGCTTGCGGAACGTCTCCAGCATGGGAGTCTTGTAATCGGTCAGTTTCTTTTCCGCCGGCTCGCCGGATCCCGCGCCCTCTCCGGACGCCGATGCAGCGCTTCCATTCGGGCGGTCCCACAGGGCCAGGGTGAGGACGAAGCAGGCCGCGAGCGCGATCTGGAATCCTCCCACGACCCGGTATCCGAAGCGCCAGGCGCCGAAGGCGGTGAGGCCGAGGGTCATGATGACCGGGCCCGAGGTGATGCCGACGCCCCAGCAGGCGTGCAGCCATTGCATGAGCCCCTCGCTGAAATGCGCGGCGACGTAGGTGTTGAGGCCGGCGTCGATCGCGCCGGCGCCCAAGCCGGCGATTACGCCGAGAGCGACCATCATCCACCAGGCGGGGACGAGGGTGTAGCCGATCAGCGCGGCCCCGGTGAGGAGGCAGCTCGCCGCGAGCATTCGCCCCACCCCCATGCGGGCGAGGAGGAAACCGCTCGAGAAGCTCGAGACCATGTACCCCGCCACCACCGCGGCCAGGAACATCCCGATGGCGTCCAGGGGCAG
>CAYNQK010000049.1:0-21611 GCA_964399285.1 uncultured Spirochaetales bacterium | reverse complement strand
CATGGTCGTCATCAAGACCTACTCGGGGCATTCCGACGTCGTCGCGAGCGCGATCGACAGCATGGGCCTCGACGAGGTTCTCGGCACCGTCGCCGGGAGCGACAACTGCGTGTTCGTCTGCCTCCGCGAGGGGGTGACCGGCGACGATTTCCTCGACACCCTCAAGCTCAAGATACCCGAACTCGACGAGTAGTCGGCGCCAAGCCGCGAGCCCGCCTACTCAGGCGGCTCGACGCGACCCCAAATGGATAGGAGACTCACATGATTAATTGGAACAACCTCGACAGCCTTAATTCGTACAAGAAGCTGCTGTCCCTGAAGGGGCAGGTACGCCTCTCGGACGTCCTCGACGCCGAGCGCGTCGCGGCCTACGAGTGCCCGATGGCCGCCGGCCTTTCGTACAACTACGCCGCGAAGGAGGTCAACGAGCAGATACTGACCGTCCTCCAGGAGCTCGCGGACGAGCAGGAGCTCGTCGCCAAGTACCGCGCCCTCCTCGCGGGCGAGACGATCAACACCGGCGAGGGCCGGAAGGTCCTTCACCACCTCGCGCGCGGCCAGCTCGGGCCGGACGTTTCCTTCGAGGGAAAGAACCTCCGCTCGTTCTACGAGGGCGAGCGCGCCAAGGTCGCCGAGTTCGCGAAGAAGGTGCACTCCGGCGCGGTTAAGGGATCGAAGGGCGACCGTTTCGAGACGGTCGTGCAGATCGGCATCGGCGGGTCGGACCTCGGCCCTCGGGCGATGTACCTCGCCCTCAACGAGTGGGCCGTCAAGTCGGGCGCGAAGCGGATGGACGCGAAGTTCATCTCGAACGTCGATCCCGACGACGCGGTCGCCGTCGTCTCCGCCTGCGAGCTCGCGAAGACCCTGTTCATCCTCGTGTCCAAGAGCGGCACCACCCAGGAGACCCTGGCGAACGAGCTCTTCGTCAAGGACTTCCTCGCCAAGGCCGGGCTCGACCCCGCCAAGCATATGATCGCGGTTACGAGCGAGACGAGCCCCCTCGCGAACAACCCCGGCTACCTCGCGTCCTTCTACATGGACGACTTCATCGGCGGCCGCGTCTCCACCTCCTCGGCGGTCGGCGGCGCGGTCCTCTCCCTCGCCTTCGGGCCCGAGGCCTTCGCCGACTTCCTCGCCGGCGCGACCGAGGCGGACAAGACCGCGCTCGAGGCTAACGTCCGGCGCAACCCCGCCCTCCTCGACGCCCTGATCGGCCTCTACGAGCGGAACGCGCTCGGCTATCCCGCGACCGCCATCCTTCCCTACAGCCAAGCCCTGAGCCGTTTCCCCGCCCACCTGCAGCAGGCGGACATGGAGTCGAACGGCAAGCGCGTGAACCGAGCGGGCGCTCCCGTCGACTACGCGACCGGGCCGGTGATCTTCGGCGAGCCGGGGACGAACGGGCAGCACTCCTTCTACCAGCTCCTGCACCAGGGGACGGACATCGTGCCCCTGCAGTTCATCGGCTTCCGGAAGGCGCAGTACTCCATGGACGCCGAATCCGAGGGATCCACCGCGCAGGCCAAGCTCGTCGCGAACCTCGCCGCGCAGATCGTCGCCTTCGCCAAGGGCAAGCCCGACGCGGACGCCAACAGGAACTTCTCGGGCGACCGCCCCTCCACCCTCATCCACGGCGACTCCCTCGGGCCCGAGTCCTTGGGCGCCCTCCTCGCGCATTTCGAGAACAAGGTCATGTTCCAGGGCTTCCTCTGGAACATCAACTCCTTCGACCAGGAGGGCGTCCAGCTCGGCAAGGTGCTGGCCAAGCAGGTCCTCTCGGGCGCCGCGCAGGACGGGGCCCTCAAGGCCTTCGCCCGCATCCTCGGCCTGTAGGCGCGCCATGGCCCTCAAGGTCGCGATCGCCGGCGGCGGCACGGGCGGGCACATCTACCCCGGCCTCGCGGTGGCCGCCGCACTCCGGGAAGCGGCGCCCGGCGTCATCATAGAGTGGATCGGGAACGAGGAGGGCATGGACCGCTCCATCGTCGAGGGGGCGGGCATCGCCTTCCGCGGCATCCCCTCGGGCAAGTTCAGGCGCGACCTCTCCCTCAAGAACCTCCGCGACTCCTTCCGCGTGGTCTCGGGATTCGCCGCCGCCCGCGCCGTCCTCAAGGAAACGAGGCCCGACGTCCTCTTCTCCAAGGGCGGCTACGTCTCCGTCCCGCCCTGCGCGGCGGCCCGTTCCCTCGGCATTCCCGTCCTCACCCACGAGTCCGACGTGAGCCCGGGACTGGCCACGCGCCTCAACGCGCGCTTCGCTGAAAAAATACTCGTGTCCTACGAGGAGACACTCGCCTACCTGAGCCCGTCCGCGCGGAAGCGCGCCGCGGTGACGGGCAATCCCGTGCGCGACGCCGTCCTCAAGGGGAACGCCGCGCGGGGACGCGCTTTCACGGGCTTCTCGGGGAGGAAGCCGATCGCCCTCGTCCTCGGCGGGAGCCAGGGCGCCCGGGAGCTCAACGCCCTCGTCGCCTCGGCCTTGCCCGCCCTATCCGGGTCCTGGGACGTCGTCCATCAGACCGGCCCCGCCAACGACGCGCCCGCCGCGCGGTCGCCCTCCTATCTCCCCCTCCCCTACATCCGCGACGAGCTCCCCGACGTCCTCGCCGCCGCCGACGCCGTCATCGCGCGGAGCGGCGCCGCGACTCTCTGGGAGTGCGCGAGCCTGGGTAAGCCCATGGTCCTCCTCCCGCTCAGGTCCGCGGCGTCCCGCGGCGCCCAGGTGCTCAACGCCGAGCTCTTCGCGAAGCGCGGGGCGGCCTTCGTCCTCCCGCCGGGGGACGCGGCCCTCGATCCCCTTCTCTCCGCCATGGATTCCCTCAGGGACGATCCCGCGCGGAGAACGTCCATGGGAGCCGCCGCCCGCTCCGTCGCCGGTTCTCCCGCCGCTCCGGCTATCGCCCAGCTCATCATCGAACGCGCAGGAGGGATCGCATGAACGTCCTCGACGTGATCGCCATCGCCATCGTGGCGCTGTGCGGGCTCAGGTGCTTCTTCAGGGGCTTCATCAAGGAGTTCACCGCCTTCGCCGCGCCCCTCCTCGGCGGCGTCGCGGCCTTCCTCCTGTGGAAGCCGCTCGCGGGCCTCTTCATTCGGCTCTGGCCCGCCATGCCCGTCCCGGGCCCCATCGCCGCGGTCCTCCTCTTCTTCGCGGGCTTCATCACCATGAAGATCCTCGAGCAGGCCCTCTCCTCCCTCATCGAGGAGATGAGCCTCGGGCCCGCCGACCGGCTCCTCGGATTCATCATCGGATCGATCGAGGGAGTCCTCATCTGCGCCCTCCTCGCCGCCATCCTCCGCGTCCAGCCCATCTGGGACGCGAAGCCCCTCCTCGACGGGAGCTTCTTCTGGCGCGTCCTCTCGCCCTTCCTTCCCGCCATCGTCGCCGGTCCGGAGAAGGCTCCGGCCTAGGATGTTCGAGAACCTCCTCTACCAGGACGAAGCCGCCCGGGCGCTCTCCTCCTGCGTCCGCGAGGGCGGCAAGCCGCCCTCCCTCCTCCTCCACGGCCCCTACGCCTCGGGGAAGACGAGCGCGGCCCTCGAGCTCGCGCGCGCCCTCTCCTGCGACGGAGAAGGCGATTGGAACTGCCCGTGCCCGCAGTGCGAGCGTCACCGGCGGATCTCGCACGTGGACGTCCTCCTCTGCGGGCCCGACAGCTTCGGCGAGGAGATCGCGGCGGCCCTCGACGGCCTCTCGCGCTCGGCCGCGCGGCGCGAGCTCTACGCGTTCCTCCGCGCGATCCGCCGCCTCACCCGGAGGTTCGACGTCGAGCTCTGGGAGGGCGAGGAATCGAAGCTCTCCAAGGCCGCCCCCTTCCTCGCGTCCATCGAGGAGCTCCTCCCCTCCGTCGATCCCTCGCTCGCCGGGCTCGAGCCGCCTAAGGCCGCGGAGACGGCCGCCAAGGCCGCCGCCGAGGCCCTGAAGCTCATCCCCCTCGTGCCCGGTTCCGTTCCCGTCTTCCAGGTCCGGAACGCCATCCGCTGGATGCACCTCTCCCCCGCCGTCCGCCGCAAGGTCCTCGTCGTCGAGAACGCCGAGACCATGCTCGATTCCGCGCGCAACGCGTTCTTGAAGCTCCTCGAGGAGCCGCCCGAGGGGACGGTCGTCGTCCTCACCGTGCAGCGCAGGGCCGCCCTCATCGAGACCGTGCTCTCCCGCCTCCGTCCCGTGGCCTTCCGCGAGCGCACCCCGCCGGAATCGCGCGAGGTCCTGAAGCGGGTCTTCGGGGAGGCGCCCGGGGGAACCGAGCGCCCCGCGGCCGACGTGGGCTCGTACCTCGACGCATTCAAGCGCCCCTCGAACGAGGAGCTCGCGTCATCGGCGCGCGCCGTCGCCGCCGCGGCCTTCTCCCGCGCCGCGGCCTCCCTGGGCATGGAGGCGCCCGCCTCCCTCGCCGAGGCCGCGGGAGACGGCGACTCAGGCTTCCCGGCCGAGGCCCTCGAGCGCGAGCCCTTCCAGCGGCTCTGCCGCGTCCTCCTCGACGAATTCTCACGCGATCTCAGGCTCTTCCCTACCTCGCCCTCCTTCCCCCTCCTCGCCGAGCTTTCCGCGCGATGGGCCGAGCGCGTGCGCGTCGCCGCTTTCCGCGCCTCGACGCTCAACATGTCGCCCGCCGCCCTCGCGCGAAGCCTCCTCCTCTCGCTCGAGGAGACCGCATGAGGCGCTTCGTCGAGAGGGCGCTCGAAAGAAGCGTTCCTCACGCTCCGGAGGAGCGATCATGAGGCGCTTCGTCGAGAGGGCGCTGCTCAAAGTCCCTCGGATGACGGGGGAGCAGATCCGCGGCCTCCTCGACATCCTCGTGGACGAGAACGAGCGCCTCGAGAGCGTCCTCGACTCCATGATCGACGGCGTCATCGTCTGCGACACGTCCAACTCCCTCATCCTCGCCAACAAGGCCGCCGAACGCTTCATCCCGATCCTGGGCGGCGAGACCCAGGGGCGGCCCCTCTGGGACTTCATCGATGACGAGGAGGTCGCCTCCTTCCTCGCGGACACCCTCGAGGGCCACGACAAGGTCCTCGACCGGGAATTCACGCTCGACTACAAGGGCGTCAGGCGGACGCTCGCCATCTCGGTCCTCCCCCTCGTGAGCTCGGGCAGGATCAGGGGAAGCCTCATCCGCGCCTCCGACGTCACGGAGAAGAAGGCCAAGGAGGCGCGGCTCAGGCGCGCCGAGAGCCTCGCCTCGCTCTCGACCATGTCCGCCAACGTGGCCCACGAGATCAAGAACCCGCTCGCGTCCATCTCCATCCACCTCCAGCTCCTCAAGAAGGCCATGAAGGGCAAGGAGGAGGTGCGGACGGAGGACGCCGCCAAGTACGTGGACGTCGTGAGCGAGGAAGTGGAGCGCCTCAACAGGATCGTGGTGGACTTCCTCTTCGCGGTCCGCCCGATCGACATAGAGCCCGAGGTCACGGACCCGAACGCCTTCATCCTCGACATCGCCGAGTTCATGCGCTACGAGCTCGAGGAGGCGAGGATCTCCATCATCCTCGACCTCGACGACGCGGCCCCCTCCGTCCCCATGGACAAGCGCTTCATGAAGCAGGCCCTCCTCAACCTCATCAAGAACGCCATCGCCGCCATGCCCTCCGGGGGCTCCCTCGAGCTCGCGACCAAGGCGACCGAGGACGGCGTCCGCATCGAGGTGGCCGATACGGGCGAGGGCATTAGCGAGGACCGTCTCCAGAAGATATTCGAGCCCTACTACACGACGAGGGAGAACGGCTCGGGCCTCGGGCTCACCCTCGTGTTCAAGATCGTCAAGGAGCACCGCGGCGAGGTCCAGGTCCAGTCCGAGCCGGGGCGCGGCTCGACCTTCTCGATCATCCTCCCCCTCCCCGAGGGAGAGCGGAGACTCCTCGAATACGGAGCCAAGGAATGAAATTCACGATACTGGTCGTCGACGACGAGAAGAACATCCGGGACGGCATCGCCGAGTTCCTGAAGCTGGAGGGCTACGGGGTCGCCACCGCCCAGGACGGCGAGGAGGCCATCTCCATCCTCGGACAGGGGGACGTCGACCTCGTGATCACGGACCTCCGCATGCCCAAGGTCTCGGGCGAGGAGCTCCTCAAGCATTCGGTCTCCCACTGGCCCGCCATCCCCGTCATCGTCCTCACCGGTCACGGGACGGTGGAGAACGCCGTGGCCGCAATGCGCGACGGCGCCTGGGACTTCATCACCAAGCCCCTGAACCTCGAGCACCTCGCCCTCATGGCCAAGCGCGCCCTCAAGGGCCGGGAGACGGAGCTCGCCAACCAGAAGCTCATGGAGGAGGCCGGGACGCGCAAGCAGTTCTCGGCCATGATCGGGCGCAGCCCGCAGATGAAGCGCGTCTTCGAGCTCGTCCAGAAGGTTGCCCCCACGAGGGCCTCGGTCCTCATTACGGGCGAGTCGGGGACGGGCAAGGAGCTCATCGCGGACGCCATCCACGCGCTCTCCCCGCGCAAGGACGGCCCGCTCATAAAGGTCCATTGCGCGGCGCTCGCGGAAAGCCTCCTCGAGAGCGAGCTCTTCGGCCACGAGAAGGGCTCCTTCACCGGGGCCCAGGCCCGCAAGCGCGGCCGCTTCGAGCTCGCCCACGAGGGCAGCCTCTTCCTGGACGAGATAGGCGAGATAGACCAGAACGTCCAGATCAAGATCCTCCGCGTCCTCCAGGAGAAGCGCTTCGAGCGCGTGGGCGGCGAGGAAACCCTCGAAGTCGACGTCCGCATCATAGCCGCCACCAACCGCGACCTCCGCGCCGAGATCGAGAAGGGGAGCTTCCGCGAGGACCTCTACTACCGCCTCAACGTCATCAACATCCACGTCCCGCCCCTCCGCGAGCGCAAGGACGACATCCCCCTCCTCGCGGCGGCCTTCCTCAAGGAAGCCGCGGAGGACAACGGCAAGCAGCTCACGGGCTTCGACGCCAAGGCCCTCACCGCCCTCTACGGCCATCCCTGGCCGGGCAACGTCCGCGAGCTCAGGAACGCCATCGAGAGCGCCGTCGTCATGTCCAAGGGCCCCCTCCTCTCCCTCGAGGACCTGCCGCCATCGGTGCAGTCCCAGGGCGAGGCGGGCTACGTCCGCATCCCCCTCGGCTCGAGGCTGGACGAGGCCGAGCGCATCCTCATCAGGGACACGCTCGCTGCCAACGGCGGCAACAAGTCCAGGACGGCGGACGTCCTCGGGATCGGGCGTAAGACGCTGTATGACAAGCTGGAGCAATACGGGATTGGGGGAGCGGTTTAGTCTCATTACGACTTAAGAGATGCGTTTTCGGGTGAGCGGGGCCTGGGTATGAACAACGCAGCTCCGGTCAGAGCAGAGAGTACTCTGATTCCCTTCGCTGCGTTGTTCATACCCACCCGCGCTTTTCACGAAGGCATCTCTTCAGTCGTAAAGGCGCGTAACAGGCTCCCCTTTGGGCGGGTACTCAGGCGGCTCCCCCACGCTGCAGCCTCCTCGGCGCGGGGATGATTTGTGAGGCGCGTCTCAGGGAGCCGCGCCTTCGCCTTCGGCTCGCGCGGGGAGGAGCGCCTGCGGGGGCTTTCGCTACCCCCACTCTTTTCATCAGGGGATAAAGATCACTCCTCAAGGCAGTGAAACCGGATTTCGATCGGTACCGTTTTCAGCTTCGCTCGAGGGAGAAGCGGCCGGAGGGGTCTTTGGCCCAGGGGGGCTCGGGCTCGAAGGAGTTGAGGTAATCGAGAACGACGGGGCGCCACTTTCCGTCGCCGCGCTTTTCGTATTCGGACCAGAGCTTCCGGTAGAGGGCCTTGATGTGGCCGCGGATCTCGTCGGCGGCTTCGAGGTCCTGTCCTTCCACGGTGAAGAGGGAGTCGGCCACGTCGAGGGCGGCTTCGTCGCCGAATTCGGGGTACCAGGCGCGGAGGCAGAAGGCGGAGACGCCGATGCAGTTCACCGAGTGCTGCTTCACGAAGAGGACGCTTTCGGTGACCCTCGTCGCCTCGCGCTCGACGTACTCGATCGCCTTCCTGAGCGCCGCGTCCGGCTTCCCGTTCGAGAGCGCGAGGGCGTGGCGCGCGAAGAGGCGCTTGTTGAGGTGGACGATGAGGACGTGGAGGCTGGGGATGCAGTGGAGGTGGGGATCCACGCCGTGGATGATCGCGAAGAGGCCGTTCGCGGCCTTGGGCGGCCGCGCGGTGGTGGACTGGCAGGCGAGGTAGACGCTCCCGCAGTCCTCGTAGAGCCGCGAGAACCTCAGGATGTAGTCCCGGAAGGCGGCCCGACCTCGCCGGCCGAAGTTCCGCGAGAGGTAGAGCGCGGAGTTGATCCAGAGGAAGAAGAAGGTGAGGTACTCGGCCACGAGGTCGGGCCTGAAGGGGACGCGCTCGTCGAGGGGATGGTCGACGAAGACGAAGGGGCGCTTCCGCGGGCGGAGCCTCGTCTCGAACTGCGGATAGAAGAAGTAGCGGAGGGCCGACCAGGCGATGCGGATCGCGGGGAAGGTCGTCGCGGGCGACCGGAGCGCGTCGACGAGGGGGGATAATACGAAGGTCCTTCCGATGCGGTGCCGGCGCTGCTCCATCCGAGGACAATCTAGCACGGCTCGCGCGGACGCGGCAATCGGCGGGCGCGAGGCCTCCCTAGCGCGCCGTGAGGCGGCGCTGCTCCTCCATGGCGATGGCGAGCTCGACCTCGGCCACGCTCATTCCCACGCGGGAGGCGATGATCTCCGCGGAGAAGCCCCGTTCCCAGAGCCTGAGGGCGGCCTCCGCGGGGGGCTGCCCGGTGCGCACGGGCTCGCTCGACGCCGTGATGAGGGGTAGCTGAAGCGAGGCCTCCTCGCGCCGGGCGGCTTCAGCGTCTCGGGCCGGAGCGGCGGCCTTCGTCCCCATGGCCGCCTCTCCCGCGCCCGGTCCCGCCGTCCGCGGGCGCGGGGCCTCGGCGCCCGCCGCGGGCTTCGCGTCGCGCGCGGGCTTTGCGTCGCGCGCGGGCTCGCCCGCCTGGACGAAGGGGCGGACCCGTCCCATGCGTTCGTAAGCGGCGCGCTCGCGCTCGCGAGCGTCCTTCTCGCGCTTCACGGCCTCGAAGCTCCTCGCCGCGCTCTCGGCCGCTTCCTTTGCCGCGGCGATCCTGTCCTCGAGGAGGGTGACGTTCCGATCCGTCGTCCTATTGAGCTCCGCCACGAGGGATCCGATCTCGCGCCGCGCCTTCTCGAGGACCTCGCCCAGGGAAATCTCGTCGCGGAACTTCTTTCGGAAATAGAGGAAGATGAGGAAGAGCGCGCCCAGGTCGACGAGCGCGGCGGCGACGGCGAAGACGATGAATTCCACGGTTTACCCCGAGAGGTCTATCCTCGTGCCGAGGCCGGGGTCGCGGATGACTTCCTCGTCCGGAGCCTCTTCGGCGCCTTCATCCCGGGCGGGCGCCTTGTCGCGTTCCTCTCCCCCTCCAGGCTCGGTCCCGCCCGATCCCGGGCCCTTGCCGTCGGGGTCCACGCCGCGCGAACCCGCGTCCTCCGAATCCGCGGGCCGCTGGACGGAGCGGGCCTTCTCCTCGGCGCGCTTCTGCAGCGCTTCCGCCCGCGCGGCCCCCTGGAGGGCGGCGCCTTCCTTGCTCGCGGCCTGCTCTCGCCCTATCCTGTCCAGTTGCCCGAAGAGGGACTGGAGGTCAATCGGCTTTATAGGCATCCGGGGGTCCCTTCCTCACGTCCACGTCCTCGACCGCCTCGTAGCGGGTGGACCTGATGAGGCCGTTCTCCAGGTAGAAGGTGATGGTCTTCTGCTCGTTCTTGACCACGTAGTCCTGGTCCCTGATCCCGATCTTGACGCCGGGATAGACCTTCCCGGAAGCGGAAACCTTCCCCTTCAGCTTGAGCGTGGAGAGGTAGGAGTGGATGGACTCGATCTCGCGGCTTATCTCGTCGAACTCCCGCTGGAGGTCCTCCCTGAGCCGCGTCTGCTCCTGGAAGAAGGCCTCCTTGTCCTCGGGGAGGGCCTTCTTCTGGCGCTTCAGGTTCTGGAGGGTGATGAGGTTCTTGTCGATCTCGTCGATCTGCTTGCGGAGGTGGTCCGCCTGGGCCTGGAGGGCCTCCTGCTTCTCCTTGCTCTTGGGGTCGAAGCCGACCTCGAGGACGGTCTCGGTCCCCGAGACCGCGGAGCCGAGGGCCTTGGCGTTGATCTCCTCCGCGGCGCGGAGGTGGCCGCCCACGATGGCCGCGCGCTTCCCCTGGCAGATGATCTTCTTGTTGGAATCCACCGAGGAGTTGATGATGCCGTCCGACACCACCACGTACTCGCCGGCCTCCACGCGGGCGTTCTCGATGAACCTCGCCCAGACCGACCTGCCCGCCCTGACGCGGCCGCCCGTCTTGGCCGCGATGCCCTGGTGCACGACGATGTCCCCTTCGGCCTCGAGGTCCGCCTTTCCGACGCTCCCCGCCACCTCGATGTTGCCAGAGGCCTTCACGGAGAAGCCGTCGTCCACGTTCCCCTTGATGAGGACGGTCCCGAGGAAGACGATGTTGCCCGTCCGGAGGTTCACGTCGCCGTTGACGGTGTATATCTCCTCGACGCTGACCCGCCCGTTCGTCATCATCACCTGGCCGTTTATGTCGGAGATGATGGTGAGGGTCTTCTCGTCCATGTGGACGTTCTTGCCGAGCTGGACGGGCACGTCCCTCCCGTTCTTGGCGGGGAGGAGCTTGCCGGTCACCGTCCTCCCGTTCTGCCCCGCCTGCGCGGGGATCTTCTTGCCGAGCGGCTGGTTGGCCACCACGTTCTTGATGAGGTTGAGCTCCTTGAAGTTGACCCTCCCCGAGGCCCCCTCCTTGAGCTTGATCTTGGCCTGGTCCATCTCGAAGAAGAGCTGGACGGAGGCGTCCTTGCCGTTCGCGGGCTTGTCGCCCTCGGCGACGAGGACCTGCGCCTTGTAGCGCGGATGGTCGACGAAGTCCTCGATGTAGTCGTCCCTGACGCCGTAGACCACGCGGTTCTGCCTGAGGGATCCCAGGATCACCTCGCGGGAGAGGTCGCAGCCGCCGGGCCCGGGGGGCATCACCACGATCATGGCCTTCATGTCGCCCTCGACCACCTCGCAGGACACGACGGCGTCGTTCGCGGGATTCTGGATGTACTCGCCGACGATGACCCACTGGCCCTCGGCCTCCTTCACGGTCTTGGAGACGAGGACCTGGTCGAATTCGCGGACGTTCCGCGAGGCGAGCCGCTCGACCGCCTGCTTCTCGGTGGCCCGCTTCCCGTGCCCTATCGGCGAGGTGACCTTGAGGAGGGCTCCCTCGGGCGCGAGGCGCACCAGGGCTTCCCCGTCCTTGTCCTTGACGAGGTTCTCCATGCCCTCCTCGTCGCCCTCGGCCTCGGCCTCCTCGGCCTGGACGGCCTGCTTCTCGGCCGTCTCGCAGACGCGGACCCTCCATGGCTTGCGCCCGACTCCCATGATCCCGGGGTTCCCCTCCTCGATCACGGAGTACTCGAGCCGCTTCACGGGCACGGAGAGCTGGATGGACGCGTTCTTGAGGACCTCCTCCACGGAGGCGCCCTCGAGCTCGAGGGTCTGCCTACCCCCGTCCTGCTCGAGGTACCGGGCCATGAGCTCCCGCACCCTGCCGAGTCCGATGGAGCCCCTCACGGCTAGAAGATCCCCTTCTTGAGTGAGGTCAGCTTCGTCCTGAGCCTGAGGATCGCCTTGGTGTGCAGCTGCGACACGCGCGACTCGGTGACGTCGAGGACCTGCCCGATCTCCTTGAGCGTCAGGTCCTCGTAGTAGTAGAGGACGAGGACCTTCTTCTCCTTGTCGGGGAGCTCGTTGATGGATTGGATGATGACGCGCTTGATCTCGTCCTTCTCGACGATCGTGTCCGGGTTGAGGGACGCGGGGGACTCGATGCTCTCCCCTATGGAGATCTTGTCGGAATCGTCCCCGAGGTACCAAACGTCGTTGAGGGAAAGGACCGAGGTGCCCGAGATCTTGAGGAGGGTCTGCTGGAGCTCCTCCTCGCTCACCCCGAGGGAGCCCGCGATCTCCGCGTCCGTGGCCGTCCTCCCGAGCTTGGCCTCGAGGGCGACGATCGTCTCCTCGATCTCCCGGGTCTTCTGCCTGATCGAGCGGGGAACCCAGTCGATGGACCTGAGCTCGTCGAAGATCGCTCCCCTGATGCGCGTGACGGCGTAGGTCTTGAACTTGACCGCCTTGTCAGGGTCGTACTTGTCGATGGCGTCGAGGAGGCCGAAGACGCCGAAGCCCACGAGGTCGTCGAACTCGACGTTGTGGGGCATCCCCTGGGCCACCTTCCCCGCGACGTACTTCACGAGCGGGGCGTACTGCCGGATGAACATGTCGCGGAGCTTCGGATCGCGGTCCCTCTTATAGGCCGCCCAAAGCTCGTCCTCGGCCTTCTGGTCAAGCGGGGCGTTCGACATCGTTTTCATCCTTTCCGCTCCCTCGTCAGGATCGTCCGCACGGCCTGCGCGAGGACGCCGGGATCGTCGCCGGCCGCCGCTCCCTTGCCGCCGCCTCCCGACGGGCGCGACGGGGCGGCGTCGACCGGAGCCTCGGATTCGCCGCCGTCGACCGAGGGCGGCGCGAAGGCGTCGGTGAAGACGTCCAGGTCCGGCAGGACGTCCACGTCGTCGATGGCCTCGGGAGGCCGAACGGGCGCGTAGGTCCGCTCCTCCTCCTCGGCCTCCTTGAGGATCGGGGAGGCCTTGAGCTCCTCGAGCTCCTCGGCGAGGATGTCCTCGCGGGGGCTTTCATCCTCCGCGGAGACCGCCTCGTCGGCGCGCTCGACCGCGGCCTCTCCTTCGTCCGTCGCCGGCCGCTCCTCCCTCGCGCGGGCCGCGCGTTCCTCCTGGGCGGCGCGCTCATCGGAAGCCGCCCGCGCCTCCGGGGCGGCCTCGTCGCCGACCCTGAGGTCGACGTTCCGCCCCGTCTCCCGCCCGGGGGCCTCTTGAGCCGGCGCCTCGAGGAACTTCACCGCGAGCCACCGCAGGCCGAAAGCGGCCAGCCCGCTCCCAATTCCCGTGAGGAAGGACCTGAGGAGGAGCGTCCAGAACGACGCTCCAGCGAAGATGCCGATGAGGATCGCGAGGACGAACGCGGCCGCGGCCGCGATGGCCGGCATCTTCCACTCGATGGACACCTTCACTCCTTCCCCGTAGATTACGGCATAATCCGAGCGCTCGTCAAGTTAAGGCTTTTTTTCAATCCCGCCCGAAGAACTTGTTTATGAAGCGCTGGATGCCCGGTTCCATCCGGACGTCGTTCTTCTCGATCCTTCCCACGAGGTGATGGATGGATATGCTGGCCTTGCTCTTGGGATCGAGGGCGATGAAGGGCTTCTGCCTCAGCACCGCGTGGCTCACCGCCGGGTCGTCGTAGATGCAGCCCAGGTATTCCACCTTGAGGTTGAGGAACTGGCCGGAAATGTTGATGATCCGCTCGGCCACGCGCTTGCCCTCGGTGACGGTCTTCACGCGGTTCACGATGAGCTTGAGGCCCATGTTGAGGTTCTCTATCTCCGTGGCGATGATCTTGATGATTCCGTAGGCGTCAGTGATGGCCGTGGGCTCGGGCGTCGTCACGATGATGGCGTCGTCCGCGGCGGCCACGAAGTCCAGGACGTTGCTGGACACCCCGGCCGCCGTGTCTATGATCACGATGTCCGCCGACGAGAGGGTGTAGAGCTCCGATATGAAGTTCTGCCGCTCCTCCTCGTTCAGGTTCGCGATCTTGGAGAATCCCGAGGCCCCCGCCACGATCCTGATCCCGTACTCGGTGTCGAGGATGATGTCCCTCATGGACTTCTGCTTCCTGATCACGTGGTACAGGTTGTACTTGGGGATCATGTTGAGCATGACGTTCACGTTCGCGAGCCCGAGGTCCGCGTCCATGACGATCACCTTCTTCCCCTGCCTCGCGTAAGCGATGGCGAGGTTCACGGAGACGTTCGTCTTCCCCACCCCGCCCTTGCCGGACGCGACCGCGATGATCCTCGTGCGCTTCTGCGCCTGGGGCGCGGGCGCCTGCTTCATGAGCTCCCTGAGCTTCTCGGCCTGGTCTTCCATACCCGTTACGCGTCCCTCCCGCCGGCGCCGGCCGCTCCGCCGGCGAATCCTGAGCCAGTCGTCGTCACGACCACATCCTCCCCTTCCCGCCCTCGGGGAAGAGCTTGTCGAACTCCATCCTGTTCACGCGGAAACCCTCTAGCGAGAGGAGGAACCGCATGACGGTCGCGCGCTCGATGTCCACCGGGACCCGCTGCCCCGTGGTGATGAAGGATACCGGGCAATGCCGCTCCCGGAGGGCCGAGAGCACGTTCCCCACGTGCATCGTCTCGTCCATCTTGGTCACCACCGCGGAACGGTAGCCGAAGGGCTCGAACTGCCGCATGATCTCGAGCATGTCCTTGGCCTTGGTGGCCGCGGACATCGCGAGGTGCGGCTCGGCGCCCGGCCCGCAGGCCGCGAGGATGTCCTTCATCTCCGCGAGCTTCACCGAATCCTTCGGGCTCTTCCCGATGGTGTCCACGAGGAGGACGTCGGCGTCCTCCCGGTGAAGGTCGATCGTCTTCTTGAGGTCGTCGAAGGTCTCCACGGAGCTGAAGGGCACCCTCATGATCTCCGCGTAGGTCTCCATCTGCGCCTTCGCGCCGATCCGGTAGTTGTCGATGCTCACGATCCGCACGGAGGTCTGCCGCTCGCCCGTCTTCCTGACGGAGAAGGTGGCGGCCAGCTTGGCGATGGTCGTGGACTTGCCCACGCCCGTGGGCCCGACGAGGACGAGGATCCTCGGCCCCTGCTTCCGATCCGCGGCCTTCTCCTCGTGAAAGACCTCGACGCCCTCTCCGATCCAGCGGAGCACGGCGTCCTGGAGGGGAAAGAAGTCCTCGAGCTCCGCGAGGGAGAATTCCTTCCTCGCCCGCTCCACGAGCTCGTCCCGGTAGGCGGAGGAGAAGTCGTTGAGGTCGAGGAGCCCCGCGATCCTGTCGAGGTTCGGGTGCTCCGCGCCCGAGCGGCCCTCGGCCGGCCCGCTCTCCACGCGCTCCTTGATCGCCTGTATGTCCTTGGCCATCCGCTCGAGCGCCTGGGCGGCCTGGTCCGTGCGGGCCTGCGCGAGGATCTTGCGCTTCTCCTCCTCGAGGTCGCCCCGCTTCTCCTCGACGCGCTCGCGCGCGCGCTCGGGCGCGAGGTAGCCCTGCACCTCGACTCCGTCCTTGTAGAATATGCCGAAGAGCCCGGGTATCCTCACGGGCTTCCGCATGAGGATGCGCGCCGCGTCCCCGTACTTCGCCCTCACCTTCTCCATGGCCTTCGAATGCGTCTCCGCCGTCTCGGTGAAATATTCCATGCTCAGTCCCTTCGTCCTCCCGCTTTCCCGTTCATTCCGTCCGTATCTCCCCGACGACCTCGACCTTCATGTCGCTCACGATCTCCAGGACCGAGAGCACGACCAGGTCGGGGATCTCGCGCTCGGACGAGGCCTTCACGAGGGCCCTCGCCGCCTCGGACACGAGGACGAGCGGGAAGAGGCCGCGCTCCTGCACGCCCCTCACCGCCTGCATGAGCGCGTTGATCCATTGCCGCTGCGCCGCGGGCTCGAGGGCGGCGGCCGCTCCGCGCGACCCGTCCACCCGCGCGTCGATGATCCTCTGCTCGAGCTCGGGCGCGAGGGTGAGGACCTTGAGGGTCTTCTCCGCGTCCGCGTACTGGAGGCAGATCTGCCGGCCCAGCGCCTGCCGGGCCTTCTCCACGAGGAAGCCCGGATCCCTCGTGACGCCCGCGTAATCCGCGAGGGTCTCGAGGATGACCACCATGTTCCTGATGGACACCTGCTCCCGGAGGAGCCCCTGGAGGACCTTCTGGATCTCGCCGATCCCCAGGCCCTTCATCGCCTCGTCCACGACCGCGGGGTAGTCCTTCCTGAGGGCGTCGACGATGGCCTGGACCTCCTGCCGCCCGAGTATCTCCGCCGCGTGGCGCTTGATGATCTCCGTGAGGTGGGTCGCGATGATGGAGGGAGGATCCACGACCGTGTACCCGGCCCGCTCCGCCGCCTCGCGGTCCTCCTCCGCTATCCAGAGCGCGGGGAGCCCGAAAGCCGGGTCCTTGGTCCGCTCCCCCTGGATGTCCTCCGTGGCGCCGCCCGGGTTGATGGAAAGGTAGAAGCCCATCCGGATGGTCCCGCGGCCCACCTCCACGCCCTTGATCTTGAAGCAGTACTCGCTCGGCTCGAGCCGCATGTTGTCGATGATGCGGATGTGCGGCACCACGAGCCCCATGTCCAGGGCCGATTCCCGCCTGATCCTCGTGACGCGCTCGAGGAGCTCGGCTCCCTTGTCCCGGTCCACGAGCGGGATGAGGCCGTAGCCGAGCTCGAGCGAGATGGGATCGAGGGGCACGATGGGCGAGAGTTCCGCCGGCGCCTTCTCCTTCTTCCCCGAGTCCTGGACCTTGGCGGTCTCGGCGCTCGCCTTCTTCCTCTCCGAGCGCCCGAGCCTGAAGCCGATGAAGCCGAGGCCGCCCGAGAGCGGGATGAGCACGTACCAGGGGAAGCCCTTGAGGAAGGACAGGACGAAGAGGACGCCCGCGGCCACCCAGTACATGAGGGAGTTCCGGGAGAACTGGCTCCCCACCTCGTCCCCGAAGCTGCCCTCGGAATTGGCCCGCGTGACGATGATGCCCGTGGAGATCGAGACTAAGAGGGCCGGTATCTGCGAGAGGAGGCCGTCGCCGATGGTGAGGATCGTGTAGGTGGAGGCGGCCGTCTGGAAGCTCTCCTGCCTGAAAACCATCCCCACCACGAATCCGGCCACGAGGTTCACGAGCGAGATGAAGATCCCGAGCTTCACGTTGCCCGAGACGAATTTGGAGGCTCCGTCCATCTGCCCGTAGAAGTTGATCTCCTTCTGGAGGTCCTCCTTCCTCTTCTTGGCCTCGTCCTCGCTGATCGCCCCCGAGTTGTACTCGGCCTCGATGGCCATCTGCTTTGCGGGGTAGCCGTCCAGCGTGAAGCGGGCGGCGACCTCGGCGATGCGCGTGGCGCCCTTCGTGATTACGATGGCCTGCATCGCGATGATGATGATGAAGATCACGAAGCCGATCACGAGGCCCTGGGCCCCCGTCGAGCCCACGACGAAGCTCGAGAAGGCCCTGATCATGCGCCCGTCGAATTCCTCGCCGAGCGAGATGATGAGCCGGGTGGAGGAGATGTTGAGCGCGAGACCGAAGACCGTGGTCACGAGGATCATGGTCGGGAAGATGCTGAACTCGATGGCCTTCCTCGTGTTGAGCACGATGAGGAGGATGAGCACCCCGACCACGAGGTTGAGGGCCATGAGGACGTCGAGCAGGACCGTGGGCAGGGGGATCACGATCATGAAGACCGCGGCCACCACCGATGCCATCACGGCCGCGTCCCGCTGGCTCTGCCCGAAGGCCGCCCTCACGGCGTTCCTAACGTCCGCCATCAGCGACCCCCGTCATCCCGCGACCGCCGCGGACGCCGCCGCGCGCTTCTTCTCGTCCATCATGTACACGTGGGCGATGAGGCCCGCGATGGCCTCGTAGTATTTCTCCGGGATCGCGTCGCCGATCTCCGCCTCCGCGTAGAGGGCGCGCGCGAGCGGCCGGTTCTCAACCACCGGCACGCCGGATTCGCCCGCGATCTTCCTGATCCTGAGCGCGACCTCGTCAGCGCCCTTCGCCGTCACCTCGGGGGCGGCCATCGCGGCCTCCTCCCACTTGAGGGCCACGGCGTAGTGGGTGGGGTTCGTGACCACCACCGTGGACTCGGGCACCACCTTGGCGATGTTCCGCTGGAGGAGCTCCCGCATCCGGTCGCGGAGGCGTCCCTTGACGAGGGGGTCGCCCTCGTACATCTTCCGCTCCTCCTTGACCTCCTCCTTGGTCATCTTGAGCTGCTCCCGGTACTGCCAGCGCTGGAAGAGGAGGTCCGGGACGGAGAAGGCGAGGAGGACGAGGGCGCACTCGAGGACGACCCTGACCGCGATCCCGGAGACGTACTCCAGGGCGTCGAGCGGCATAAGGGTGTAGAGGCTGGCGAGCTTCCCGAATTCCGCGTTCAGGTTGAGCCAGGCCACGATGACGATGACCGCCACCTTCACGATCGACTTCCCCAGGTTGTACGCGCCCTCGAGGGAGAAGAGGGTCCGCTTGAAGTACTGCCCGAAGCGCGGAACGATCCTCGAGAAGTCGGGGGTGATCGGCTTCACCGTGAAGTTGAAGCCCACCTGGAGGAGGTTGGAGGCGAGTGCGCTCACCACCGCGACGGCCGCGATGGGCGTCGCGAGCCGGACGAAGTAGCCCAGGGCGTCCGCGGCGATGGCCTTCCCCTGCCCCACGGGGCTCGCGTCGGAAGCGAGTGAGAAGAAGTGCCTCAGCATGTCGCCCATGGTCCCGAGCATGGAGGGCGCCGCGATAACGAGGGTCATGAAGGGGAGAAGGAGCCCCAGGGCGCCCACGAGCTCCTGGCTCTTGGCGATCCGGCCCTCCTCCCGGGCCTTCTTGATCCTGTATTCGGTCGGGTCCTCGGTCCTGCCCTCGTCCTCCGCGGCGAACCACTGGAGGTGGACCTTGAGGTATCCGCGCGCCTCGTCCGCGCGCCCGCGGCCCGGAGCCGGGACGTGGCGCCCCGTCGAGGGGACGAGGACCGCGAGCGCGTCCGCGAAGGCGAGGCCGGCGGCGCGGACGCCGGTCACGGCGCGGACGCCGGTCACGGCGAGGCCCCGGCGACGATGCGCCCGATCATGCCGAACCCGTTCGAGATCAGCCTGGAGAAGGCCTCCATCATGAAGGGCATGGAGGCCACGATGAGGAGGAATGCGGTCATGATGGAAAGGGGGAAGCCCTCCGTGAGGAGGTTCATCTGGGGCGCGGCCTTGGAGAGGAGCCCCGTCACCACCGATATGATGAAGAGCGCCCCCAGTATGGGCATCGAGAGGATGAGGGCCTGGACGAAGAGGTCCGACCCCGAGCGGATCACGTAGCCTAAGAGGTTCTCCCTCCGCGAGGCGAGGTCGACGGCGCGCATGGCCATGAAGGAGCCGCGCACGCCCGTGAGGAAGAGGGTCCTCATACCGCCCGTCGTCACCATGACGAACATGGCCGCGAGGTTGAGGAACTGCCCCACGAGGGGGATCTCGATCTGCGCGAGGGGATCGAAGGTCTCCGAGGCGCCGAATCCCATCTGGAGGGAGAAGAGCTGCCCCGCCATCATGAAGGCGGCGTAGAAGACCGTGAGGAAGAAGCCGATGATGAGGCCGATGGCGGCCTCGCCGAGCACGAGGAGGGCGTAGGCCGTTCCGGAGTCCGGGATGGGGTACCCCGCGTCCTTGACCCAGGGGAAGACCGCGAAGGCCGCGAAGCCCGCGAGGGCCACCTTGGCCATCTGCGGCACCGAGTCCGAGGAGAGGAGCGGCGCGGTCTCCACGATGGCGAGCACGCGGGCTCCGATGAGGAAGAAGAGCTGGGCGTTGAGCACCAGGTCCGCGAGCATGCGCCTACCTGAGCTCCGAGATCGTCGAGAAGAGGGCCACCGAGTACTCCCTGAGCGTCGAGATCATCCATCCCCCGAGGAGGAAGAGCGCGATCAGGATCGCGGCGATCTTGGGCACGAAGGTCAGGGTCTGCTCCTGGATCGAGGTCGTGGCCTGGATGATGGACACGACGAGCCCCACCGCCATGGCGATGAGGAGTATGGGCGCCGCCAGCACGACGACCTGCATTATCCCGCCGCGGAAGACGGCCACGGCTTCTCCGATTCCCATCCCGCCTCCTTTCCTACATGAGCGCGAAGGACGCGATGACTTCCCGCGTGAGGAGGTCCCATCCGTCCATGGCGACGAAGAGAATGATCTTGAAGGGCATCGAGATCATCACCGGCGGCAGCATGATCATGCCCATGGACATGAGGACCGACGCCACGACCATGTCGATCACGATGAAAGGTATGAAGAGCAGTATCCCTATCTCGAAGGCCCGCGTGAGCTCGTTGAGGATGAAGGCCGGGATGAGGACGTAGGTCGGGACGTCCGCGAGGGTGTTCGGCTTGGGGAGTCCGCGCATGGACATGAAGAGCCTTATATTGTCCGTGTCGTCGGCCATCTGCGCGTACATGAAGGCCCTGAGGGGCCGCTCCGCCGCGGAATAGGCCTCCGAGACCTGGATCTCCCCGCGGGAGAGGGGCTGGAGGGCGTCGGCGTTGATCCGGTCGAAGACCGGCCACATGATGAAAATCGTGAGGAAGAGCGAGATCCCCATGATGACCTGGTTGGGCGGCGCCTGCTGGAGCGAGAGCGCCCGCTTCACGAAGTCCAGGACGATGGAGATCCGGAGGAAGCTCGTGAGGAGGATGATGAGCGAGGGCGCGAGCGAGAGCACCGTGAGGAGGAGGAGGAGCTGGATCGAGAAGGCCGTTTCCTTGCCCGTGGCGGGGTTCCGCACCCGGAGGTCCACGAAGGGCACCGAGGGGAGGGCTCCCGTCGGGAAGGACGTCGTCCCCTGCGCGCCCGAGACGGCCGGGGCGGTCGGAACGGGGACGCGCCTCGCCGAGTCGGCCGGCCCCTCCGGGAAGGGCTGCGCCGCGAGGCCGAGGGAACAGAGAAAAGATAGGATTATGGCGATCCGTATTGCCCTCATGCCCCCTCCCGAAAGCATCGCGCGTTCCCGCCGCCTTCCGCGGCCGCCTCCCCCGCGCGCGGGGAGGCTCGTCCGGCCGTCAGAGGCCCTTGAGCCTGTCCTTCTGCCTCGATATGAAATCCAGCTGGTCCGAGCTCCCTTTCTTGACGCCGCGGAGCGCCCTGTTCCCGGCGAGCCCGCGGAGGAAGGCCTCGAAGAGGCCCGTGCCCCCCTTGGGCGACTTCTGCGCCTCGAGCTCCAGCGCGTCGAGGTACTCCTTGTCCTGCACCTCGGCGATGAGCGAGACCGCGTGGTCCGCGGCCCCGATGAGATAGCCCTTGGTCCCGGCCTTGATCACGTGGACGGATTTCCCCGGCGCGAGGGCCGTGGTCGCGAGGACCGCCACGCCCGGCCGGGAAACGCCCGGCTTTTTCCTCGCCCTGAGGAGGAGCATGGCGATCCCGTACACGGCGAGGGCGGTGAGCCCGAGGATGATGATCATCTGGAAGAAGGGCCAGAGTCGGGACGAGGAGCCGGCTCCCGCGCGCGGGGCCGCCGTCCCCTCGTCCCCGCCCCCGAGGGTCAGGGTCCGCTCGTCCGGGAGCGCCGGGCGCGCGGAAGCTCCAGGGCTCGCGGCCGCAGCCGCGCCGCCCTCCGCCGCCGGCCCGGGGCTCGCGTCAGCGGCCGGAGCGGTGGCAGAAGCCGGGGCCCCCGCCGCGCGGGACGGTTTTCCCCTGGAGACGCGGCCCCCGGGGCCCCCGCCGCGCGGGACGGTTATCCCCTGGAGTCGCGGGACGGGGGTATGATGAGTACGTAGACTGCGGCCACGACGGCCGCGAGCGTGCGCTGCTTCGTACTCCCCTCCCACAGTTCGTTGAAGCGCGCGCGGACTCGACTCCGCGCATCGGGTGTCCGGCCCTGGGGCCGTCCCCGCCGTTATGTCCCCGGCCGGGCGCCTACGGCGCCCGATCCGGAATCAGCTTATATCCGCCATCCGCTCCATG
>CAYNQK010000048.1:760-21615 GCA_964399285.1 uncultured Spirochaetales bacterium | reverse complement strand
AAGGCGCGCGTTTATTCCCATCTAGCGAGGCCTTAGCCGAGCGTTTACTTCGGTGCCCTCTCAACTCGCCTTCGATGACACATACCACCTAGCAAATCAAGGCCATCGCCGAGCGTTTACTTCGGTGCCCTATCCGCTGATCGTGAATTCGAAAGATTCTTTTCGTCTATCGATGATTCTCCAGGAAACCGAGGACGGATCGGATCGGCGGGTCATGAATCTCATCGCTATGGATTTCGAATACCGCTCCGCGTCCTCGATCCTCCGCCATTCGTACAAACCCTGGCATAATCCGGACTCATAATCCACCGCCCAGTACTTCGACCGGAACCCGGTGAAGCCCATGAACACCGTCATGGGCTTCTTGGAGAATTCGATATTCTCCTCCGGCCCCATATCGACGGGCTTGAATCGGATCAGGAAATAGGCCTCCGGATCGGCGGCGTCTCCGCTCCGTACCTCTACCCTGCGGAAAACGGTGAATGCCTTTCCATCGGGCGTCTCGATCTTCTTCCCGACCGCGCCGGCGTCGAAACGGATTCTTCCCGCCAGGCGCAGCTTAATCGTATTCAGGAAACCGAACACCGGGTTCGTCATGGACGAGCGCTCCTTCCCGGCATGGACTTCCTGTCCATCCTGGGAGGGATATTCTGGATCCTTACGCGTATTTTTTCCATCGGGCTCCGAAGGGCTTCCTCCGCGATGCCACGGCTTGCCCCGCGATGCGCTCGCTAGTATCCTCTCACGGGATGGAGCTTCATGAAAGCCGTTGAAGTGATAGTGAACGATCTCATGCAACGCGGTTACCGGTATTTCCTGACTGAACCGCGGGGCCGGAATTTCCACGCGGATTTCAAGCCCGAGCTATCTCCCGGGAAGCTCCTCGCCCTCGGCGTCTTCGGCGGAAAGTACATGACCGATTGCGCCGCGGAATTCCCTCCCTCCTGGTACGAGCGCGCGAGGCTCTGCCACGAAGAGCACCGGAGCGAACTCAATTACTTCCTCGTGAACGCCTCCAAGCCCCTTTCCTACTGGCGCGCGAGGGGCTGGATCCATCCGGACGATCCGAGGGGCTGGTTCCAGTGGTACTGCCGTTACTGGATGGGCCGCCGCGGCCCCGACGACGAGCGCCAGATCGCCCGCTGGAAGGCGATGACCCGTCACGCCGCGCAGATCAAGGCGCATTGCGATCCGGGCGACCTCTCCTGCCGCGTCCGCCAGCGTCAGGCCCTTCTCCACTGGGCCTGGGACAGCCGGAACATCTAGCGGAACGGCCTCCCCGCGCCCACGTTTCTTGGCAGAGCCCGTCCGCTCCGGTATAGTATCCCGCGATCGACTAAGGCCGCGAAGGGGTACCACGAGCATGACGAAAACCATCCGGGAGGCGGCCGGCTCCGAGGCTCGCGCGAGGGGCGTTATTTGAAAAGCGGCTTTTTCAACCGAGTCGTCGTCCGCAAGGGCGATGACGGATACAGAGTCGCGCGCGACGCGCTCGAGGCCCTCGGGATCGATTCCGGGGAGCTGGGCGGCAAGCGGATCTTCCTCAAGCCGAACGCCGGCAGGATGGCGGAGCCGCGGAGCGGGATCGACACGAGCCCGGAGGTCGTGGCCGCGGCGATCGACTTCTTTAAGGACAGGGGCTGCTCCGGCATCGTGGTCGCCGAGAGCCCCATCCTGGGCGTGAAGGCCCTGGCGGCCCTGGAGAAATGCGGCATCGCCGAGGTCGCGCGCGCGCGCGGCGTCCCCCTCCTGGACCTGGACGCCGAGAAGCCCGAGCGCGTCGAGGTGCCGGGCGGCCGCGTCGTGCAGAGCCTCCGCGTCTGCAAGGAAGTCCTCGCGGACAACTACGTGGTCTCCATCCCGGTGATGAAGACGCACATGCACACCCAGGTCTCCCTCGGCCTCAAGAACATGAAGGGCTGCCTCTTCGAGCGCGAGAAGGTGAGGCTCCACCAGCTCCCGCCTTCGGAATCGATCGCGCCTCCCGTGAAGCCCCTCGACGCGGCGATCTCGGACATGGCGCGGATCCTCATGCCGGACCTGACCCTGATCGACGGCACGATCGCCCAGGAGGGCCTCGGGCCCGCCGTGGGCGAGGCCAAGGCGGCGGGACTCGTCATCGCCTCGCGCGACTGCCTCGCGGCGGACGCGGTAGCCGTCGAGCTCATGGGCTTCGATCCCGCGGGGGTCCATCACCTCGTTGAAACCCTCCGGACGCTCTCGGCGATAGACCCGCGGTACGACCGGGCCGCGAGCCCCGTCTCCGTGGACCCGCCCGGCTACGCCCGCATGGCGGAGCGTTTCCAGCCGCCGCCCACCAAGGTCTCGCTCGAGTACGCGAACGTCGTGGTCGAGGACAAGGAATCCTGCAGCGCCTGCCTCTCCACGGTCCTCATGTTCCTCAAGCGCTACTACGCGGAATACGCCGACTACCTCTCCCCCGAGCGGCCCCTCAGGATCTCGATCGGGAAGGCGATCGGACAAGCGAGCGCGGACAGCCTCCTCATCGGCAACTGCACGCACAAGAGATCCGAATGCGGGATCTTCATCAAGGGCTGCCCTCCCGTGGCCTCCGACATCCGCCACGAGGTGAACCGCATCCTGGGCTTGGATCGCTAGCGGGCGCCTCCGGGCGCGGCCGGTCGCGGCGCGGCGAACCTTGACCGCGGCCCAGGCCACGTCTACCATGAGGGCATGATCCATTCCCCCCGAGAGGCCCGATCCAGGAAAACGCGCGCCCTTCCAGCCGCGCTCGCCGTCTTCGCCTGCTTCCTCTCCTTGGCTTCCTGCCGCGGCCGCGCCGGGAAGGCCTCGCCGCCCGCGAGCCCCGTTCCGGCGGAGGAAGGGACGGAGGAACCGGAGAACGGCGAGTACGTCCAAACGGAAGAGGAACTCAGGGCCTACATCTCCGCGAACGAGGCCCCCCTGCCCGTCACCCTCCTCGCGAGCTCGACCCTGCCCGACGATCCCGGCGCGCGGCCGCCCCTATCGGAACGGCGGATACGCTACTCGCCCTATAACATCCTGGACGACGATCCGCGCACCGCCTGGGCCGAGGCCGCTAAGGGGCCTGGCAAGGGCGAAACCGTGACCTTCTGTTTCGATTTCATGCGTTTCCCCGATGCCGAAATAAGGATCGAAGCGATACGCGTCATGTCCGGCTATTTCGACGAGAAATTCTTCAAGGCCAATAACAGGGTCCGGCGCTTGAGCCTCCGCGCGGAAGGGAGCGAGCCGGTCGCGGTCGATCTCGCCGACGGCATGACTGAACAGCTCGCTACGCTGTCCGCCCCGCTCGTCATCGACGCCCGAAACGACGAGATCACGCTCACGATCGAGGACGTCTACCGAGGCGACAAGTACGACGATACCTGCCTCTCGGGGATTTCCTTCCTCTGCGACGGCATTCCCCTCCCCCTCGATCTTCCCGCGCGGGTCGGATACGAGGGAGGCCGCTACCCGCTGCGTTCTTTCGACGGAGAGAAAAGCCTGAATGTCGTCGTCGAGGATCCGGTTTTCGTATTCAACCTCAACCAGGACGGCAAACTGGCCGGATACAAAGAAGCCTCCATCGCCACGGACTCGGCGTACGGCTCCTGGGATTACGACGAGGCCGAGGGCGTCTTCGTCGCGACCTTCACGTACGTGCAGATCCTCGAGTACAGCATCGAGGGCTCGAAAACGAAGGATTACGAATTCGATCGGGTCAGGCTCTATCCTCTCGGCTCAGGCTGCGCCGAGTCTGCGTTCCGCGGCAACCGTTCAGGATACGGATACTCGGGCGACTACATCGCGGGCTTGCCGGAGGCTCCTTCGGACTGATCCGAGCGGACGCTTCCCGCTCGGGGGCCCGTCCTACTTCTTCTTTCGGTACATCCGGTAGTTGATGAAGGGGAAGAGGTTGTCCTTCTTCTCGAGGCGGGTGAGCCATTCGGTGGCAATGGCGTTGCGCGAGAGCATATCGTAGATTCGGTTGAAGGCGAGGAGGGACGCCTCGAGCTCGGACCGCGCGAAGGGCGCCGTGGAGGCGTCGCGCATGAGCTGGAGCCAGTCGGAGGACTGCGAGAGGAGGGCCTCGCGGGCGGCCTGGTTCAAGGCGCGCTCCTTGAGGCCGGATTCATTGGGGAAGCGCTCGGCCAGCTCGACCATCCGCTCGCCCGCCTTCACGACGTGCCGCCAGGCCCAGGCGTTTCCGCCCTCGGTCCAGGAAGTGGAGTGGCCGTCTTCGGAGGCCGAGGCGGCCTCTGGCTTCAGGACCTGGAACTCGCAGTCGCCCGCGAGGCAGTCCGAGGGCGTGACCGCCCTGATCTCCTCGGGACGGGACGCGATCTCGCGGAACAGGGCCTCGAGCCAGGCGATGCCCTCGAACCACCAATGGCCGAAGAGCTCCATGTCGTAGGCCGCGAGGACGAGGGGCGGGCGCTCCATCTCGGCGCCCGCGCGGGAGAAGGTCATGACCCGTTTGTAGACGAAATTCTTGGCGTGCTCGGCCGCGAGGCGCATGGCGCGCGCGGGGTCGTAGGACTCGGGCCCCTCGCCGCCGACGGCGCAGTACTTGAAGCCGGTGGGAACGCGGGTCTTGCCGTCGGGGAGGAACTCGCGCACGGCGGCCTCGTCGAGCTCGTAGCCGAGGTCGCGGTAGAAGTCGCGGTAGCCGGGCGAGGCCGGATATCCTTCCTTGCGGTCCCCGAGGTCGCGGGAGCACTCGGCGTCCCGCGGGAAGAGCGCGAAGCCGTTGGGGCAGCGCACGGGCGCGAAGGTGGCGGCGAAGGGAGCGGGCTCGGCCCAGAGCACTGAGCGGTGGTCGGCGACCGCGTAGGCGAGGTTGTAGGACTTGAGGAGCCCCTCGAGCCCGGGCGCGTAGCCGAGGTGGGGGAGCCAGATCCCCGCGGGGCTGCGCCCGAAGTTCTTCCGGTGCGAGATGAGCGCGGTCTCGATCTGCGCGGAGGCCGCTTCCGCCCTGTCCGCGAAGGCGGGCATGAAGGCGTGGGTGGCCGTCGTGGTGATGAGCTCGATGCGGCCCTTCTTGTTGAAGAAATCGAAGCCCTTGAGGACGTTGCACTCGTACTCCGTCGCGAAGGCCTCGCGGTCGGCGGCGTAGAGCTCGGCGTAGAGCGCGGAGATGGCCTCGCGCGCGGGATTGCCCCGCGAGCGCTCGGCCTCGCGGGAGGCGAAGCCGATCTGCCGCTCGAGGTACGCGAGGTAGCGCTGCCCGAGGAGGGGATCGGCCATCATGGCCTGGAGGGTCGGGGAGACGGAGAGCGTGAAGCGGAAGGGCACCTTGTCCGCCTCGAGGCGCCTCAGCGCGGCGAGGAAGGGAAGATAACTCTCCGACATGGCCTCGAAGAACCAGCGCTCCTCGAGGAAATCTGGATACTCGGGGTGCCGCACGAAGGGGAGGTGCGCGTGCAGCACCAGGGAGAAGGAACCGCTCGCCATGGCTTCCTAGCCCCTCTCCTCTTCGAGAGGCATGATGCGCCTCGCCGTCGAGGAGCGCTCCTCGCTCGTCACCGCGGCGGGGAGCCCGGCGAGCTCCATGAGGTTCCTGGTCCTTCGCGGCAGCCGCGCGTAGTCCTCGGGCCTGCGCGCGCGGGGGGCGCGGACGGCGTTGGAGCGCGCGATGATGCGCCGCTCGTTCCCGGCCTGGGCGGCGATCTCGAACACGTACGAAGCGCCGTCCTCGGGGAGGTTCACGAACCACTCGCCGTCATCGCCCTGTACGGGGAAATCGAACCAGGAGAGCGCTGAGGCCGGATCGCCGTCGCCGTTCGCGAGCTCGAGCATGCGCACGGAGAGGGAGCGCTGGTCGCCTTCGCGGCCCGATGAGCGCTCGTCCTCCCTGACGTCCCAGAATATGTAGGCCCATTCGGGATCGCGGATCATGGCGCGCATGGAGCTTTCGTTGTAGCGCCTCGGAAGCTCCGAGGGGGCGTCGTGCGGGACATCGGCGCCGTCGCCCTCGGCCCTCGCGGCGGACCTCTTGAGGTCGAGGCCGGCGCTCTCCCCGTCGGCGGAAGAGGCCGCCGCGTCCTGCGCGGCCTCGTAGATCTCCATGATGAGGAAGGGCCGGTCGAGTCCGCGGGGAGCCGCGATCCCGAGCTCGTCCGCGAGGCGCATGAGCTCCTCGTTGGACATCGCGTTGAGCGACTCGATCGTCATGGCGCAATCATGTCGAGGAGCCGAATCGCGTGTCAAGGCTTCGCGCCCTCTCCGCCGTCCTGCGCGCCCCGCTCTCCCTGGCCGCCCCGCCCGCGGCCGCCGCGCCCCCTGCGCCCGCGCTTCCGCTTGGGCCGGGCTTCCCCGCCCGCGTCCGCGGCCAGCTCCTGGCGCTCGCGCCGCGCCCGTTCCTCGCCGCTCCGCCGCGGCCCGCCCTCTTCGCCGCGGCGCCCCTCGCGTTCGCGCGCGTCGTCGGTCCGCGAGCGGATGTGGCGCTGAAGGATCGCGATGCCGCGGCGCCTGAATACGAAGCGGACCGCGCATTCGGTCTCCACGCGCGGCAGGTTCATCGGGCAGAGCGCGTCGCGCGCGGCCTGGAGCGCGGCGGGATAGGACTCGGACGGGTCGAGCGACCAATCCACCCTGTCGGCGATGAGCGTCTCGAGGAAGAAGGAGAGCTTGAGGCCCGGCGGCTGCTCGTCCTTCTTGGCGACCTCTCCGTCGAGCCGCGAAAGCGATCCGAGGAAGGCCTCGCGCGCGCCGGCCTGCGCGCAGCGCGACGCGGCCTCGGGGAGCATGCGCGGGAGGAGCCGGAGGTCGATGAGCCGCTCGAAGATGGCCCTCGCCTTGCCCGAGGAGAGGATCTTGGAGAGCTCCTCGGCGAGGCGGGAGGTCGACGCTCCTGCGAGGAGGCCGGACTCCGCCCTGATCCTCCGCTTGAGGGCGAAGGGGATGCGGAAGCCCGTGGAAGCCGCGTACTTGGCGGCCCTGATCATGCGGACGGGGTCTTCCTTGAAAATGCGGTCCGGGGGTATGAGGGCGCGGAGCACGCCCTTGCGGATGTCCTTGAGTCCGCCCACGTAGTCGACGACCGTCTCGTCCTTGGGATCGTAGTAGAGGGCGTTCATGGTGAAGTCGCGCCTCTGGACGTCGTCGTCCATGTCGCCGTAGTCGTTCCCCACGGAGCCTTCCTTGAGGGACCGGAAGGTCGCGACCTCGTAGATGCGATCGTCGAAGAAGACGTGGACGAGGCGGAAGCGCCGCCCGATGATGCGGGAATTCCAGAAGAGCTTCTTAATCCTGCCGGGAGTGGCGTCCGTGACGATATCGAAGTCCTTGGGCCTGCGGCCGATGAGGAGGTCGCGCACGGCGCCGCCTACGATATAGGCCGCGTGGCCGCTCGACTTGAGGCGATCGATGATCCTCAGGGCCTCGCCCGATACCGATTGTCGTTGAATGCCGTGCTCATCGCGGACCCATACGAGGGCCTTCTTCTTGAGCCCTCCGTCCTTTCCGGCGCCGTAGCGGACGAACAAATGCACCTCGCTGTACGATGATTTCGGATCGCGCCCAGTATATCGGGACGGGGCGGGAAGCTCAACGGGGCGGCGCGCGAGCCGCAGGAGGATCGGGTTCATGGCCCGCCGCGCGGGGCCCTCGCGCGCCTCGCCGCCGCCCCGGGCCCGGACGCGCCGGCCTCAGGGTATCCGCGCCTCCAGCCAGGAAGCGACGTCCGCCATGACCTCGTCCCTGTTGATCTCGTTGAGTATCTCGTGGCGCGCGCCGGGGTAGACGCGTTTCTCCACGTCCTCGATCCCGAGCCGGCGGTAGGCCTCGAAGAGGCGATCCAGCGTGCCGGGGGCCGCGCCGACGGGGTCCTCCGAGCCCGACGCGAGCAAAATAGGAAGCTTCCGGGGGATGCGGGCCATCACGTCCTTCCGGTGTATATAGCGGAGGCCCTCGACTATGTCGATGTAGTACGACACCGAGCAGACGTAGCCGCAGAGGGGATCGCGCATGAAGGCGTCCACCTCCGCGGGGTCGCGCGAGAGCCAGTCGAAGGGGGTGCGCGCGGGCTTGAAGGCGGCGTTGAAGGAGCCCGTGGCGACCGAGGCGAGGAAGGGCGAACGGGCCCTCGGGCCGCGGAGCGCGCGCGTCAGGGCCCCGATGGCGAGGCCGGGGAGGAGAAGGGGATTCCCCGGGCCCGCGGTGCCCGAGAGGACGGCTCCGGAGAAGAGGGAGCCCTTCCGGGCGATGAGGCCCTGGACCAGGAAGGAGCCCATGGAATGCCCGAGGACGAACAGGGGGAGAGCCGGGGCGTCGCGGCGCATCTCCTCCGCGATGCCCTCGAGATCCGCCAGCACGCGGAGGAATCCGCCGCGCTCCGCCATGAAGCCGAGCCCCGCGGCGCCCCCGGCGCTGAGCCCGTGGCCGCGGTGGTCGGGCGCGCGGGTCGCCACGCCGCGCTCGGCGAGGAAGCCCGCGAGCCGCGCGTAGCGAAGGGCGTGCTCGGTCATGCCGTGCGCGACGAGGAGGAGGGCCCGCGGACGACGGGGCGCGGGGAAGGCCCTGACGGAGATCTCCGCGCCGTCGTCGGCCCGGTACGGGGCGATAGAGCCGTTCGAATCCATGGATAGGACTCTACGCCGCGCCCCGCTCCGGCGCAAGGGCCGGCGTCAGGCGGCCCGGCCGAAGCCGGGAGGAGGCGGGCACTCGATCCTGAGGCTTTCCCCCGTGAACGGATGGATGAACTCGACGGCGAAGGCGTGGAGCATGAGGCGCTCAGCCTCGGGGCCACCGTAGAGGGCGTCGCCCATAATCGGCGTCCCCGTCCACGCGAGGTGCGCGCGCACCTGGTGGCGGTAGCCCCGCGTGAGCGCCGCCCGCACCGAGACGCGTCCCTCCGCCTGAGTCCGCTCGATGATCCGCGTCTCGTAGAGCCTGCCCGGCCACGGGACGGGTTCGCCCATGGCCGCGACCCGGGCGCCCTTGGGACCGTAGGGCCGGAAGCGGCTCCTGATGGCCCCCGACGGATCGGCCTCGCCGCGGAGAGGCCGCGATCCCTCGACGCCCCTTCCGTCCGGAACGCAGAGCGCGAGGTATTCCTTGACGAGGGCGTCGCCCTCCTGGAGCCCGAGGAGGGCCGTCATGGCCGCCTCCCCGCGGGCGAAGAGGACGACGCCGGAGGTGCCCCGGTCCAGACGGTGGACGAGGCCGGGCTCCCAGGGCTTCCTGCCTCCGGCCCTCGAGACCTCGGGCCGGGAAGAGACGACCTCGGTGAGGAGGTCGGGGCCTCCGCCCGAGGGGAGGGGCGCGGTGTTGAGCCCGCTCGGCTTGTCGAAGGCGAGGATCCAGGCGTCCTCGTACAGGGGGGCGCGCACGGCCCATTCTAGCACGGGGCCGGCCCGTCCGCCTCAATTCCGCTCCCCGGATGCCGATACATGGAGAGAAGGAATCCTATGGCCATGAAGCGACGCGCGGGAGGCTTCCCGCCCCTCCGGCGGACGGCGGGGCGGCGGAAGCTCGGCGAATACATCCGGACGCTCTCCCTCGACATGCGGAAAAACGGCCTCCCCAAGGTCCTCGGGGCCTTCGCGGCGATCCTCGCCGCGGACGCGGTCATCGTGTTCCTCGTCGAACGCGCCGCGGGGAACGGCGCCTTCGGCGACCTCTGGGACGGCCTCTGGTGGTCCTTCGTGACCAACATCACGGTCGGCTACGGGGACAAGGTCCCCGCGAGCCCGGGCGGGCGCGGGATCGCCATGGGCTTCATGCTCGCGAGCTTCGCGGCCTCCGCGCTCGCGTCGGGCACTATCGCATCGCTCTTCGTGGAGCGGCGCATCAGGGAGGGTAAGGGATTGCTGAACGTCAGCGCGAGGGGGCACGCCCTCCTCCTCGGATGGAACCGCAACGCCGAGACAGTCCTCGGGAGCTTCAAGGCCTCCGGCGGAAAGGGAGCCAAGTCCGTCATCGTGCTCGTCAACGGCTCCGAGGGGGATTGGTTCGACGGGCTCAAGTCCCGCTTCCCCTCACTCGAGCTCCGCTTCGTGCGCGGCGACTTCGCCAACGAGGCCGTGCTGAGGCGGGCGGACGCCTCGAGGGCCAAGGCCGCGATCATCATCCCCGATGAATCCGGCGGCGCCTCCCAGGCTAACGCCGACGACCGGACCGTCCTCGCCGCCCTCGCCCTGAGGTCGATGAACCCGGGCGCGGCCATCTCGGCCGAGGTCATGAAGCCCGAGAGCGAGGGCCACCTCCGGAGGGCCGGCGTCGACGGCATCGTCCTGAGCGGGGAATTCTCGGGCTACCTCCTCTCCTCCTCCGTCTCCTCCCGCGGCGTCCCCGAGGCCGCCCGGCGCCTCCTCACCCCGGCCGCGACGGGCCCGCTCAGGAACGAGGCGATGCCGCGCGAGCTCGTGGGGCGGACCTTCCTCGAGGCCTCGGACTGGTTCATCAGGAACGGACGCGGCGTCCTCCTCGGCGTCCTCTCGGGCGAGCGGGGCGTCTCCCTCCAGGACCTCGTCTCGGACGACAGCTCCGCCATCGACGACTTCATCAAGCGCAAGTTCCGCGAGGCCTCTATCCCCATGGACGACCCCGCCGCCGAATCGGGCGACGTGCGGCTCGCCCCCGGCCCCGCCTACCTCATCCGCGCGGAGGACGAGGCCTTCGTGGTGGGCGGGGGCGCGCGATGAGCGCGACGCCCGGAAGGGACTTGCGGGCCCTTTCCTCCATAGAGCTCCTCTCCGGCCTCGGCCGCGGGGAGCTCGAGCGCTTCGCGTCGATCGGGAAGCGCGTGAGCTTCAAGGCCGGCGACGTGATCATGCGCGAGGGCGAGCCCGGCGATTCGATGTACTTCTTCCTCGAGGGCCTCGTGGACGTTTCCAAGGAGCTCACCCTTAAAATAGGATCGGGCGGCTTCTCCCAGGCGGAGAAGTCCATGGTCAAGCTCAGGCCCGGGCCCTCGGGGGTCTTCGGGGACATGTCGATGTTCGGAGACGAGCCGAGGAGCGCTACCGTGACGGCCGCCGCCGATTGCGCGCTCTACGAGGTGAGGCGGTCCGACTTCGAGCGCCTCTGCGCCTCCGAGCCCGCGCTCGGCGTGGAGCTCCTCTCGAGGATAGCCTCGGTGCTCTGCGCCCGCGTGAGGAAGGGCAACGCGGACGTGCTCAAGCTCTCCACGGCCCTCTCGATAGCGCTCTCGAAATGAGGAGTACGGAGATGAATGCTTCCTTCCGCGCGATCGCGGCCATCGTCCTCTCGGTCATCGCTTCCGCGGTCGCGGCCGCCCAGTCACCGCGCGCGCCCTCCTCCGCGCCCGCTTACTCTCCCGCCCCGGCGTCGGCCTTCGCGTCCCTCCCGGCCGGCTTCAGGGGCGTCGAGCTCGGCATGGGCCTGGACGAGGTGAAGGGCATCC
The DNA here is from genome assembly GCA_964399285.1 of uncultured Spirochaetales bacterium. Lineage (GTDB taxonomy): Bacteria > Spirochaetota > Spirochaetia > Treponematales > JBGSOB01 > CAYNQK01. The sequence goes on along the minus strand of CAYNQK010000048.1, from coordinate 10,262 downwards.
TCAAACGGGACGGCCTCATCGACTACGAGGGCGACGCCGACGTCTCGCTCCTCCCGGAGGACAAGGGCGAGCTCATCGACGCCCGGGGCCGGTCCTTCATCAAGCGAGCGAGCTTCCAGTTCTCCGAGGGGAGGCTCTGGGCCATGTCCTTCGCCCTCGACGCGACCCTCGTCGACCACTACTCGGTGTTCAGGACCATGGTCGAGAAGTACGGGAATCCCGGGAAGATCGATCCGCTCGAGACCGTCTGGGAGGACGGTTCCGTCCGCGTCTCCATCGAGCGGCCGCTCACGCTGAAGTACATCGACGTCCGCGCCTTCGAGCGCCTCAAGGGGAAATCCGGCGTCGAGAAGGCCTTCAGCGAGGAGCTCCGCGCGGATTTCCTCGAGGGGCTCTGACCCGCATCCGCGGATGAGCTCGCAATCCGCTTCCCGATAGGCTATCCTCTTCACGAACCCATGTCGCGGAAAACCATGGCCGCCCTCATCCTCTCCGCCCTCGCCCCGCTCCTCGCCGCGCTGGACGGACCTCCCCTCCCCTCCATCGCGGGCGCCTACGCCGTTCGCCACCCCGATCCCGACTGGGGCGCCGTCATCGTCTCGTTCTCGCCTGCGGGAGAATGGGTCGATCGCGACGGCGAAAGCCACCCCGCGTATCGCGCATCGATCTGGAAACGCCGCGCGGACGGCCTCCGCAAGCTGCGCGACGGTCTCTTCGGCGCGTACCGCCGCGCGGCCCTCGTCGAGGATTCGGGCTCCCTCGCCCTCGCCTGGTTAGGCGGCGACGAAGGAGGCGAGGCGCGGCCGATGAACCGCGTCGTCGAGATACGCGCGGACGGATCGCTCGTCGTCGGGCCGTGGAACGGCGCTGAAACCGAAGGCGCGGCCAGAATCGGCGGTTCCAGAGCGGCCGAGGACCGAGGCGCGAGCCTCGTAACCCTCGAACGAGTCGCCGATGAAATCCCCGAGCTCGCCTCGTTCTCGCCGATCGACCTTTCCGGCGCGTACCGGTACCGGCATCCCGCGGCGGGCGACGTCCTCGTCGCTTTCCGCCGCGTCGACGCCCTCGTCCCGGCCCCGGACGGGGCCCTCCTCCCCGCTTGGTCGGCCTGGACCGTCCGCGAAGTGCCGAGCCTCGGCTACGCCGAACGGAGCGAAGGGCTCTACGGAGGCGCGAGGCCAGACGACGAATACCCGCTCGTCGCCGTTCAGGACTCGGGCGACGGGCCCCGGCTCGTCTGGTGGAATCCCCGCCGTCCGGATCGATGGAGGCTCGAGCGGATCACGACGCGCTACGCCTCGGGCGACCTGGGCGTCTCCGGCCAGGGAGAGGCGGGAGCCGCGTTCGAACGCTCGCGCTTCGTCCGCGTCGCGGGGCCCGATGCGCGCGTCGGGCCGCCCTCGAGCTTCATCGATCTCGACGGCCTCTACGAGGCGCGCCTCCGCGGCGAGGTGCTTCCCTTCCTCGCGGTCATCTCGCCCTCGGCCCTCCGTTCGGGCGATCGCGCCCTCCACCGCGTCGACCGCGCGGGAGAGGCGGACGGGGAGCTCCGCATCGAATCGCGCGGCCTCCGGCCGGGGGATCCCTTCCGCTACCTCTCCCTCGAGGATGAGGACGGCCGCTGCCTGATCCGGCTGCACGCGCCGTCGAGCATGCGCGAGGAACGATTCTACGCGGTGGACATCGAAGCGGACGGGAGCTTCTCGCTCTCAGGCGCATCCTCCGACGCCGGTCCCCCCGTCGCGGAATTCCGGAAGCGGAGGAGCCTAACCGCGGAGGTGCCGGAACCATGAAAGCCCGCGCTCCGCGTCAGTTCCCTCGCGCGCTTTTCCCGCTCTCCTACACGTTCCTCATCCTGTTCTCCCTGCTCGCGTCGCTCGCGATGGCCGCCCCGCGGGAGAGCGCTCCCTCCGACGAGCCCGCGCCCGCCGTCTCCGATCCTCCCGCGTCAGATCTCGCCCCCTTCAGGCTCTCGCCGCGTTCTCCTCGCCCGCTCTCAGGCGAGGAGCTCCGCGCCGTCGCGGAGACCTTAGCCCTCCTCCCCGACGAATTCAGGCGCCTCGAGCCCATCGCGCTCCGCGGGTCCCGCGAAACCAGCGTCCTGGGCTCGGCCGGCCCCGGGCCCGTCAAGGCCGATGTCGCGAGCCGCGGGCTCTCGCTGAGGCGCGTCGTCGCGGACGGGGCCCTCTCGGACGAGCTCGACGCCTTCCCGAGCGACTACCTGAAGCGCGCCCTCGTGCGCCAGCTCGCGCTCTTCCTGTACCGCGAGCTTCCCGCGGAGGATCGGCGCGAGTGGCTGACCTTCTCCGCGTGGAAGCCCTTCTTCTCGGTCGCCCTCCGCGCCTCGAACCGGAATCCCGACGGCTTCGCGGCTCCCGAGGGTATGAGATCCCCCGCGCTCGACTTCGCCTCCTTCGCCGACGAGTTTTTCCTCGCCCCGTCCCGCCTCGATCCCGCGGGCTCCGTCCGCGCGCGCTTCCCCGACCGCTACGCGTTCTTCAGGGACCTCTTCGCCTCTCGCCCCGATCCCCTCGGCCCCGCCGGGCCCGAGCACTCGTATCGCGATTGGATCGATCCCGACGCCGTCGAGGGCGCCGAGATCATCGTCACGACGCCGGCATCGTCGTCCATCGCGTCCTTCGCCGGGCACATACTCCTCCTCCTCAGGCGGAAGGGGGACTCGGCGGACGGAATGGATTCCCTCGTCATCGGCTTCGTCGGCGAGATCGCCCGGGAGCGGGCCAACGGCGTCGCGGGCCTCGAATACGCCTGGCGCGGCATCACCGGGCATTACCGCGCGATCGTCCAGGAAGAAACCCTCGAGGACGTCGTCCGCAGGGCCACCGTGCTCGAGGGGCGGGACGTCCAGCGCCTCGAGCTCCTCCTCTCGCGCGAGGAGCTCGAACGCCTCATCGAACGGCTCTGGGTCGTGAAGCGGACCTTCTCGTACGAATACCGCTTCTTCGACGCGAACTGCGCGAGCATGCTCCTCGACGCGGTGAACCGCGCACTCCCTCCCGGCCGCCGCGTGTCCATCCGCGGCCCCATGGTCCCGCCCATGCTCGCCGTCTCCCGCCTCGTGCAGGCGGGCGTCCTCGGCGAATTCAGGTATCCCGAATACTGGGAAGCGGTGAAGACGGGAAAGGCCGCCACCGAGGGGATGCGCTCGATCGAGAAGGAAACGCTCCGATCCCTCGCCGACGCGGGCTTCCGCGACCTCGCCGCGAGGGCGAAGCGGGCCTTCGCCGCCGCGCGGCAGGTCGAGCCCTCGCGCGTCGCCCTCGATCCCCTCTTCCGCGAACCCGCCTTGGCGCCGGGCTCGGGTTCGCGGGCCGCGGCCTACCGCGCCCTCCCCGCCCTCATGGGCGATATACGCGCCGCTTCGCTCGCCTCGCCCGGGGCCATGGACGCCGAAACGCGCGAGCGCCTGGGCGGCCTCATCCTCCGCTACCTCACCCACGCGGTCGACCGCGAGATCGCGATCGCCGCTCCTCCCGCGCCCAAGGGCGCTGGAGCGGCCGCCGCGATCCCCGCGGACGCGGCGCGCGATCTCATCGCCGAGGAGACCGAGCGCGTGCGCCTGAGGCGGGCCAACACCCCCGAGATCCTCGCGATTCGCGAGGCGCTCTCGCGCATCCGCTCAGCGCTCGAGGCGGATTTCCCGGGAAGCCCCTTCTACCGCGTCGGGAGGGACATGGAGGAGGAACGTACCGCGGCCCTCGCCCGAGAGCGCGGAAGCGCCTCCTTCGCGAACACCTATTACCACAGGGCCGCGGGCCTTTCATTCTCGTGCGGCGCCTCACGACCGGCCGCCAGCGCCGATTACGAGACGGCGCTCTACCTCGGACAGATGGGCGACCCGAGCTTCAGCGCGCTCAAGTCCGACATGCGCCTCGCGCTCCTCATGAGCTCGTATTCCCTCGTCCTCCCCGTCTTCAACGAAGCGGAAGGGGGCTGGTCGCCCCGCATCGAGTACCGCGCCCTGCTCGCCGAGTGGGAGAAGATCCTCTCCGACCGCGGCGTCGACGACAGGGGCTTCCTCTCCCACGGGATGGGATTCACCGTCCTCTCGACCGCGTCGACGCTCTGGGACGGGGAGCGGTTCTTCCCGGACGGAGCGGGCCGCGTGGACTTCGCGGAGCTCCGCTACGTCCTCGGGATCTACCAAGCCGACGGATACGCGCATTATCTCGACGCGGAGGCCGGCGCGGGCCTCTCCTCGGCCGGCTCGGGCGACGGCTCCGCGCTCTTCATGGCCCTCCCGTTCCGCCTGGAAGGCAAGCACCGGCTCCCGGGCCTCGCGGACGACGCGCTCCGCTTCGCGCTCTCTTGGGAGTCCCGCGTCGCGCTTGACGCGGCTCCCGCCTTCCCCCTCCCGGGGACGCTCTCCGCCTCGGCCGAATGCGCGATCGGCTCCTCGCGCGCGGAGAATACCCGCTTCAGGGCCGCGTTCTCGGCCGCCCTGGACTTCGCGAGCGAGGGCGGCGCGCTGCGGGCCGGATCGCCGTCCTTCCGATTCTCGCTGGCGTACCTCCGATAAGGGTATATACTTGACGGGAGGAGGCGCGGCTCCCGCCGCGGCCTCGCCCAAGGAGGCGAATATGCCGAAAAAGATCTTCACGGTCCTCGTCATCGCGTCCTATCTCTTCATGATCCCGGCGACGGCCGCCGCCCAGACCGAGACGACGCCCATCAGCGAGCAATCGTCCGAGGACGCTTCGCAGCAGAGTTCGGAGGAGTCCTCCCAGCAGTCTTCCGAGGAAAGCACGGCCCAATCCTCGGAAAACAGTTCCGACCAGTCCTCCGAGGAGAGCACGGCGCAGTCCTCCGCCGGCTCGTCGGAATCCGATTCCAAGACCGCCACCGTCTTCGTCATCATCGGAGCGGTCGTCGCGGTCGGCTTGACCGTGGGCGGCGTCATCCTCACCGTGCGCGCGGCCCAGGTGGGCGCCGAGGAGGCCATCGGCCTCCAGGACCAGATCTACGACTGCGGCGGCAAGGACTTCGACGAGCTCGCCGCCCGCTTCGGCGTGGACGGCCGCGAGCTCGTCCGCGCCAACGACGAGCTCGTCGCCGCGGGCTACGCCATCGTGGACGACCGCTCGGCGGCGGATTACCTGGCGGCCCTCGTCCTGAAGCTCGCCGAGCGCTCCCCCTGGATCGCCGCTGAACGCGCGAAGGCCCGCGCCGCCTCCGCGGCGGCCCTCTGACGCGCTTCGCCGCCCCGGCGTCCCGGGGCGGCGCCGTCACCGGCGTTCCCCCGAACGGCCGCTCGCGCATCCCGCCGGGTTGAATGCGCGCGTTTTGGGATTAGACTTAGGGGCATGGCCTCCCAGGACGAAGTCCGGGCGGAGGGGCGGTACGGAGCCGATCCCGAATCCCCCGCGCGCGGGCGGGCCGAGGAAAAATTACGCGAATTCCAGTCCTCCGCCTCGCGAAGGCGCTGGCCCGGTGAGGCCGAGGAGGCCGTGCGCGAATCCCTCCTCAGGCAGGTCGAGCTCGAGCGGCGCATCGACGAACTCAAGTTCATCGACGCCGAGCGGCACCTCGCGTGGAGCCGGCTCAAGGAACTCTACGATTCATCGCCCGTCGGATCGCTCGAGCTGAGCCCCGGGGGGGCGATCCTCGAGGCCAACCTCACCGCATCCGTCCTCCTCGGCTCCGGCCGCGCCGCCCTGATCGGCCGCGGCATAGACGAATTCATCCATCCAGACGATCGCGGCCTCGCGAGGCTGGGAAGCGGCTCCCCGCCCGAGACCATCGGGAAGCGCGTCTTCGAGGCGCGTTTCCTCCGCAGCGGCGTCATGTATTTCTGGGCCCGCGTCGAGGCCACCGCGGGGGGCGTAGGCAGCGCCGGCTCTCCCGTGAGGCGCGTCGTGCTGAGCGACGTCACCGAGCGCAAGCGCGCCGAGGACGCGAGCCGCCGCAACGAGGCCCAGTTCAAGGCCCTCTTCATGTCCATGACCGAAGGCTTCGTGGTCTCGCAGGTCATCTACGACGAGGACGGCGAACCCTGCGATTTCCGCTTCCTGGAGGTCAATCCCCGCTTCGAGCGGCTCCTCGGCCTCGAACGGGAGAGGATCATCGGCAAGCGCTACCGCGAGCTCGTGCCCGAGGACGCGATGGGCTGGCTCGACGCGTACCTCTGGGTCGCGCGCACGGGCACGCCCAGGACCGACGAGTTCTACTCGCCGCGGTACGCGCTGCACTTCGAGACGTATTCCTACCGCCCCATCGAGGGACAGGTCACGATCATCGTGCGGGACATCACCGAGCGCAAGAAGGCCGAGGAGGAGCGCGCCAAGCTCGAGGCCCAGCTCATGCAGGCCCAGAAGATGGAGTCTGTCGGCCGCCTCGCCGGCGGCGTGGCCCATGATTTCAACAACATGCTCGGCGTTATCATCGGCCAGGCGGACCTCGCGATCGCCGCCCTCGAGCCGGGAAGCGCCCTGGCGCAGCGCCTCGACGAGATACAGAAGGCCGCGCTCCGCTCGGCCGACTTGACGAGGCAGCTCCTCGCCTTCGCGCGCAAGCAGACCATCGCCCCCGTCCCGCTCGACCTGAACGCGGCGGTGCAGGGAACCCTCAGCATGCTGAAGCGGCTCATCGGCGAGGACATCGAGCTTGCCTGGAAGCCCGGCGAGGGGCTCTGGACGGCGATGATGGATCCCGGGCAGGTGGACCAGATCCTCGCGAACCTCTGCGTCAACGCGAGGGACGCGATAACGGGCGTCGGGACCATCACGATCGCCACGGAGAACGCGGAACTCGACGAGGCGTACAGCGCGCGGCACGGGGGCGCCGGCCCGGGCCGGTACGTCGCCCTCATCGTGAGCGATACCGGCTGCGGCATGGGCAAGGACGTGCTCGACAAGCTCTTCGAGCCCTTTTTCACGACGAAGGAGCTCGGCAAGGGGACCGGCCTCGGCCTCGCGACCGTCTACGGGATCGTCAAGCAGAACGACGGATGCATCAACGTGTACAGCGAGGTCGGGAAGGGCACGACCATCAAGGTCTATCTTCCGCGCCATGACGGCGAGGCCGCGGAGCGGGCCCCGCCGGAGGCGGAACACGCGACCTCGGGACGGGGCACCATCCTGGTCGTCGAGGACGATTCCATGATCCTGGAGATGACCGCGTCCATGCTCGAGACCCTCGGCTACGACGTCCTCAGAGCGCGCCTCCCGAGCGAGGCGGTCGCCCTCGTCCGCGACCGCGGCCGCTCCGTCGACCTCCTCCTCACCGACACGATCATGCCCGAGATGAACGGACGCGACCTCGCGAGGGAACTCTCGTCCCTCTTCCCCGGCCTCAGGTGCCTTTTCATGTCCGGCTATACCGCGGACGTGATAGCGCATCACGGCGTGCTGGACGAGGGTACGCGCTTCATCCAGAAGCCCTTCACGCTCAAGTCGCTCTCGGAGAAGGTGAAGGAGGCTCTCTCGCTCTAGCATCCGCGTCCGCTCCTTGACAGCGCGGCTCGGGTCGTCTGAAGATGGCACGGCCCGTCGGGACCGCTCGGCGTGATCCCCGGGGCCAAGGAGCGAGACGATGCCCAAGACCAGAATCCGCGAGCGCCTCGATAAAGGCGAGATCCTCGTGTCCGACGGGGCCTGGGGGACCTTCCTCCAGAAGAAGGGGCTCGGGCCCGGCGAATGCCCCGAGCTTTGGTGCATCGACCGCGCGGCCGAGGTCCTCGACGTCGCGCGAAGCTACGTCGAGGCGGGCGCGGACATGATCGAGACGGACAGCTTCGGCGGAACGCGCATCAAGCTCGGCCACTACGGGCTCGGGGACAGGGCCGCTGAGATCAACGAGGCCGCCGCCCGCATCTCCCGGGAGGCCGCCGGGGACGGCGTCATCGTCATCGCCTCCATCGGGCCCACGGGCAAGATGGTCATGACGGGCGAGGTCACCGAGGAGGAGCTCTACGAGGCGTTCAAGGAGCAGGCCCTCGCCCTCGAGCGCGGCGGCGCGGACGCCGCCTGCATCGAGACGATGAGCGCCGAGGACGAGGCCGTCCAGGCCATCAAGGCGGTGAAGGAGAATACCGGCCTCGAGGCTATCTGCACCTTCACCTTCGACCGGACCCCGGCGGGCGAGTACCGCAGCATGATGGGACTCTCCCCCGCGGACGCCGCCCGCGCCGCCGCGAGGGCCGGCGCCGACGTGATCGGCACGAATTGCGGCAACGGCATGGCCGGGATGGTCGACGTGGCGCGGGAGATGCGCGCGGCGGTTCCGGGCCTTCCGATCCTGGTCCAGGCGAACGCGGGCCTGCCGGAGCGCTCAGGCGGCGGCCTCGTCTACCGCGAGACGCCCGAGATGATGGCCGCCCTCGTGCCCGACCTCGTGAAAGCGGGAGCCAACGCGATCGGCGGCTGCTGCGGCACCACGCCCGATCACATCAGGGCGATCAAGAGGGCGGTCGCCTCGCTCCGGCGCTGAGCGCGGCCCTAGGCGGGAATCCGCGGCAAGAACTGACGAAGGGTCGGCAAATTCCGCCGTTCCTCCTCCCCGAACCCCGTTCTATACTCGCGACCGGGGGTACGAACCGTGACGCCTAAGAACGCCTTCAAGAAGCCGTGGGAATCCTGCGTATCGAGCGACCGCGTATCGACTATGCTCCGGGCCGAGTACTGGGAGCGCTTCCGCGAGGCGCGGAAGGCGGCGCCCTTCAGCTACATCCGCTGCCACGGCCTCCTCTGCGACGACATGGGCGTCCTCAGGATCGACGACGTCGACGGGAAGAAGCGCGTCTTCCACAACTTCTCGTACATCGACCAGGTCTTCGACCTCATGCGCGCCAACGGCGTCCGCCCCTTCATCGAGCTCGGATTCATGCCCGGGGCCCTCGCCTCCGGGGACCAGACGGTGTTCTGGTGGAAGGGCAACGTCACCCCGCCGTCGGACTGGGAGGAGTGGGCCCGCCTGATACGCGCGCTCTTCGCCCACCTCGTCGCCCGCTACGGCGCCGAGGAGGTCCGCCGCTGGCCCGTAGAGGTGTGGAACGAGCCGAACCTGACCGTCTTCTGGAAGGACGCCGACCAGAAGAAGTACTTCAAGCTCTACGAGACGACCGCCCTCGCCGTGAAGGCGGTCGATCCCGCCATCCGCGTCGGCGGCCCCGCGATCTGCGGTGGGCATGACGAGTGGATAGACGCGTTCCTCGCGTTCGTGAAGGCGGAGGGCCTTCCCCTCGACTTTTTCACGCGCCACCTCTACACCGGCCTCCCGCCCGTCCGCAACACTCCCGAGCTCTTCTACCAGCCCTTCTCGCCTCCCGAGGGCCCCGTCGCCGAGCTCCGCTCCGTGCGCGAGCGGATCGACCGCGCGGGCTGCCCCCCGGTGGAGCCCCGCCGCACGGACAGCAACCCGGCGGTGGCTATAATTATCCATTTGGTTACTTAAAACTCACTTTTTCTTTGCATAGTTCACGCTTCGAAAATGGAGCGTATGCTGGAATCGCTGTAGGTTTTCTCCTCACCACAAAGGATAATGA
>CAYNQK010000048.1:0-750 GCA_964399285.1 uncultured Spirochaetales bacterium | reverse complement strand
CTCTCCCCCATCCACGACACCCCGCTCAACGCCGCGTACCTCGCGCGCCTCCTCTCGGAGGCGGGCGAGGTCGTCCGGACCCTTTCGTTCTGGACCTTCTCCGACCTCTTCGAGGAACAGGATGTGCCGCGCTCGCTCTTCCACGGGGGCTTCGGGTTCCTCGCCCGCCACGGCATCAGGAAACCGACCTACCACCTCTTCTCCTTCTTCAGCCGAGTCGAGGGCGAGGTCATCCATCGAGACGGCCACTGCCTGGCCGTCCGCAGGCCCGACGGCTCCATCGCCCTCGTGGCCTGGAATCCCGTCCAGGAGAAGGGCGAGCGCCCTCCCCTCCGCGTCGCCCTCGGCCTCCCCTGGGCCGGCGGCCCCGTCCTCGCGCGGCGGAGCCGCGGCCACGAGGATGCCGGCAACCCCTGGGGCCTCTGGCGGAACATGGGCCGCCCCCGCTTCCCCGACGCGGCCACGGTGGATTTCCTCCGCCAGGCCGCGCGCCCCGACGTCTCCGCGGCACGCATCGATCCGGTCGGCGGCGCCATCGGCCTCGATATCGAGCTGAAGCGGAACGAGCTCACCCTCGTCGAGCTCCTCCCCTTCGTCGACGAGAGCCCGAGCTACATCGGCCTGGACGACTCCCTCATCGACGGGTATTGAGGGCGCGCGGACGCCGCTCCGAAAGTCGCTGGAGGAAAAACCGTCATTCGATCCGGCGCTCGCGTCGCCTCAGCGGTGGGTAAAGCGCGGGTACGCGCT
>CAYNQK010000047.1:0-21942 GCA_964399285.1 uncultured Spirochaetales bacterium | reverse complement strand
GGCGAGAACGGCGCCGGCAAGTCGACCCTGATGAACGTCCTGAGCGGCATCTACCAGCACGGCACCTACGAGGGCCAGATCCTCTTCGACGGCAAGGAATGCAGGTTCAAGACGATCAAGGACAGCGAACGGGCCGGAATCGCCTTCATCCACCAGGAGCTCGCCCTGAGCCCCTTCATGACGGTGGCCGAGAACATCTTCCTCGGCAACGAACGGGCCAAGAACGGCGTCATCGATTGGGACGTGACCATCGACGAGGCCAAGAAGCTCATGGAGCGCGTCGGCCTCAAGGTCAGGCACGACGCCCTGATCAAGGACATCGGCGTCGGCCATCAGCAACTAGTGGAGATTGCGAAGGCCCTGGGCAAGGAATGCAGGCTCCTCATCCTCGACGAACCCACCGCGGCCCTCAACGACAACGACTCCAACCATCTCCTCAATCTTCTCGTAGAGCTGAACCAAACGCACGGACTCACGTGCATCATCATATCGCACAAGCTGCACGAGCTCACCCAGATATCCCACCGGATCACCGTCATCCGCGACGGCCAGACCATAGAGACGATGGACAAGGGCGACGGATCGATCACCGAGGAAAGGATCATCAAGCACATGGTCGGGCGCCAGCTGACCAACCGCTTCCCCAAGCGCGAACCCAAGATCGGCGAGGTCGCCTTCGAGGTCAAGAACTGGAAGGTGCACGATCCGCTCGACGCCGAGACCGTGATCATAGACGACGTGAGCTTCAAGCTCAGGAAGGGCGAGATCGTCGGCTTCGCGGGCCTCATGGGCGCCGGGAGGACGGAACTCGCCATGAGCCTGTTCGGCAAGGCCTACGGACAGAATATCAGCGGGACCATCGTCAAGGACGGAAAGGAGATAACCCTCCGCAACGTCAACGACGCCATCGACAAGGGGATCGCCTACCTCTCCGAGGACCGGAAGGAAGCCGGCCTGGTCCTCATCGACGACATTCGGAGGAACATCTCCCTGGCGGCGCTCAAGAAGCTGAAGAAGGGCCTCGCGATCGACGGCAACATGGAAATCAACGTCGCCAACGATTACCGGGACAAGCTCAAGATCAAGTCCTCGAACGTGTTCCAGCTGACCGGGAACCTTTCCGGCGGCAATATGCAGAAGGTGTGCGTGGCCAAATGGCTCTTCACGGATCCGGACGTCCTCATGCTCGACGAACCGACCCGCGGAATAGACGTCGGCGCCAAGTACGAGATCTACAGCATCATCAACCAGCTCGCCGACGAGGGCCATTGCGTAATGTTTATATCCTCCGAGCTGCCCGAGATCCTCGGGATATCCGACCGGATCTACATCATGAACGAGGGCAGGATCGTGGGCGAGATGCGGGCGGACGAGGCGAGCCAGGAGAAGATAATGACCTGCATCATCCAGAGCGCGAGCGGACGGGCATGATTCCCGGACTGATATCGATCTTAAGAATGCGAGAGGTGTGTTCTCATGAGTGAAACGACTGTTCCAAGCGCGTCCCTCGGCCGATCCGGCAGCATGACCGACGTGGTGCTCCAGAACCTGAGGAAGTACGGGATCCTGTTCGCGATGATCGTCGTGGTCATCGTTTTCGAGTTCACCACGAAAGGCGTTCTTCTGAGGCCGATCAACGTGGCTCGCATGATCATGCAGAACAGCTATATCCTCATCATGGCGATCGGCATGATGCTCTGTATCCTCACCGGCGGCAACATCGACCTCGCGGTCGGATCCATCGTGGCCTTCGTGAGCGCAAGTTGCGGCCTCATGGCCGTGAAATGGGGCTGGCCGCCCATCATTTCCATTTTCCTCGGCTTGGGGATGGGCGTGCTCGCGGGCATGTGGCAGGGGTTCTTCATTTCGGCCGTGAAAGTGCCCCCCTTCATCTGTACGCTGGGCGGCATGCTCGTGTTCAGGGGCCTCAACAACATGATCCTGAACGGCGAGACCCTCTCCCTTCCACAACTGTACGTCACCCTGTCCTCCGGCATCCTCCCGGATTTCTTCGCCAACGCCGGCATCCACATACCCAATTTCATAACGAGGGATCCTGAGGAAACGCTCCACCTGACCACTATCGTCATCGTGTTCGTCGCGACGCTGGCACTGGTGGTCGGAATGCTCTTCGATAGGCGCGGCAAGATCAAGAACGGCTACGCGGTAGGATCGACGGGCGGCTTCATCGGGAAGGTGGTGGCGATCTTCCTGAGCATCAACCTCTTCGGGCTGTGGACCGCCGCCGCGAACGGCTTCCCCTACGTCCTGTTCCTCTTAGTCGCCCTCATCATCATCTATACCTTCTTCACCACCAAGACCGTCGCGGGTAGGCACATCTACGCGCTCGGAGGCAACGAGAAGGCGGCGGCCCTCTCGGGCGTGGACACCAAGAAGGTCATGTTCTGGGTCTACACGAACATGGGCCTCCTCTCGGCCGTGGGCGGCATCGTCTACGCCGGCCGCCTCAACGCCTCCTCGCCCCTCGCGGGCGACGGCTTCGAGCTGGACGTCATCGCCGCCTGCTTCATCGGCGGCGCTTCCGCCAAGGGCGGCGTCGGGACGATCATCGGGGCCATCATCGGCGGCCTCATGGTGGGCGTGCTCAACAACGGCATGTCCATCATGGGAGCGGACATCTTCCTGCAGGCGGTCATCAAGGGCCTCGTCCTCCTCACCGCCGTGGCCTTCGACGTCTACTCGAAATCCAAGACCTCGACGCGCAAGGCGTAGCGGGGAACGGGCGACGGTTTCCGGCCGGACCCGGGAAAGAAGCGTTCAGCATGACAGCCCCTCGGCCCAGGCCGAGGGGCTTTTTTATCCGATTGCGCCCGGAACGAGGGTCATGACGCTCCGCGTGGCGAGCTCGAGCCCGAAGGCCGCGGCCTCGTCGAGGCTGGCGCCGCGCGCGACGGCGAGGCAGAGGCCCCCGGCGCAGGCGTCGCCCGAGCCGATCGGGTTCAGGGGCGATGGAACGGAGCGGACGGGAAGGAAGGAAGCGCGCCCGTCCGACGCGAGGACGGCGCGCTCATGACTGCGGGTCACGAGGAAGGCCGAACCGGTTTCGGCGCTGAGCCTCGCGGCCTCGGCCGCGAGCGTCGCCTCGTCCTCCGGGCAGCCGAAGGTCGCGGCGAACTCTTCGGCGTTGGGCTTGCAGAGGAGGGGGCGTTCGGAGAGGGCGGCCATGAGCTCTCCGCCGCGACCGTCCATCACGAAGGGGAGGCCCGAGCGGCGGCAGAGGCGCGCGATATCGGCGGCCGCGGATTCCGGGTAGCCGCTCGCCCGTTTGCCGGAGTAGAGGACCGCGCGGGCGCGCGGGACGAGGGATTCGATCAATTCGAGGAGGAGGGGCCAGGTCTCCGGTCCCGCGGCGGGACACTCCTCCACGAGCTCGGTCGCGGCGAACGAGGAGCGGTCGATGGCGGTGACGCAGGTCCTGAGGCCGGCGGACGCGACGATAGCCGAGAGCTCGACGCCGTCGCGGGCGCAGAGCTCGGCGAAGAGCGGGGCGAGGGGGCCGCCCGAGTGCGTGGCGTGGACGGCGCGGCCGCCCGCCATCGCTATGGCCCTGCAGGCGTTCACGCCCTTGCCCGACGCGTCGAGACGCGATTCCGCGGCGCGGTTCACCGCGCCAGGGACGAGCCGGTCGAAGACGAGGGTGCGCTGGAACCCGGGCGCGAGGCAGACGGAGAGGACGTCGAAGGGGCCTTCGCGCGGGTCGCCCGGCATCTCCCTTCCTTCCCGCCTAGACGTTGAACTTGAAGAACATCACGTCGCCGTCCTTGACGGGGTATTCCCGCCCCTCGACGCGGATCTTGCCCGCGGCGCGGAGGGCCGCTTCCGTCCCCATGGAGGAGATGTCGTCGAAGGAATAGACCTCGGCCTTGATGAATCCGCGTTCGAAGTCCGTGTGGATGACGCCGGCGGCGGCGGGGGCCTTGTCCCCGTCGCGGAAAGTCCATGCGCGGCACTCGTCCTCGCCGGCGGTGAAGAAGGTCCTGAGTCCGAGGAGGCGGTAGGCCGCGTGGATGAGGGAGGAGAGCCCCGATTCCTTGAGACCCATGTCCGCGAGGAAGGCGGCCCTGTCGGCTTCGCTCTCGAGGTCCGCTATCTCCGCCTCGAGCTTGCCGCAGATGGCCACGGCCTCGGAGCCCTGCTCGGCGGCGATCCGCTTCACGACGTCGATGAATGCGTTGCCCGAGACGGCGCCCGCCTCGTCCGCGTTGCAGACGAAGACTTCCTTCTTCATGGTGATGAGCTGCGCGGGGCGGACGGCCTCGGCCTCCTCGTCCGTGAGCTCGGCCGAGCGCGCGGGCTTCCCCTCCTGGAGGAGGGCGCGGATGCGGTCGAGCGCGGACTTCTCCGCCTCCGCCGCGCGCCGCCCCTCGGGGGGCAGGCCCTTGGACTGCTTTGCGAGGCGCTCGAGCCGCTTGTCCACCGTCTCGATGTCCGCGAGGGCGAGCTCCGCGTGGATGACCTCGATGTCGCTCGCGGGGTCCACCTTGTTGGCGACGTGGACGATGTCCGGATCCTCGAAGCAGCGAACCACGTGGGCGATGATGCCGACCTCGCGGATGTGCGAGAGGAATTTGTTCCCGAGGCCCTCGCCCTTGCTCGCGCCCGCGACGAGCCCGGCGATGTCGACGAACTCGACGGTCGCGGGCACGCGGCTCTTCGGCTTGAAGAGCTCGCAGAGGCGATCGAGCCGGGGATCGGGGACTGACACGATGCCGACGTTCGGGTCGATGGTGCAGAAGGGGTAGTTCGCCGCCTCGGCCTTCGCCGAGCTCAGGGCGGAGAAGATCGTCGACTTGCCCACGTTGGGGAGCCCGACGATGCCGCAGTTGAGTGCCATGGCGCCATTCTACCCTCCGGAGGCGGGAAAGGAGAAGGGGATCCGCCATGGCGGGTTTCGGAGGCTGAAACTTTGGTGACTCGGACGGTTTTATCCTGTATAATCGCGAAGGAGCGTTTATTGGTCGGAAACGGAGGCCGGCGGAGGACATGAGGACAGGTAGCAGGGCGTTATGGATCATCGCCTCCGTCTCCGCGTTCGCGGCGGCCCTCGGGGCCCAGGAGGCCATGCGGAGCCTGCCCGGCGGGACCTTCACGATGGGCAGCCCGGAGAGCGAGGCCTGGCGCAAGCCCGACGAGGGCCCGAGGACCCTCGTTACCCTGAGGCCCTTCCTCATCTCCGATCACGAGACGACCTTCGACGAGTTCGACGCCTTCTGCAGGGACGCCAAGCGGCCCTTGCCGTCCGATTCCGGGTGGGGGAGGGGCTCCCGGCCCGCGATCAACGTAACCTGGTGGGACGCCGTGGAGTACTGCAATTGGTTGTCCGCCAAAGAGGGCCTCGAACCCGCTTACGCCGTCGCCTGGGACGGCAAGATCCCCTCCGTGTCCCTCGATCCGTTCAAGACGGGATACCGCCTCCCCACCGAGGCCGAGTGGGAATACGCCTGCCGCGCCGGCTCCCAGGAAGCGTTCTCCTCCGGTTCATCGCTCTCGAGCGAGGAGGCCAACTTCGACGGCGACTACCCCTACGGCGGCGCGCCGACCGGCCCGGTCCTCAAGAAGACCGCCCCCGTGATGAGCTACAAGCCGAACGCCCTCGGCCTCTACGACATGCACGGGAACGTCTGGGAATGGTGCTGGGACTATTTCGGGGCCTATCCCGGCGGCTCGGTCTCGGATCCCCTCGGCGCCGCCTTCGACGTGAGGAGGGCCTGCCGCGGGGGCGCCTGGATCTCCGGCGCCAACTCCCTGAGGTCCGCCAAGCGCAACAGCTACCAACCGGTCTTCTCCTCCACCGCCCTCGGCTTCCGCGTCGCGCGGAGCGCGCCCGGGGCCAAGCGTCCCGATGTCGCGGCCGCCAGGCTGGAGGGCAGCCTCTTCGTCACCACCGAGCCCGCGCCGAAGGCCGAAATTTACATAGACGGTAAGCTCTCAGGCTCGTCCCCGAACGTCTTTTCCCTGAAGGAAGGGCGCTACCGGATCGAGGCCCGCGCCCGTTCGGAGGGAAAGTCCTTCACCGCCGCCGCTTCCGTCTCCATCGCCCGCGGCGTCGAGGAACGGCTCAAGCTCGTCCTCTCGGAGGACGTGCGGCGCGTCCCGGGCATGGCCTACGCCCCCGAGGGCTCATTCTACATGGGCAGTCCCGCGGCCGAACGCGGCCGCATGTCCGACGAGGGCCCTCAGCACACCGTGAGCGTCCCCGCCTTCCACATCGCCGAGCGCGAGCTCGCCTTCGAGGAGTACGACGCGTTCTGCGACGCGACGGGCCGGCCGAGGCCCTCCGACGAGGGATGGGGCAGGGGCGCGCGGCCCGTCGTCAACGTCAGCTGGTTCGACGCGATCGCCTACTGCAATTGGCGTTCGACGAAGGAAGGACTCGAGCCCGTCTACGAGATCAAGGGCGATTCGGTGCGGCAGGACCGCGCCAAGAACGGCTACCGCCTCCCCACCGAGGCCGAGTGGGAATACGCCTGCCGCGCGGGAACCGCGACGCCCACGGCCTTCGGCGAAAAACTCTCGAGCGCGGACGCGAATTTCGATGGCGGTTTCCCCTACGGCGGCGCGGCGGAGGGTCCCTATATCGGCAAGACCCAGCCCGTCGGCTCCTATCCTCCGAACGCCTGGGGCATCCGCGACATGCACGGGAACGTGAACGAGTGGTGCTGGGACGCGTACGACGCGTACGAGGCCAAGTTCGTCCCCGATCCCGCGGTGGACGGCGGGCCCTCGGACTCCCGCGTGATCAGGTCCGGCGCCTGGTCCGATCTCGGACGCTTCATGCGTTCGGCCTATCGCACCGGCTCGAGCCCGGCCCTCAAGAACGCGCAGACTGGATTCAGGCTCGCGCGATCGTATCGCTAGCGGGGCGAGACGCGAGTCGGTCGCGAGACGCGAGTCGGCCGCGAGACGCGAGTCGGCCGCTCGACCGAGAGGGCGCCCTGACGAAAGGCCGATGTTTCGTCGAATTCATCGTTCGCTTGCGCGCTTCCCTCCTCCCGTGCTACCCTGCCGGTAGTCAATCCCTATCATCAACGCCAGGAGGCGCCCCGTGGCCTTTTCTCTCGAGCTGTTTCCCATCTCTTACCGCGCTCGCCATACGCATGACGATTCATGGGCCGAGGAGTTCGTCGGCGACGCCGCTATCAGGCACGCCGATGAGGCCGCGATGCCCGAGGCCGAACGCAACGCCCTCCTCGAGCGGCGCAACTGCTGGAACGACATGCCCCTCGTCAACTACTCCACGCAGTACGCGCTCTCCTGCTTCGAGGGCCTCAAGGCCCTTCCGCAAAAGGGCGGGGGCATGGCTATCTTCAGGCCGGACATGAACGCGAAGCGCTTCAACGCGTCCATGGGGGGGCTCCTCATGCCCGGCTACCCCGAGAAGCTCTTCGTCGATTCCTGCGCGGAGCTCGTCAGGCGGAACGCGAAGCAGGGATACGCGATCCAGTACGACGCGGCATGGGAGAAGGACGGATACGCGCAGGCCTCCGCCGTCTACATCCGCCCCTTCAGCTACACCGAGGGCGGCATCGGCGTCAACAGCTCCAAGCATCCCTGGGTCGTCACGGTGGCGACCCCGGTCTCCGCGTACTTCTCCGGAGCCAACTCCAAGGCCGTCACCACGGACCGCGTCCGCTCGACGCCCCGCGGAACGGGATGGATCAAGACCGCCGCCAATTACGTGATGAGCATGCTCGCCAAGAAGGAAGCGGCGGAGGCCGGCTACATGGAGGTCGTCTTCCTCGATTCGCGCGAGGCGCGGTACGTGGAAGAAGGATCGTCCTGCAACTTCTTCTGCCTCCTCGAGTCGGGGACCCTCGTCACTCCCTCCCTCGGGGACACCGTCCTGCCCGGCATCACGCGCCTCTCCGTGATCGATCTCGCGCGCGACCTCGGCGTCAAGGTCGAGGAGCGGAAGCTCGACATCGCCGAGGTCCTGGATCAGGGCAAGGAATGCTTCGTCACCGGCACGGCGGCCGGCGTCACGCCCATCGAATCCGTCACGCACAAGGGCAGGGAAGCGGCGTTCGGCGATCGCTCCGCCGGAGAGCTCACGGTCGAGCTCAGGCAGCGCCTCAAGGGCATCCAGTACGGCGCCCTTCCGGACGCCAAGGGCTGGATGCTCAGGGTATAATCCGTCCGGGCCCTGGCGGAGCGATCCTTATCGTGAGGACGCTCCCCCCGCCCTCTCTCGCTTCCGCCCGGATCGACCATCCGTGGTCCGCGACGATGGCCCGAGCGATGGAGAGCCCGAGCCCCACGCCCTCTCCGCGGCTTCCCGAGCCGCGGAAGTAGGGATCGAAGATCCTCGAAAGCTCGTCCGCCGGGATGCCCGGACCCGAATCCTCGAACGAGAGCTCGATCGCCTCGCCGTCGGCCTCCGCGACGAGGGCGACCTCGCCGCCCGGCGGCGAGTAGCGGAGCGCGTTCGTGAAGACGTTCTCGAGGGCCCGCTTCAGCATCTTCACGTCGGCCCTGACCGTCCGACCCGCCGCGTCGCCGATCCGCGCCTCGAAGTTCCTGCCCGCGGCGGACGCGTCCTCCCGGTATCCCGCGCAGGCGGCGTCGAGCCAGGAGCCCAGGTCGATATCGACGAGCCTGAGGCGCCACTCGCCCGTCCCCATCCGCGCGAAATCGAGGAGCTCGTCGATGCGTTCGCCCAGGGCGTCTGTCTTCTCCCTCATGATGGCGAGGTAGCGGGACGCGGTCTCCGCGTCCTCCGCCACGCCGTCCTCGAGCGCTTCGATGTAGCCCCTCACCGACGTCAGCGGCGTCCTCAAGTCGTGCGATACCGAGGCGAGGAAGCGGTTCCTGCGGGCCCGCTCGTCCGCGAGCGAGAGCCTCATGCGTTCCATGGCCGCGGCGAGCGCGCGCATCTCGCGGAAGCCCTTCTCGGACACCGCCTCGCCGAGGTCTCCGGACGCGATGCGCTCGGCGGCGCGTTCGAGGCGGCGGAAGGAGCCCGAGAGCCGCGCGCCGAAGACCCAGGAGAAGATCAGGGCGACGGTGGCCAGGCAGAGGAGATACGCGATGAAATAGAAGGGGCTCGCGGGATCGTCCTCCAGCGCGAGCGGCGCTGCGTCGAACCTCGCCGCGAAGGCGCCGACGGCTACGCCCCTCCTCGTGATCCGCTGGATGAGGATCCGCGATCCCGGGAAGGCGGCGCTCCTCAGCCACTCGAGGTCCGTCTCGCGGACCGCCGAGCCGACGCCGAAGCGGGGAACGCTCGAGACGAGGACGGTGCCGGAATTCGCGACGACGACGAGATCGAGCCAGTCGGGGATGCTCGCGCCTTTTTTCGCGACGAGCTCGCCGTCCGGCCCCTCCGCGACGGACTCCTGCACGGCGCGCTCGGCGGCGACGATCCTCGTGAAGCTCGTGCGCGAGTCCGGAGGGCGGTGCGGCGAAGAGACGATGAGGCTGACGAGGACGAGGAGGGCCATGGGGAGGCAGATGATGCCCGTCGCGAAAATGAGGAAGACGCCGCGGATCTTCACGGGGAAGCCTCCTGCTCGAACGAATAGCCGAAGCCCGGGACCGTGCGTATCCGAGCGGGATCCGACGGATCGTCCTCGATCTTCTTCCGCAGGCGCTGGACGTGCACGGCCACCGTGGAGACGTCCCCGTATTCCCTGCCCCAGACGCGCTCGAAGAGCTCCTCCGACCTGAAGGGCCTGCCGGGCCGGGAGGCGAGGAACGCGAGAAGCTCGAATTCCTTTCTGCTCAGGGGAACCGGCTTTCCCGATCTCCTCAAGGTCTTCCCCTCGTAATCGATCGAGAAGGGGCCGAAGCTCCGGGCCCTCGGTCCCGCCCCGTCCTCCGCGGAGGCGGCGACGCGCCTGAGATGGGCCTTCGCGCGCGCGGCGAGGACCCGGGGGGAGAAGGGCTTCTGGACGAAGTCGTCCGCGCCCAGGCCGAGCGAGGCGATCTTGTCCTCGTCCGACTCGCGCGCGGACACGACGATCACGGGCGCGTCGCTCAGGGCCCGGAAATCCCTGAGGAATTCCATGCCGTCGGCGCCCGGGAGGCCGAGGTCGAGGATGACGATGCAGGGAGGCCTTCTCCGCGCCTTTTCGGCGGCTTCTTCCGCCGAGCCCGCGGTCTCGACCTCCGCGCCCTCTCTCCGCAGGTACGTCGCTATGAGCTCGGCGATCTCGATCTCGTCCTCGACGACGAGGGCTAGCCGGCCCGAGAGCGCGTCTCCGGTTTCCATGGCCGGATTATACTCCCGGAGGGGCGCCGGAGCCCATCGCGGAGGACATGAACGATCGATGAATTTTTTCCGATCCCGCCCCCGGCGGTCTTGATCGTCCCGTCCCGTCGGCTATATCTTTCAGTCCATGCGGCCCGCGGTACCCGCCCCCGAGGGGGAACACCGCGCCCAGGGCCCCGCGGCCGGGCGAAAAAGGGCGCGCTAGGAGTCCCAAGTGTCAATCATCGAGCTAAAGGAAGTCAGGAAGGTCTATCCCCTCGGCAAAGTCGAGGTCGAGGCCGTCAAGGGAGTGAGCTTCTCCATCGAGAAGGGCGACTTCATCTCCATCGCCGGGCCCTCGGGTTCGGGGAAGTCGACCATCCTCAACATGATCGGGTGCATCGACCGTCCCACGTCGGGCACCGTCGAGATCCTCGGCACGACGACGAAGGACCTCTCGGACGCTAAGATCACGCGGCTCAGGCACGAGGTCATCGGCTTCATTTTCCAATCGTTCAACCTGATCCCCGTCCTCGACGTCTACGAGAACGTCGAATTCCCCCTCCTCCTCGGACGCGAGCGGATGGGCAAGGCCGAGAAGCGCGAGTGGATCGATTTCCTCATCGAAGAGGTCGGCCTCTCTCAGTGGCGCAAGCACAAGCCCAACGAGCTCTCGGGCGGCCAGCGCCAGCGCGTCGCAATCGCCAGGGCCCTCGTGGCCAAGCCGCAGATCGTCCTCGCCGACGAGCCCACCGCCAACCTGGACTCCTCCACCGGCGAGCAGATCATCGAGCTCATGAAGAAGGTCAACCGCGACATGGAGACCACCTTCATATTCTCCACCCACGACGCCAAGATCGTTTCGATCGCCGACCACGTGATCCGCCTCAAGGACGGGCTCGTGTCGGAGAACTACAAGCAGGCGCAGGGGGCGGGCGCTGCCGCCGCGAGGGGGTAGCCGTGGGAGTCACCTTACGCATAGCGTTCCGGAATCTCCTGGAACACCGGTCCAAGACCCTCATCATCGGCATCATCATCGCCGTGGGCGTCCTCGTGATGATCCTCGGCAATTCGTTCATGGATAGGTTCCAGACCGGCATCGAGCAGAATTTCACGCGCAACTACTCGGGCGACGTCTATATCTACGGCAAGAGCGACAAGCCAGTCTCGCTCCTCTTCGGGAGCATGATGTCCATGACGTCCAACGCCAAGACGCCCCTCATCCCGGATTATCCCGCCGTCCTCGATTACGTTTCCAAGAGGCCCGAGGTGGCCGAGGCGGCCGGGCAGGTGAGCGGCATGGCGATGTTCAGCATCCTCGAGGCCGCCGACTCGGTGGAGGGCGAGGGCGAGGGCGAAGCGCAGGCCATGGGCGGCGCGGTCCTCGTGGGCATGGACCCCGGCCAGTACTGGAAGCTCTTCGACAACATCGAGGTCGTCGACGGCCGCAGGCTCGCCGAGGGCGACTCGGGGATCATGCTCTCCAAGGACGTCGTGGATAGGATCAAGAAGCTCGGCGGCAGGGATCTCGAGGCCGGCGAGTCCATCATCCTCCAGGGATTCTCGACCGGCGGCTTCAGGATGCGCAAGGTCGAGATCATCGGCCTTTACAAGTACAAGAGCGAGGCCGAGGCGAACGCCTTCCTCGCGTACGCGGACGTCGACACGGCGCGCATCCTGTCCGGGCTCACCCTGGGCGGGGACGCGGAGGTCGTCATCTCGGACCGGGCCAAGGCCCTCCTCTCGGACAGCGCCGAAGAGGACATCTTCGGCGAGGAAGAGACTGTCGGGAGCTCCTCGTCTCTCGGCGCCGTGACGGCCGTGGCGGCCGAGGCGGCCACCGCGCCGAGGGCCGAGATCAAGGCCGACACGGGCGCCTGGCAGTTCATCGTCGTCCGGCTCAAGAATCCCATCATGACCCGCGCTTTCATGAACGGCCTCAACGCCTACTTCGCGGAGAACGGCATCGCCGCCAAGGCGGGCGATTGGAAGGAAGCGGCTTCGCCCTTCTCGGGCATCATCGACGTGGTGAGGGGCGTCCTCGCGTTCGCGATCCTCGTCCTCGCGGTGGTAGCCGGCATCATCATCATGAACACCCTCGTCGTCTCCGTGATCGAACGCACGGGGGAGATAGGCACCATGCGCGCCCTCGGGGCCAGGAAGGGCTTCGTATGGAAGCTCTTCCTGGCGGAGACCTTCTGCATCACGGGAGTCTTCGGGCTCGCCGGCGTGGGGCTCTCGGGGCTCATAGCGCTCGCCGTGAACCTCATCGGGTTCAAGGCCTCGAACAGCTTCCTCAAGATACTCTTCGGCGGTCCCGTGCTGAACCTCGGTTTCGGCGGCGGAATCGTCATCGCCGCGCTCTCCGCGGTCGCGATCGTGAGCGTGATCGCTCACGTGTACCCGGTGGTGGTCGCCCTGCGCGTCCAACCCGTCCGGGCCATGCAGGCCGAGTAAGGGGGGCGCGATGGAAACCAAAGGAATAACGGGAATGAAGGGAACTAGCGGAGCATCCCCCGCCCTGAGGGCGCTCCTCGTCGCGCTCGTCCTCGTCGCGGCGGCGGCCTTGACGGGGTACATCCTCTACGTGGTCGAACCGGCGGCCTCAGGCGTCGTGAAGGCGATGTCGGAGCTCAAGCCGCCGTCGGCCGGCGATTCGAACGGCATCGGCATGATGGGCATGCCGAAGGCCGGCGATGATAAGGCTCCGTCCTTCTGGGCATACGCGTTCTACGGATTCAAATGGCTCTTCTACTCAGCGGCGCTCGTGGCGCTCGTTCCGGCCCTCGCCTACTCGCTCGGAAGGGGCATCGGATTCGCCGTGCCGCTCGCGTTCAGGTCCGCCGGGTACGCGAAGCCGCGTGCGGGCGCCGCCGCCGCGGCGGCGATCGCGGTCGTCGGCGCCGTCGTAGCCGCTCTCGCCAAGCCCTGGATCGCCGGAGAGCTCGCGAAGGGCTGGGAGGTCGCGCTCGCGGTGACCGCCTTCGCGGGAATCGCGACGGCCGTCGTGGGGGCAAGATCGACGTACGTCGCCGTCGCCGAGGAGCGGGCGCGGAGCTACGTGGTCAATTCCCGCCTCGCGTTCAGGAACCTCTCGAGGCACAAGAAGGCGACCTTCCTCCTGGGCGGCGTCATCGGCTTCGGGATCCTGATCGTGTCCCTCATGCAGGGATGGACGGGGAGCCTCGTGAGCAACGTCTCCGCCAATTTCGCGAACCTGGTCGGCGGCCACATTTTCGTGACCGGGACCGAGCGGCTCCCCTCGGGCGCCGAATACACCATAATCCGCGACGATTCGGCCCTCCTCGAGGCCCTCTCCGCGTCCGGCATAGAGACCAAGAGCGTCTCGAAGCTCGCGGAATTCCAGGCCACTCTCGTGTTCGAGGGCAATTCCACCATGCAGGGCATCCTCGGCGCGGATTTCACCAAAGATAAGTTCATCACCGAGCGTCTCGTCCCCTCCTCGGGCGGCTTCGATCGCATGTCCGAGCGCACGGGCATCATCATCTCCGAGACGATGGCCAAGGCCATGAAGGCCAACGCGGGGGACAGGATACTCGCCCAGCTCAGGACGTACTCCGGCCAGCAGAACGTCGGCGAATTCCTGGTCGCGGCGATCGTGAAGGACGCGGGGCTCTTCTCGCTGGCGTCCTACGCGTACGCCAACCTCGACTACGTGAACGAGCTCCTGAACCTCCCCCAGGGGTCGTACCAGATGATCTCGTTTTTCCTTCCGGACATGAAGCGGCTCGACGCCGACGGCGACGCCTACTACGCCGCGCTCAAGCAGAGGGCGCAGGTCTTCGACAGGAAGAACGCCGAGGACGAGCGGGCGGACATGATGGCGAAGCTCCGCGGCGAGAAGACCGAGACCTGGGAAGGCGTCAAGTACAAGGTGAAGACCCTGAACGACCAGCTCTCGGGCCTCAAGGACCTCGTGGCCGGCATCAATATCGCGACCCTTATCGTGCTCGCGGTACTCTTCATGGTCATCATGGTGGGCATATCCAACACCTTCCGGATGATCATGCTCGACAGGATCAAGGAGATCGGAACCATGCGCGCCCTCGGCATGCAGAAAGGCGACGTCCTGTCGCTCTTCCTCGACGAGGCGCTCTTCCTCTCCCTCGGAGGGGTCGTGGCGGGCTTCGGCCTCGCGGCCATCGCGACGAAGTGCCTCGAGCTCATCGACTTCGGCTCCAAGACCTTCCTCTCCCTCATACTCAGGAACGGACACCTGTCGTTCAGCCTGAGCCCGCTCATCGTCCTCGCGAACGTCTTCATCATCGGCGCGCTCACCCTCGTGGCGGCCAGGCTGCCGGCCCGCGCGGCGGCCGACCTCGAGCCGGCGCACGCCCTGAGGACATCCAAATGAAACGAAAGGACATGCTGACCATGAAACGCACATACGCCGCCACGAGGCGCGCCGTCAGGATCGCCCTGGCCGCCGTCCTCGTCGCCCTCAACGCGACCATGCTCGCGGAGACCGATTTCAAGGCCATGCTCAAGGCCGTCGACGATATGGGCAACTTCGGCGGGCAGGACGTCTCCGCGATCTACACCGTCGTTAGCGTGAAACCCGGCGAACCCGATTCCGTCTACCAGTGGTCCGTGTTCAGGAGGGACGAGAAGGAGCAGATCGTCATGATCTTCCTCAAGCCCGAGGCGCAGAAGGGCCAGGGGATCCTCAAGATCGACGACGACGTCTACACCTACGAGCCGGACGTGGGCTTCACCCACTCCTCGATGAGCAAGAACATCCAGGAATCCGACGCGAAGGCCTCGGACTTCCGCGGGCGCAGCTTCGTGGACGACTACGAGATCCGCAAGACCGAGGAGGGGACCCTCGGCAAATACCCCGTGTGGATCCTCACCCTCAAGGCCAAGACCTCGGAGGTGAGCTACGACTGGATCAGGCTCTCCATCCGGAAGGACAAGCCCCTCGTGCTCAAGGAGGAATCCTATTCCGTGGCGGCCGATTTCAAGGACGCGCGGCTCCTCCGCACGACGCTGTACCCGCCCAAGTACGTTGAGGCCGGCGGCAAGACCGTGCCCACCGAGATCCGCCTCACGGACGAAGTGAACAAGGGCGAGAAGACCGTGATGACCATCGAGAAGATCTCCGTGGGGAAGCTTCCCGATAGCACCTTCACCAAGGCCTTCCTTACCCAGGCCAGCAAGAAATGAGGACGCGCATGATGACGATCAATCGAGGCCGTTCGGCCCCATCGAATAGTGGAAGCATGGCGAGGGGCCGGCGTCTTCCTGTCGGGCTCCTGGCGTTTCTCTTGGCCCTCGGCGCCTTAGGCTCCGCGTTCTCCCAGGATGAGGGCGGGGCCTCGGCCGAAGACGAAGACCTCTTCGGCGAGGAGGAGGTCGTCGCGCAGTCCAAGGACGACGACGCGAGCATCCGAGAGGCATTCCTCAAGTCCGACGCCGCGACCATCACCGGGACCTTCACGGGCACGATGGGCGCGAGCGCGATCTGGAACGACCCCTGGGGCGACTCCGACGGTCTCTTCTCGCCCGACGACTCCACCTTCGATCCTGTCTCCGAGCTCGCCATCGGCTTCTCGGCCAAGCCCGCGACCGACCTCGGTTTCTACGGCGAGGTGCGCACGGCCTATCCCTTCGTGGACGCGGAGGGGGACGCCGATATCAAGGTCTTCAAGCTCTATTCCAAGTTCTCCTGGAAGGACAAGCTCTTCTTCTCCTTCGGAAAGCAGCCCTTGAAGTGGGGGCAGGGCTACTTCTTCGCCCCGGCCAACGACATCCTCTCCCTCGGCGCGATCGATTACTACGACCCCGAGGCCGATCGCGAGGGACCGCTCTCCCTCAAGGCCCATCTTCCCTTCCTCGGGTCGATGATGAACGCCTACCTCTTCCTCGTGGCGCCCGCCGGAGCCGATCACGTCTTCGACGTCGCGGTGGCGCCCAAGATCGAGCTATCGCTCCCGAGCCTCGAGCTCGCCCTCTCGGGATACTACCAGCGCGACGACAAGCCGCGCGCCATCCTCTCGGGATCGTGGACCAAGAGCGGCGTCACCGCCTTCGGCGAGGGCGTCCTCAAATTCGGTTCCGATCGGCTCTTCATCGAGGAGGACGGGGGCTCGTATTCCATCGCCGACGGGGAAGACCGCGTCTTCTTCACCGGCACTGCGGGCGTCATGTACATGGAGACCTGGGAGAAGAAGCTCTCGCTCACAGCGGTCGGCCAGTACCTCTACGACGGCGAGGCCCAGGAGAATCTCACCCTGGAGGAGCTGTATAACGCCTATCTCTCCGATCCTATCGGCACGATGGCCGCCCTGCCCAGCCTCGGGACGAGGCTCGCCCGGCACTACGCCGCTTTTTCCGTGAGCGCGTCGGAGATCATGGACACGGACTTGGGCGCATCGGTCTTCGCGATCGCCAACCTCGCGGATTTCTCCGGATGGATCAGGCCCGAGGTGAGCTATAAGGTCTTCGACCGCCTGACGGCGTCCCTCTGGGCGCAGTTCAACTTCGGCGGCCCCGCCGGAGAGTACACCGATCCCGCCGGGGTCATGGAGGCTATGGGATTGTCCGAGCCGGCGCTGAAGCCTCCGGCCGCCGTCGGTTTCAAGCTGAGCCTCGGAACCGGCTCGTTCTGAGAATCCGGCCGGTTTCCCCTGAAACCGGCCTACTCGCGGGGTATCTTCTCGGTCAAACCACCGAGGAGATGCCCCGATATGAGAAGAAGTAGCTTCCTGCCGTTCTGCGGCGTCCTCGCCGCGATCCTCCTTTTTACCGTATCCTGCGACCTACTCGAGCCCCAGGAAGATCCCAGCCCTGATCCCTCGGCGAGCCCGACGGCTAGCTCTGATCCCTCGCCCGCGCCGAGCGTGGATCCTTCGCCTTCGCCGAGCGCTGATCCTTCGCCCTCGCCGAGCGTTGAACCCTCGCCCTCGCCGAGCGCGGAACCTTCGCCCTCGCCGAGCGCGGAGCCTTCGCCCGCGCCGAGCGCGGATCCCTCGCCGCTTCCATCTCCCTCGGCGTACCCTTCGCCCGGCGTCGCGGGCAACACCATCGCCGACCATACGATCGCGCACGAATCGACGCTCAGGGCCATTCCCGAGCAATACATCAATACGGCGCGGACGAGCCTCCACGTCGCCTACCAGCACACCTCCCACGGAAACCAGACCGCGAAGGGCGTCTGGGGCCTCCAAGATTACAAGGAGGGGGGCGCGACCGATGGGGATGACGTCCTCTTCGGCGTACAGGGCGGTCCCGAGACGGCCGACCCGGCTCTTCTCGATTTCCACGACTGCTACCAGACCGATACGCCCTCGCTCGGCTCGGGCGGCTCTGACGACCCGTACTCAGTATCGGACCTCTCGAACGGCGTGGACGGGAGCTATGATTTCATTTCGACCTTCCCGCCCTTCGTCGACGCGACGCGCGGCCATCTGGACGATCCAGAGAACGCGGACATAAACGTGGTGATGTGGTCCTGGTGCGACATCGCCGGCCACAACATCGACAACTACATACGGGGGATGGACGCGCTCATAGCGGAATACCGGCCCGGGGGCAGCAAGATCGGCACCGGTTCCGGCCGCACGCGGACGATTCCCGTGACGTTCATCTTCATGACCGGACACGCGAACGGATCGGGCAACGAGGATCCGGGCCAACCCGGAGCGCAGGCGGACCTCATCCTTGAGCATTGCCGCGAGAACGGCTACTACTGCCTGGATTATTACGGGATCGATACCCATGATTTCGCGGGAACGTATTACCCGGACGCGAACGACGACGGGTACGACCCGGAGAGCGGAAGGAACTTCTACGCGGAGTGGCAGGACGACCACGAGGAAGGCGTCGATTGGTACAACAACCTCACCGCTCCGCACGGGAGCGTCGAGGAGGGCGACCATAATAGCCAGCACATCACGGCGAACCGTAAGGCCTACGCGTTCTGGTGGATCCTCGCGAGGATCTCAGGCTGGGACGGCGTAACTTTCGACTGAACTCCGACGCGGCGCCGGCTGAGCGTCGATTGAATGAGGGGACGGTCCGCGATCCGCGGGCCGTCCTTTTTTTTTGCTCCTCCGTCCGGACTCAATCGCCGGCTTTCGGCGCCTCCAGGAAGAGCCGCGCGAGCTCCGACCGGACCTCGGCGATGATCGCGCGCGCTTCGGCGAGGCCCGGCGCGTCCTGGCCGGATGCGCCGGCCTCGGCGATGAGGGCGTCGCGCGCGGCCTTGAGCCCCATGCCCCTGTCCTGGACGAAGTGGCGGACCCTGAGGAGGAGGGCTATTTCCCGGAGACCGTACTCGCGGCGTCCCGAGACGCCCTTGCGCGGGGCGAGCACGGGGATCTCCCGCTCCCAGGCGCGGATCACATGGTCCTTCACTCCGAGGATGCGTTCCACCTCGCTCGACGAGTAAGGGCCCATGCTCCCCCCTAGCCCGAGCGCTCCCGCGCCCGCTCGCGGCCCTCGCCGGGCTCCTTCGCGGAGCCCCTGACCTCCACGGCCACCGGGACCGAGGAGAAGCCGAGGTCCTTTCGGATCTGGTTCCGGAGGTAGGAGACGTAGGCCTCCGAGACGGCGTCCTTGCGGGAGGCGAAGAAGACGAAGCGGAGCGGATTCGCGCTCACCTGCGTTGCGTAGCGTATCTTGAAGTGGGTGGAGCGGCCGATGGGGGGCGGAAAGGCCTCGAGCCATCGCTCGAGCGCCTTGTTGAGGGGACCGGTTTCCACCCTGGCGTTGAGTTGCTTGAAGAGCCGGACCGCGGTCGCGAGGAGCTCTTCCACCCCCGTGCCGTCCTTGGCCGAGAGGGCCATCACGGGGGCGTAGGACATCTGCCCGAAGAAGTACTGGAGCTTGTCGCGGGCGGCCTCGAAGGCGTTCTTGATCCGGGGCATCTCGTCCCATTTATTGAGGGCGAATATGACGCCGCGGCCGCGCTCGGCCGCGAGGGCGGCGACCTTCTTGTCCTGCTCGGTGAGGCCCTCTCGCGCGTCGATCATGAGGATCACGACGTCGGCGTCCTCGATGGACTTCACCGCCCTGTTGACCGAGTAGTACTCGACGTCGTCGCGGACCTTGGACTTGCGCCGCATCCCCGCCGTGTCGAGCACGGTGAAGCGCCGCCCCTTGGACTCGAAGGCGCCCTCCACGACGTCGCGCGTCGTCCCCGCCACGTCCGAGACGAGGGACTTCTCCTCTCCGAGGAGCCTGTTCATGAGGGTGGACTTGCCCGTGTTGGGCTTCCCGATGATGGCGAGCCTCACGTCGTCGTGGACGTCCTCGTACTCCTCGACGCGGGAGAAGTCGAGCCTCGCGACGATGCGCTCCTCGAGCTCGTCGATGTTGCGCGAGTGCTCGGCGGAGATGAAGACGGCGTCGGAAAAGCCGTAGGAGAGGAAATTGTAGGTGAGGACGTCCCGCTCGGGGGAGTCCGCCTTGTTCACGGCGAGGAGGACCTTGTCCGTCATCGGGCGGAGGAGCTCGACGAAGTATTCGTCCTCGGGAGTGACCGTCGTAACGTCCATGAGGAACACGATGAGGTCGGCCCGCTTGATGGTCTCGAGGCTCCTCCGGACCACCTCGGCGTCGAGGCCCTCGCGGTCCATCTTGAAGCCGCCCGTGTCCACGAGCATGATCCGCTTCCCTGAATAGGGGAGCTCGCACTCGGCCTCGACGGGATCGCGGGTCACGCCCGGGGTGGGATCGGTGATGGCCCTGCGCTCGCGGAGGAGCCTATTGAAGAGGGTGGATTTTCCCGAGTTCGGCCTGCCGGCGATCGCGACGACGGGGAGATTCCTGTACCTGACGCGCGACTGAATGGTTTCCATTGTTCCTCCGGGGCCTCATCGCCCGTTCGCCCCGAATCGCCCGGCCATGCGAGCCCTCACCCACGCTTCGATCTCCGCCCCCGAGCCCATGGACAGGGCCTCCCGCGCGAACGCGGAGGCCTCCTCCGACGTCACGGAACGGATCACCCGCTTCACCTCGGGCACGGAGGCGGGTGACATCGAGAATTCGTCCAGGCCGAGTCCGAGCAGGACGAGGGCGGCCATCGGATCGCCCGCGAGCTCCCCGCACATCGCCACCCCGATACCAGCCGCGTGCGCGTTGTCGATCGTGAGCTTGATGAGGCGGAGCACTCCGGGATGGAAGGGCTGGTAGAGGGAGGCGGCGCGCTCGTTGCCGCGGTCCACGGCGATCGAGTATTGGATGAGATCGTTGGTGCCGATGGAGAAGAACGACGCCTTGCGCGCGAGGATGTCCGAGACCACGGCCGCCGCGGGCACCTCGATCATGATGCCGACGGGGATGTCATCCTTGAACGGGACGCCCTCCGCGCGGAGCTCGGCCTTCGTCTCCTCGAGGACGGCGTAGGCCCTGTCGAGCTCCTCCGGACCCGAGATCATGGGGAACATGATGCGGAGCTCGCCCGAGAGGGAAGAGCGGAGGAGGGCGCGGAGCTGGGTCTTGAAGAGGTCCTTCCTCGAGAGGCAGAAGCGGATGGCCCTCCAGCCGAGGAGGGGGTTCTTCTCCTTCTCGGCCTCGAGCCCGGCGAGCATCTTGTCGCCGCCCAAGTCCAGCGTCCTGATGGTCACGGGCTGGCCGTCCATGGCCTCGAGCACGCGGGCGTAGGCCCGGTACTGCTGTTCCTCGCCGGGGACGGCATCGCCTCCCAGGTAGAGGAATTCTGAGCGGTAGAGGCCGATGCCGTCCACGCCCTGGAGCTTGGCCTCGTCCGCCTCGTCCGGTATCTCGATGTTGGCCTTGAGCTTCACCGCTCGGCCGTCGAGGGTCTGCGCGGGGAGGGGGCAGATGCTCGAGAGCTCTATCCTCCGCTCCTCGTCCCGCTTGAGCGCGGCGCGGTACCGGGCGAGGGTTTCCGCGTCCGGGCCGATGACGACCTTGCCGGAGTCCCCGTCCACGATGATCTCGTCGCCGTCCTTGATCTGTCGGGTGGCGTCCTGGAGCCCGAGCACGGCCGGGATGTGGAAGGCGCGGGCGAGGATGGCGGTGTGGGAGGTCTTCCCTCCGGCGTCCAGCGCGATGCCGCGCACGGCCGCGCGGTCCATGGAGACGGCCTCCGAGGGGAGGAGGTCCCTCGCCACGATGGCCACCTTCCCGGTGAGGCCCTTGAGACCCGTCCGCTCGCGCTTGAGGAGGTGCGAGATCACGCGGCGGGAGACGTCCTTGACGTCGCCCGTCCGCTCGGCGAGATAGTCGCTGTCGCTCCCCGCGATGCGCGTGATGAGCGACTGCTCCACCTGGTACACGATCCACTCGATGTTGCGGAGGCTCGACTTGAGGCGCTCCTCGATCTGCTCGAGGAGGTCCACGTCCTTCAGCATGAGGAGGTGGGAGTCGAAGATGGCGGCGTGCTCCTCGCCCATTTCGGCGAGGGCGCCGTCGCGGAGCTCGGTGAGCTCGCGTTCCGCCGCTTCCTGGGCGGAGAGGAAGCGGGCCCATTCGCCGCCCACCTCGTGCGCCTGTATGGAATAATTGGGAATGGCGGGATCCTCGTCGTCTCCGACGAGGCGGGCGGCGCCGATGAATATGCCCGGTGAGGCGGAGATCCCGATCAATTCCCGCATGATGGAAAACTATACTCCAAGCCCGCGGACAGTGTCAAATTGAGCGGGAGGGCGGGAGAGGGTCGCCGGGCGAGGGAGGACGGCTTGAGGGCGGGTAAAGGGGGCGTGTCAGTAGAGGACGTTCGCGGGATTCACGGGCCTTCCCCA
>CAYNQK010000046.1:0-22000 GCA_964399285.1 uncultured Spirochaetales bacterium | reverse complement strand
CCCCGCCGAGCTCCCCGAGCCCGCCCGCCCCGCTTCGCGGGACGCCCCGACCGAGCTCATGGACGAGCTCGCCTCATGGTCGGGCGCGGAGATCGAGAGCGGGCCGCGGGGGAACGAGTACCGCTTCCCCGAGCTCGAGCGCGCGAAGCGCGCGATAGCCGCCCTCAGGGCGGAGCGGGGAGAGACCCCCTTCGATATCGGAAAAGTAGTGTTCGATACCGATTCGCGCGGAGACGAATAGCATGATCGCAGTCATCGTGAACGTCGCGGCCGTCATCTTAGGCTCGCTCATCGGCCTCCTCGTCGGCAAAGCCTCGCCCCGGAACGCGGAGGCGGCCGAAGCGGACGAGAGCCCCGCGAAGGCCATGATCACCGCCGCCGCCGGCGCCTTCACCCTCTTCATCGGCGTGCGCATGGCCTTCAAGTCCCAGCGCGAGGTCTACGTGATCGTCTCGCTCCTCCTCGGGGGCGGCATCGGCACCCTCCTCGGGATCGAGTCCGCCATCCTGAGGCTCGGCGAGTCCATCAAGCGGCGCCTCCCCGCGAGCGGGAGCGGCCACCTCTTCGCCGAGGGCTTCCTCTCCTCGAGCGTGCTCTTCTGCGTGGGCGCCATGGCCATCCTCGGCTCGTTCAACGCGGGCACGATCGGGGACAACCGGCTCATCTACATCAAGTCCGTGCTGGACGGGTTCCTCGCCGTCGTGCTCGCGGCGCGCTACGGGCTCGGCGTGATGTTCTCCGCCGCCTCCATCTTCGTCTACCAGGGCGCCCTCACCCTCCTCGCGCGCTGGATCAAGCCCGTCCTGCCGGAGCTCGCGCTCGGAGAAATATCCGGCGCGGGGGGAGTGATGGTGATGATGATCGGGATCAACCTCCTCGGCCTCAAGAAGATCAAGACCGGGGACTTCCTTCCCGCCATCCTCCTCGTCGTCGCCTTCTGCTTCCTCGACCCCTGGATCGGCCGTTTCGTTACCGCCTGAATGGACCGGTGAAGCCGATCCCGGGATCGGCCGCTTCGTTACCGCTTGAATTGACAGGATACCCTGAAATAGAAAAAGAGGACGCGCCGCCTAGCGCGTCCTCTTTTTTTTCGCGATCCGAGCGGCGAGCGCGATGGCTTACGGGGCGAGGAGCCCCTCGAGGCGCGCGAGGTCCTCCTCGAAGATCCCGAGGGCGGTGCGCACGGGGCCGCTCGAGGCCATGTCCACGCCGGCGAGGCGGAGGCTCTCGATGGGATAGAGGCTCCCGCCCGCCTTGAGGAACCTGAAGTAGTCCTCGCGCTCCTTCTCCCCGCCCGCGAGCACCCGCCGCGCGAGGCTCATGGCGGCCGCGAGGCCGGTCGAGTACTTGTAGACGTAGAAGGCCCGGTAGAAGTGCGGTATGCGCAGGCATTCCAGGTCGCTCACGTCCTCAAGAACGGCCTCCGGACCGAAGTACTTCTCGAGGAGCTTGCGGTAGGCGGACCGGAGCGCGTCGAGGCTCAGGGGATTCCCCGCCTCCAGGAGGGCGTGGGTCTCGCGCTCGAACTCCGCGAACATGGTCTGCCTGAAGATGGTGGCGATGACGTTGTCCACGCGCATGTTGAGGATGTAGGCCTTGAGCTCCTTCGAGCCCGCGTCCTTCCAGAGGCGGTCGAAGAGGAGCTCCTCGTTGAAGGTGCTCGCGACCTCGGCCTCGAAGATGGAATAGCCGTAGCACATGAAGGGATTCTCGAGCGACGCGTAGTGCGAATGCATGGAGTGGCCGGCCTCGTGGGCCAGGGTGTAGACGTCCCTGAGGACGTCGGACTTGTAGTTGAGGAGGATGTAGGGAGGCTTCCTGAACGCGCCGGCGGAGAAGGCGCCAGAGCGCTTCCCCTTGTTCTCGTAGCGGTCCACCCAGCCCGAGCGGAGGCCGGCGCCGAGGGTCATCACGTAGTCCCTCCCGAGGGGCGCGAGGGCCTCGAGCGTGATCTCCACGGCCTCCTTGTAGGTATGCTCGACCTTGACCCCCGGCACCATGGGGACGTAGGCGTCCCAGTGCCTGAAGTCCGGGAGGCCGAGGGCCTTCTTCTTGAGGCGGTAGTACCGGTGCAGGGCGGGGAGCTTCTCCGTCACCGCCTCCACGAGGGCGTCGTAGACCTTCTCCTCCACGGCGTCCGGGAAGAGGGCGGCCGCTCGCGCGGAGGGGAAATTCCTCGCCGTCGCCTGGAATTTATCAGTGAGTACCGAGCCCTGGTAGAGGGCCGCGAGAGTGTGCTTATGCGCGTCGAAGGTGGCATAGAACGATCGGTACGCGCGCTCGCGGACGCCGCGGTCCGGATCCTGGAGGAAGCGCGAGAACGTGGACTGGCTCAGGGGCAGGGGGCCCTCGGCCGTCTCCACGGTCCCGAACTCCATGTCCACGTTGGTGAGGACGCTGAAGGCCTCGCTCGCGGTGCGGGCGTGTTCCGACTGGAGGGCCATGAGGCGCTCCTCGGCCTCCGAGAGGACGTGGGGCTTCCAGCGGAGGAGCTTCCTGAGGTAGACGGCGTAGGGGCCGTAGGCGGGGTCGGCGATCCAGGACTCCACCTCGGCGGGCGGGAGGGACTGCACGGCGGGCGTGAACCAGCTCGACGCGGCCTCCTGGGCCGCGTTCAGCATGATGAAGCGGGTGAGCCGCTCGCGGGAGCGGGAGTCGCCCTCGTCCTCGGTCTGCCTCAGGTGCGCGTACTCGCCCAGGCGCTCCGCGAGCATGCCGAGCTTCTCGAAGAAGACGAGGCATTCGAGGAGGGAGGCCTTGTCTAAGCCGGCTTCCGGCTTGAGCGATGGGATGCGCTCGCCCAGGGCCTTCATCTCCGCGAGTCCGGCCTCCCACGCGTCCTCCGACGCGAAGAGGGGGCTCAGGTCCCAGCGGTCTTCAGCGCTCACGTCCTTGCGCTCGGGGAGCGTCCGTTCGGCCATGTCCACCTCCGGTTTCCGCGCCGCGCGCCGCGGCGGCTCAGCGATCCGCGACGACGCGCCTCGCCGAGGGCGTCCTCGCGGAGGCGATCGCCCCGAGGAGGGCGCGCATCGCCTTGAAAGCGTCCGCGTCCAGGCTCTCGGGCGAATCGTTCTTCCCGTGGATGAGCTTCCAGGTGCGCGGCGTCGCGGCGGCGAGGATCCGTTCGCCCTCGCGGGTGCGGAACTCGCTCCGGAGGAGAATATGCTCGATGAGGGGGTTCTCGGCAAGGGCTCGCGCGTAGGCTACGGCCTCCGCGCGCGGGAGGAAAGTCACCGCGACGGCCGCGAGCCCCCCCGTGAGGTAGCCCAGGTTGTCCGAGTAGGGCGTGGGGAGGCTGAGCCACGAGCCGCGGAAGGCATCCTCCAGGATCGAGGCCGTGAAACGGTGGAGGGGTGCGATGCGGCGCCTGAAGGAGGCCCCGGGCGCGGCCTCCCCTCTCCGTCCATGGGCGGCTCCGGCCCGCGGCGCCGGTCCCGCGGCCGCCCCCGGCCCGCCGCCGGGGAGCGGGGACGAGAAGACCGAGGACGAGAGGACCGGCACGCTCCCCCGGCCCGTGCAATCGAAGGTGAATGCCCAGGGCCGCCCGAGCCCTCCGCGGAGGAAGCCCTCCGCGAGCGCGAACGAGCCCTGCGCGGAGCTCCGCCCCTTCCCCATCATCTCCTCGTTGTCCGTGAAGGCGATCATGCAGTCGTGCGGGCCGCGGAAGGCGAGGAGCTCCTCCGCGAAGGAGAGGAGCTGGCAGCAGGCGGCGGAGTTGTCGTTGGCTCCGGGGCTTCCCGGGTGCCGGTCGTAGTGGGCCGAGAGGCACTTCACGCGCCGCCCCGAGTACGCGCCCTTCCCGTAGCGGACGAGGACGTTCCGCGAGCCCGCCATGGAGAGGACGGTATGCGGCACGCGCGCCGCCTCGAGGCGCGAGACCACGTAGGCGAGGCGGTCCGCGCCCGGGGCGATGAAGGACGCGAAGTCCGGAGGAAGGTAGCTTTCCATGGCCCTAGCGGCCTCTCCGGTCCGGGCGGAGCGCGCGCGCCGCGGGCGTTCCGCGCGCCGCGTCCCGCCGGCCCCGCCGCGCGCTCGCGTCCATCGCGCGATTATAGCATGGAGCGAAAAAAAAGCCGGACCCCTCTTCAGGGGGTCCGGCCCGCGAACGTGATGGAAGCGGTTCCGTCAGGCGATGTCGATCTTCTGGGGCTTGGCCTCGGGGAGCTTGGGAACGCGGATCGTGAGGACGCCGTCCTTCATCTCGGCGGTCACCTTCTCCGCGTCCACCCGGGCGGGCAGGGCGAGCCTGCGCTCGAAGCTGCCGGCCCCGGTCCCCCTCCGGTAGTATTTGCCTTCTTTCTTCTCCTCGGCGCTCCCCTTCTTCTCTCCCTTCACCGTGAGGACGCCGTCCTTGATGCTGATGTCCAGGTCCTTCTTGTCGATGCCGGGAAGCTCGGCGCGGGCGACGAAGGCGTCGTCCTCCTCGTAAAGATCCACGGCCGGGGCGAAGCCGCGGCCGACGACGCCGCAACCCGAGAGGCTGGAATCCAGCTCGCCGAACCAGTCAGTGAGCTCGCGCTCGAGCTGGCGGATGGGATTGTGAAGCGTTAGGTAATTCATGGCATACCTCCATACTGAAGTCATCCGTCCGGCGTACCGCCGGAGGGATCCGTCCGTTCACCGCGGCGCGGATCCAAGGCCTTTTGAGCCCTCGCGAAGAGTATTGCAACATGCGTGCCAAAGGGATGTCACCGTAGGAAAACGCTGATCGATACTCCTTAAATCATTGTTATATAATTAATAATCACAAATCACAACCAATGGGATCGAGAATTATCTCCTTCGCGAAGATCTCTAGACAAACAGGCATTGTTTTATTTCCATACACTTCGGAAAAACCGCTGCTTTGATTCGATACAATACGAGGGCCCGTGCCCACGCGGAAGCATTCCCGCCATATCGCTTCCAAGATAGGGGGATGACCGGCGCGGGAGACGGCCCCGAAGCGCAACAGGCGTCAGCGCCGGGCAGGGGGAAAGGACGGGAGTCCTTGCCCCCTCTCGGCGAGCGGCCGCTGAGACGAAACGACGAGCGCGCCGGGAGCGCCGAGGCGGCGGAAGGACGAAGGACTACCTCAAGGGGCGCTCGATCGGTATATTCAGGGGACGATGAAAAAGATCACCGTGAGTTTTCCGGACGGAACGAGCGAGACGCTCCCATCGGGCATCCACGCCGCTGACGTGGCCCAGCGGCTCGACGCCGAGGGCAAGACGATCGTAGCCGTCCTCGTGAACAACGAGCTCAGCTCCCTCTACGCGAGCATCGACGTCAACTGCAGGATCCTGCCCGTCACCCTGGACTCCCCCGCGGGCGCCCTGGTGCTGAGGCGGTCGCTCTGCTTCCTCCTGGCCATGGCCGCGCGCGAGATCTTCCCGGAGCGCACCGTGGTGGTGGGGCACTCGCTCTCGAACGGCTACTACCACAGCTTCGACGACGAGCTCCCGCTCACGGAGGACGACATCAGGCGGATCGAGGCGCGGATGCGGTCGATCGTGGCCGAGGACCAGGCGATCAAGCGCTCCGTCATGTCCTACGAGGACGCCCTCCACCACTTCGAGGCCTCGGGCCAGGACGACACCCTCCTCCTCCTTAAGCAGATGAACTCGCCGCGGATCCCCGTGAACGTCTGCCGCGGCTTCATGGACCTCTTCATCGCCCCGCTCGCGCCCTCCACGGGGATCATGCGGAAGTTCGAGCTCTACCCCTACGCGGACGGCTTCCTCCTCCGCTACCCCTCCGCGGCGCGGCCGGACGAGATCGGCCCCTTCAGGGACAATCCCCTCCTCCTCAAGATCTACCGCGAGTACAAGCGCTGGGGGAAGACCCTGGGCGTCACGAGCGTGGGCGCGATCAACTCGATCAACAAGCCCGCGACCATCAGGCCCTTCATCCGCACGGCGGAGGCCCTGCAGAACAAGAAAATCGCCGAGATCGCGGATATGATCGCGGAGCGCGAGGGGAAGGTGCGCGCGGTCCTGGTGGCCGGCCCCTCGAGCTCGGGGAAGACGACCTTCGCCAAGAAGCTCTCCATCCAGCTCACGGTCCTGGGCATGGTGCCGGTACCTATTTCCCTGGACGACTACTTCGTGGACCGGACGCGCACCCCGCGCGACGCCAAGGGCGAGCCCGACTACGAGTGCCTCGAGGCCCTGGACCTCGAATACCTGAACGCCCAGCTCGTGGACCTCCTCGCGGGGAAGGAAGTGGAGCTCCCGGTCTTCGACTTCAAGACGGGGAGCCGGTCGGCGGGCCGGAAGCTCCGCCTCACGGGACGCGAGGTGCTGATCCTGGAAGGCATCCACGGCCTCAACGACAAGCTCACCCACCGGATCCCCGCGGAACAGAAGTTCAAGGTGTACGTCAGCGCGCTCACCCAGCTCAACCTGGACGACCACAACCGCATCCCCACCACGGACAACCGCCTGGTGCGGCGCATCGTGCGGGACTACCAGTTCCGCGGCCGCTCTGCGGAGGATACCCTCAAGATGTGGCCCTCGGTGATGCGCGGGGAGAAGCTCTACATCTTCCCCTTCCAGAACCAGGCGGACGCGGCCTTCAACTCGGCGCTGGATTACGAGCTTTCCGTGCTCTCCATCTACGCGGAGCCCCTCCTCAAGGAGGTGAAGACCTTCTCCCCCGAGTACGCGGAGGCCTCGCGCCTCCTTTCGTTCCTCGAGTACTTCACTCCCCTCCCCCCGAGCCACGTCCCGCGGGATTCCATCCTCCGGGAATTCATCGGCGAGAGCGAGTTTAAGTACTGAGCCCCCGCCCGAGGGCGGGAGCTCGACGCGGGCCCGGTGCCCGAAGGAGGCCGGCCATGACCGGTTACAGGCGTTCGATATCGGCCGCTATCGCGGCCCTCATGCTCGTCGCGGCGCTCCCGTCCTGCGCGCGGGAAAAGGAGCCGAAGGCTACCGCCCAGGCGGGAGCCGCGGCGAAGGCGGGCGCTACGAGCCCGGAACTCGCGGCCCTCCTCTCCTCCATCAAGGTCACCCCGGCGAAGGAGCGGATCCCGGTGCCGGACATCGACCTCTCTCCGCTCGGGGGCGGCGTGAAGAAGCCTTCGGACTCCCGCGGCAAGGCCCTCCTCCTCAAATTCTGGGCCACCTGGTGCCCGCCCTGCCGCGCCGAGATGCCCTCCATGCAGCGCCTCCGCGACGCGCTCCTCTCGGACGGCGTCGCCTTCGAGATCATCGCGGTGGACGTCCAGGAGAAGGCCGCGACCGTTCGCGACTTCGTGGCCGAGAACGGCTACCGCTTCCCGATCTTCCTCGACGAGAAGGGCGGTCTCTCCGCCCGATTCGTGAACGGGGGCATCCCCACAAGCTACGTGGTGGACAAGGAAGGCCGGGTCGCGGGCTACATAACCGGTTCGATCGAGTGGGACGCCGAGGCCGCGGAGGCCGCCTTCAGGCTCCTCGCCGCGGAGTGAGGCGATGGGCGCCCTTCTCCTCGAAGCCGGCTCGTCCTTCATCGCGGGCCTCCTCTCCTTCCTCTCCCCCTGCGTCCTCCCCCTCCTCCCCTCCTACCTGGGCTTCCTCGCGGGGAGCGCGGGCCTGGCCGCGGGGAGCGCGAATACCATCGCGCGGAACGCGAAATCCGACGCGGTAAACGCGAAGCCCTCGACGGACGACGCGCCGGCGGAAGGCGAGAGCGCCGCGCGCGAGGCCGGACGGCGGCGGCGATCCCTGCTCCTCAACGTCCTCGGCTTCTGCGCCGGCTTCGCCCTCGTCTTCATCGCCCTCGGGCTCGCCTTCTCATCGGCTTCATTCCTGTTCTCGGGGGCGCGCAGGACGATCGCGATCATCTCGGGGGCACTCATCGCCCTCTTCGGCCTCAACGCCATCTTCGATTTCATCTCCTTCCTGAACTTCGAGAAACGCTTCGACCTGAGGCGCCCGGCGGGCGCGGCAGGCGCCATCCTCACGGGGGCCGCCTTCGGGGCCGGCTGGAGCCCCTGCGTAGGGCCGATGCTGGCCTCCATCCTCTTCCTCGCGAGCGCGAAAGCGGACCTGCCCCGGGCAGCCCTCCTCCTCGGCGCCTACTCGGCCGGCCTCGCCCTTCCCTTCATCGCCTCCGGCCTCGCCTTCAACGCGGTGAAGCCGCTCTGGTCCTTCCTCAAGCGCCATGCCGGAGCGATCAGGGTCGCCTCGGGAATACTCCTCATCGCGATGGGAATTTCGGTCGCGCTCGGCGCATCGGACTGGCTCGTGCGCGCCACGGCGCGGACGGGGATCGCGCTCTCCGCTTTCGCGGTCAGGGAGCCCGAAGCCGCGCGGCGAGCCTTCATCACGGCGTGGATCGCGCTCGCCGCCGCCTTCACCGTCCCGGCCGTCCTCCTGGCGGCGCGGGACGCACGGGCGGGCGGCGCGCCGAGGTACGGGGCCCTCGCCGCCCTCTCAGGCCCGGCGCTCGCCTTCGCCGCCCTCGCCCTCCTCGAGGGAACGGGCGTCCTCAAGGGAGCGGCCCTCCTCGGCTCCTGGCTCGCGAACGGCGGCCGGTAAGTCCCCATTCACGCGGAAGCCGCGATAGGGTAGTATCCAAGCTCCGAAATGCGCGGAACCGACCGATCGGTCGGTCGATCCGTAAGAAGGGGGACCTCGATGTTCAGGCCTGAGATCAAGACGCTCGATTGCTCCATCAGGGACGGCGGGCTCATCAACAACTGGAAATTCTCGGACGAGATCGTCCGCGAGACCTACCGCGCGATGTCGGGGGCGGGCGTCGACTACGTCGAGATCGGCTACAAGGCCTCCAAGGACATGTTCGATCCCAAGGAATACGGTGTCTGGCGCTTCTGCGAGGATGAGACGGTGCGACGCGCGGTGGACGGCGTCGACTCCGGAACGGCGCTCGCGTGCATGGTGGACATCGGGCGGGTCCGCGAGGAGGACGTCCTTCCCGCATCCCAGTCCGTCTTCAAGATGATCCGCGTGGCCTGCTACGCGAAGGACGCGGACAAGGCCATCGCGCTAGCGAACATGATCATGGACAAGGGATACGAGGCCACCATCAACGTCATGGCCGTCTCCACGAACCTCGAACGCGAGATCGACGAGGCGCTCGCCGAGATCGCCAAGTGCTCCGTCCCCTACGTGTACGTGGTGGATTCCTACGGGAACATGTACTCCGAGGACGTGACCTTCCTCGTGAAGAAGTACATGGCGGCCCTGCCGGGGAAGACCATCGGGATCCACACCCACAACAATCGCCAGCTCGCCTTCGCCAACACCATCCAGGCGATCATCGACGGATGCAATATCCTGGACGCGTCCGCCTTCGGGATCGGACGGGGCCCGGGCAACTGCCCCATCGAGCTCCTCCTCACCTTCCTCAAGAATCCCAAGTTCGACGTCCGGCCCGTGCTCGACCTCATCCAGCGCCATTACCTGCCGCTGAGCCGCGAGATCGAGTGGGGCTACATCATCCCCTACATGATCACGGGCATGCTCAACGAGCACCCGCGGACCGCGATCGCCTTCCGCGACGGCCCCGAGCGCGACGACTACGTGAAGTTCTACGACACCCTCACGACCCCCGAGACGAAGCGCATCGTCTAGCGCGGAACGGAGCGCCTCAGGCGAGGCCGATGAGGCGGGCCATGCCCCTGAGCAGGCTCCCGGACATCGTCCCGATCATAAGGGGATCCACGTCGGCCATGGACGAGGCGAGGATCAGGATGAGCAGGAGGAACTGGCCGTACTTGAGGAAGGCCTCGCGGAAGCGCTGGAACCGGTCCGGGATCGCCCAGAAGAGGAGGTGCGAACCGTCCAGAGGGGGAATGGGGATCAGGTTGAAGACGAAGAGCGAGGCGTTCACGGCGGCGCCGTTCAGGACGAGGGTCCGCGCCCACTCGGGGCCGGAGGAAAGCGCCTTCATGCCGAGGAGGCAGAGGAAGGAGAGGAGGAGGTTCGAGAAGGGCCCCGCGAGGGCGATGAGGACCGAGTACTCCGCGCGACGCTTCAGGTTCGCGGGATTGTACATCACCGGCCTCGCCCAGCCGAACCCGAACACGAGCACCATGATGAGCCCGAAGGGGTCCACGTGCCTCAGGGGATTCAGGGTGAGCCTCCCGAGGCGCTTCGGGGTGTCGTCGCCGAGGGCGACGGCGATGGCCGCGTGGCAGAGCTCGTGCACGGTGAAGCCGAGGACTATGGCGGGAAGAAGGTAGGCCTTCTCGACCAGGGTAGCCGCGAAATCGTCCATTTAGACCGTCCCCACCTGAAAGGATTTCCTGAAGAGATACCGCCTCGCGCGCTCGAGCCAGGTCACCAGGGCCGCCATGCCGATCCGCGGGAGCGTGATGAGGAGCACGGGGGCGCCGAACGCGGCGAAGAGCACGGTGTCCTCGAGGAGCGAGTGGCAGAGGGCCGCGTGATGGTTGAGGAGGTCCCCGTCCCGCGCGGCGATCTCGCCAGCGTCGATGCGGGCGCGCAGGGTCTTCGCGCCGAAGC
This sequence comes from uncultured Spirochaetales bacterium, assembly GCA_964399285.1. Lineage (GTDB taxonomy): Bacteria > Spirochaetota > Spirochaetia > Treponematales > JBGSOB01 > CAYNQK01. Next base: position 11,546 of record CAYNQK010000046.1, on the reverse strand, counting down.
GATAGCCCATCGCCTGGATCACGATCCAGAGCGCGTCGGTGCCTCGCGGGAGCCCGAAGGCGCGGAGCGCCGGCGCGAGGCCCGTCGAGAGGGCGCGCATGAAGCCGAGCTCGTCCAGCACCTTCTGGAGCACCGCGACGAGGGCGACGATGGCGATCATCTCGAGGAGCGTGAGGGACGCGTCACGCGCCCAGTCCCCGAGCGCGCCCACGAGAGGCGGCCGCCCGTTCCTCGTTGAGGGAGCGGCGGGGACGGCCGTTGCGGACTCAGGCGGAACGGCCTCTGCGGCTTCCAGTGCCTCAGCCGCTCCGGGGAAGGCGATGGCCGCTTCTTCGCCGGTCGCGGTCTCCGCCGCGGCGGCGCGCGCGGCCGCTTCCGCTTCCGAATACGGAAGGAGCGCGTTGCAGGCGAATCCCGCGGCCGCGGCGAAGGCGAGGCGAAGGAAAATCATCTTCAGCGCCGATGACCCGGTCCGCTTCATGAGCACGGTTTCAGCGGGGAGGTTCCGAGCGGTGAGGCACATGACGGCGAGGATGGAAAGCGCGCGTCCCCCGATGCCGAGCCCGTGGACGAGAGGAATGGCCGCGTAAAGCCCCGCGACCGCGGAGCCCGCGAGGACGAGGGCGGCCTCTCCCGGGAGCCCCAGGAAGCGCATCCCGGGGGCGAGCCAGGAGGAGAGCGTCCCGAGGACGCCCGTCCAGCGGAGGGCCGCGACGAGGAGCGAAGCCGGAAGGGCGGACCGCGCGACCTTCCACGCCGCGAGGAGCGCGGATGAGAGGGCGCGCTTGGTGATGCGGGCCGCCGTCCCGCCGGATTGTCCCATTCTCGCCGTCATGCCCCGGAAATCCGTCCTCCGCTATTGATTTTTTCCCCCGATCCCGGTAGTATCTCGACTGCTCTGGGGAATTAGCTCAGTTGGTAGAGCGATAGGTTCGCAATCTATAGGTCGGGGGTTCGAATCCCCCATTCTCCATCCCTCGGCGCCCAACGGGCGCCGCTTCTTTTTCCGGCGCCGCCCGGCAATGGTAGCAGAAAAGCGGAAGGGCGCGCAAGGCGAACGCGCGCCGCCGCCTTAAGCCCGCCGGTACGGCCGCACGCTCGGCAGGGGAGGCCCGCTCGGCATGAACATGGTGCTCCTCGGGCCCGAGGAGATCGGCGCCCTCCTCCCCCGCTCCGACGAACGGATCCGCCACATCGCGAAGATCCTCAAGAAGGGAAAGGGCGACGAGGTCGTCGCGGGCCTCAGCGACGGCAGGATAGGCCTCGCTCTCGTGGAGCGCATGGACGAGGGCGGCGCCGTCCTCTCCTTCCGCGCGACGGGCGAGGCGGCGCCCCTCCGGAACCTCACGATCCTCCTCGGCATCCCCCGCCCCATCCAGGCCAACCGCATCCTCAAGGACCTCGCGAGCCTCGGCGCTCGGCGCGTCCTCCTCTGCCCCACCGAGCTCGGAGAGGCCTCGTACGCTCAGGGGAGCTTCTACGCGGAACGCGGCTGGGAGCGCGCGATCCGCGAGGGCGCCGCGCAGGCCGCGAATCCCCGGCTTCCGGAAATCAAGATACTCCCCTCGCTGGCCGCGGGCTTCGCCGCGATCGGCGCGGATCCCGGCGTCCGCATCGCCCTCGATCCGGACGAGAAGGCGCCGCGCCTCTCCTCCATGGACTTATGCGCCTCGCGCGGGGCAGTCCTCGCCGTGGGCTCGGAGCGGGGCTGGACCGGCGCGGAGCGTTCCGCCCTCTCTTCAGCCGGCTTCGAGGCGGCCTCGCTCGGCGAGCGGATCCTCCGCACGGAGACGGCGACCATCGTCGCCGCGGGGCTCTGCCTCGCCGCCATGGGGGAGCTGTGAACAACGACCAGGTGAAGGCCCTCCTCCTCCAGGTCAGGCCGTGCTCGACGGAGTTCTCGGTCGTCATGTCCGGCAAGAAGTCGGACAAGGTGGACGGCCTCTACAAGCCCGCCGAGCGCGAGATCATCATCCACAACCGGAACTTCGAGACCGAGGACGAGCTCGTCTACACGGCCCTCCACGAGTACGCGCACCACCTCCACGCGGAGTCGCGCGGAGGCGACCTCTCGCCCCGCTGCCACAATCCCGAGTTCTGGGCCATCTTCCACGCCCTCCTCGACGCGGCCGAGGCCAAGGGCCTCTACCGGAACCTCTTCGACTCGCCCGAATTCAAGCGCATCGCGGAGCGGATCAGGGGCGAATTCCTCGCGGAGAACGGGCGAATCATGAAGGAGCTCGGAGAGCTCATGATCGAGGCCGAGGCGCTCTGCCGCAAGAAGAAGGCGAGCTTCGAGGACTTCATCGACCGCGTCCTCGGGATGTCCCGCGTCACCGCGCGCACGAGCATGCGCCTTTCCGCCATGGACCTCGATCCCGCCCTCGGCTACGACTCCATGAAGATCGTCGCCGGCGTGCGCGATCCCCTGAAGCGGCAGGAGGCCGAGCGGGCGCTCCGCGACGGAGCGAGCCCCGATACCGTGAAGGCCACGCTCAGGAAGCGCCTCGAGGACTCGGATCCCAAGGAGCTCCTCCAGCGGGAGCGCGAGCGCATCAGGAAGACCATCGACGGGCTCAGGGCGCGCCTCCGCGAGGTGGAGGAGAACCTGAAGCGCCTCGGGGAGGACGCATGAGGGACGGAACGGGATCCGCCGAGGAGAGCGAGGCCGTCCTCGCGTCTCTCGAGCGCTTCGCGCGCGGCCTCCACGAGGGCGCCGGGCCGGCGCACGACTTCTCCCACGTGGAACGCGTCCTCGCGCTCGCGGAGCGCATCGCGGAGGCCGAGGGCGCCGACCTCTTCGTCGTTCGCGCCGCGGCCCTCCTCCACGACGCGGGCAGGACCACGGACGAGGGCAAGGAATCCCGCGGCGACAGGCACGAGGAGGAATCCGCCGAGCTCGCCCGCCCCCTCCTCGATTCGCTCGGCGTCGAAGCCTCCATCCGCGACCGCGTCATCGCGGCCATTCTCCGCCACCGGCACCGCCGCGGCGCGGAACCCGAAGCCCTCGAGGACAAGTGCCTCTACGACGCGGACAAGCTGGACTCCCTGGGCGCGGTGGGGACGGCCCGGGCCTACCTCTGGCTCGGCGAGTACGGGAGATCGGTGCATTACCGTTCGGACAGCTGGGCGGGCGTCGACCTCAAGAGCAACGCCACCGAGGCGGACTCCTTCCAGCGCGAATGGGAGATCAAACTAAGGCACCTCGCCGCCCGCATGACCACCGCGACGGGGAGGGCCCTCGCCCGCGAACGCCATGAGCGCATGGAACGGATCCTCGCCTGGATAGAGGACGAGGTCGCGGGGAGGAGCTGAGCCGGCTCAGGCGAATTTACCGCGCATGAAGGTGATCGGGTAACTGTCCGGACCGTAGATCTCGAAGATCATGGCCTCGGGGCCGATCCGACGGAGCGGGCTCTTCATCCTCACGCTCGAGCCCTTCATCTCCTCGTATAACAGTTCGATGTCCTCGGCGTCGAATTCGATCGTAGTCGAGAACGCGTTATGGACTACAGCGGGGGCTCCGACGCGCTCCAGGATGTCCATCACGAAGCCATCCCGCTCCACCACTTCCACCACGCAATCGGGCATCGGCCGCTCTTCCCTCAAGAAGCGGAATCCAAGCCGCTCGACGTAGAAATCGCGCGCCTTGACGGCATCGTCGCTGAAAAGGGTCAATCCGGCGAATCGCATCCGATCCTCCTTATGATTTCTATTCCGCGCAATCCTCGGGCCGCGCGACGACGATCTCCCCGTTCTCCTCCATCTCGCGGATGAGGGCGACGATCCGCTGCTGGGCCTCCTCGACGTCGTGGAGGCGGACCTTCCCCATGGCCCCGAAGGCTTCCTGCAGGGCGGGACGCTTCTCGCCGTCGACGCAGTCCCAGAGGAAATCGCGCACATCGTTCGGCACGGCCTTCATCGACTTGAGCAACGTATCCCTGTCGACGCGTTTCAGGACGAGGGCGACGTGCCGCCTGTCGATGAGGACCACGTCCTCGAACACGAACATGAGGGACTTGATCTCCTCCGCGAGGGCGGGATCGGAAGCGGCCATCCCGTCGACCACGTTCCGTTCCACGGAACGCTCGGCGTGGTTGAGGATGTCCACGACCTTCTCCACGCCGCCCGAGACGCGGAGGGCGTTCCGGGGGAGCTCGGATACGACGCGCCTGAAGATCCCGTCGACGATCTCCACGATCGAGGCGTTGACGGTACCCATGCGGGCGATCCGTTCCGCCACCTCGGCCTGGATCCCCGCGGGAAGGGCCGCGAGGAGGGCGGACGCGGCCTTCGCGTCCAGGTGGGCCGACACGAGCGCGATGAGCTGCGCGCGCTCCTTCTGCATTATGCCGGCGGCGGTCTCCGGCCTGAGCTCTCCGAGGTAAGCGAAGGGCTCCTCCTCGAGCGGCGCCGCGCCGAGTTCCTCGGGGACCGCGCCGCCGCCCATGGCGATCGATTCCTCGAGGCGCTCCTGGCGCGAACGGATATCGCCGATTCCCTTCTGGATGTCCGCGAGGCTCCGCTCGAAGGCGGACTGGAGCTCCCCGATCGGCTTCTTGATCGCCGACTCCACGATCTCCGTGGCGTCCTCCGCCGCCGACGGCCGTTCATCCGGGCTCGTTCCCGCCTCGACGTCGAAGCGGACCGTTCTCCCGGCCTTCGCGTCCCGCGCCCTGAGCCTCAGCACGCGCTCGCCGCCCATCCGGAGGTACGCCGCTCCGTCCGCCTCGCGATCGATGGGAAAGAGCGCGCCTTTCCTGAGGCGAGCGAGCTCGCGAAGGGGGATGACGGGACCGTCGACGCAGAGTTCCGCTTCCACGCCGATGCCCGCGTAACGCTCCATCCCCCTCGCCGCCGAGCGGCCGTCCTTCTCCTGGTGAATCATGCTGTACCAGTACCGCGCCGTGAGGAACTTGGCGATGGGTTCGATGGTCAGGAAGGGAATGCAGACGGCGATGGAACCTTCGCGATCGCCGATCCTCGCGCTTAATGCGACGAGGATCACCGCCTCGTTCGGCGGAACGATCTGGGCGAAGAGGGGATCGTTTTCGATATTCGAGACGCGGGGCCGCATGTCGATCACGTTCGACCATGCCAAGCGGATGCACTCCATGAACTTTCCGAGGACGTCCGACATGACCTCGCATTCCGCGGCCGTGTACTCGCGAAGGACGACGTCCGTCTTCCCGGCGCCGGGATCGAATCGGCGCGCCCCGCGCCACTCGGCCGTCGGGAGCTCGCCTTCGGGCCTTCCGCCTAAGAGGATATCCAGCATGGATGACGCGAGCCCCGGATCGATCTCTACGAGGGCCTGCCCCAGGAGCGGTTCCATCCCGACCACCGCGATGCAGGTCGAGGCCGACGCCGAACGGATGAATTCCTCGTACGAGCACTGGTCGACCGACGCGACATGCACGTTCACGGGACGGCCGAACAAGGGCATCAGCCTGGTCATCAGGAGGCGCGCGAAGGTCTCGTGGATGATCGCGACTGTCCTGATCTGCTCCTTTGAGAATTTATCGGGGCGCTTGAAGTCGTAGACGACGACGCGTTTCGCCTGCGCGGCGCCGGAGGCTTGATCGCTCATGGCTCCCCCCTTCACAGCATCTGCACGACGCGGAACCCGAAGTTCTCGTCGATGACGACCACCTCGGCCTTGGCGACGGGCTTCCCCTCGACGAGGACGTCCACGGGTTCTCCGGCGAGGCTGTCGAGCTCGACGATCGTCCCCTCCCGCATGCCGGCGAGGGCCTCGAGGCTCTTCTCCGTCCGGCCGAGCCTCAAGGAGATCTCGACCTTGACGTCCTTCACGTTTCCGAATTCGCGCTCGCCCTTCATGCCCCGCCTCCCGTTTCCGTGACCTTGAAAAAGCTCTTTCCGCCCCGCCTCACGATCTTCCCCCGGGCGACCACCTGTCCGCCGGCCTCCAGCTCGCAGATCGCGCCGAGCGAGGGCGCGTAGGTTCCCGAGGACTCGATCGCGTCCAGCTCCGAGGCCGAGAGGCGCCGCCGCTCGAGGATCAGAGCGGTCGAAATGGAGATTCGTTCGGATATCGGCGATTCCGCGAGGAAACGGCCGACCTCGTCCATGGTTCTTTCGCTCATGGCATGGAAGATAGGACGAGCGGGGCGGATGATTCCAACACGGGAAGGACGCGGACTGGTGTTTTTTTTACCTCAGCCGGCGTTCGCCCTGCGGAACTCCCGCGGGCTCATCCCCGCGATCCGCCTGAAGACGCGATTGAAGTGCGAGAGGTTGGCGTATCCCACCGCGTAGGCGATCTCGAGGACGCTCAAGGACGATCGCTTGAGGAGGGCGCAGGCCTTCGATATCCGCGTCCGATTGAGGTACTCGACGAGGGGGAGGCCCTCGCGCGCCGAGAAGGCGCGGGAAAGGTAGGCGGGATTGACGCCGAAGCGGGCGGCGATGCCGGGGAGGGAGAGCTCCTCCGACGACCGCTCGCGGAGGAAGGCCAGCACGGCGTCCAGGTCCAGGCCCGCGTCCCGCCGCGCCCCGCGGCTACATGAAGGGCTCCTGAACGCGAGCATCACGAGCTCAGCGAGCCTGAGGCGCGCCATCGCCCGGGATCCCGGCGCGCCGCGGGCCGCTTCGGCCTCGATCCCCTCGAAGATCCGGACGGCCTCCGCGAAGTCGGGAGGGGCGAGCCTCATTACTACGGGAACGGCGGCGCCGGATCCGCCCTCGGCGAGGCGCGGATGAGGCGCGGGATACAGGAGGGAAAGGATCCAGGCCGCGCCAGCGGCCAGATAGTCGGCGTCGAGCGCGCTGCGCGGAAAGTCCGCGCGGGAGGCGCGGACGGAGGAAGGCGGCGAAGGGGGCGGCTCGGCGCCGGGAGGGAAGAAGAGCGCCCTCCCCGGCGGAATGGCGGAGGCGCCCACCCTGAGGAATCCCGCGCGCACGAGGACGACGCTGCAGCGGCCGGGATAATCCTCCCCGCCCCAGCCCGTCCTCACGGCGTCATGGTCTATTCCCCGGTACGGCCCCTCGCTCACGCCCCGTATCCTCCGCTGTCCTTATTCTACCGTATTTTCACAGTCCCAGCACGCTCATCACGGCGGACCAGAACTGCTCCTGGCCCAGCTTCCCCGCGAGGAAGGCCTCCACGAGGGCCTTCACCTGGGGCGAAAAGGTCTTCCAGTAGGCGTCCTGCCATCGCGGCATCTCGTCCCAGAGGGCTTTCTGCTCGGAGGGCGGCATGGCTCCCGCGCCGTAGGACACGAAGCGCTTCACCATGTCCAGCACGGCCTCGGGCGGGATCGACGCGGCGGCTCCGCTGGCGCCCGAATCCTTCCCCGCCTTGAGGTAGTGCTCCACGAGGACGTCGAGCTCTTCCCCGCTCACGCCGGGCGCGTTCTTCTTGATGATGTCCGCCACGAAGCCGCGCACGAGGCCCTCGACCGAATCCTTGGTCGCGCCGAGCTGGGCGCTCATCTTGGCCGCGAGATCCTTGGCGGCGCGCTCCGGGGACATGCCCCCGATCTTGGAGAAGATCCGAGCGTCCTTCTGCCTGCGCTGGACGGCCTTGACGATGACCTCGAGCTCGCCCTCGTCGGCTTGGTTGAGAATGTAGTCAAGCGCGGCGCGGAGTTCGTCCCTGCCCATGGAGCGATGCTACTCCAGCGAGCGGGCCTCCGCAAGCCGCGAGCGAGCGCCTGTAGTCAGGCGAGCGCCTGTAGTCAGGCGAGCGCCTGTATTCAGGCGAGCGCCGCTTCCCGGTCCCGCTTCCCTTCTCCGATGTCCAGTCCCGGTAATTCGCGTTCGCAATAGGCGATCGCTGCCTTGAGGATCTCCTGGTTCTTGGCGAGGAGCTGGGGCTTCCGCGCGAGGCTCGCGCCCAGGGCGGTTACGAGGCTCTCTTCATCGAGGCCCTTCATTCCTCCGAGGGCGAAGAGCGCCCCCAGCATGGCGGTATTGGCGGCCTTGGCCATGCCCAGCTCGGCCGCGATCCGGGTCGCGGGGAAGCGGACGTGGCGCAGGTCGGATCGCGCCTCCGCGGGGAGCGCCACCTCGTCCTCGACGACTATGGTTCCGCCCGGCGCGACGTCCCTGGCGAAGCGATCGTAGGAGGGGCGGTTGAAGCATACGAGGATTTCCGGGCGGTCCACGGTGGGGCTCCCGATCCTGCGCCCGGAGACCACCACGGCGCAGGACGCCGAGCCGCCTCGCTGTTCGGGGCCGTAGCTCGGGTACCAGGTGGCCTTGAGCCCGCCCGAGAGCGCCGTCTCCGCGATCATGGTGCCCAGGGAGAGGATGCCCTGCCCGCCGAAGCCCGCGATGCGGTAGGTCGTCTCGGGAGCCTCGGCGTTCCCGCCGCCCAGCTCCCGGCCCATGGGACCGAAGTACGAGCCGAGCGCGACCCGCTTCCGCGCGGGCCGCCCGGACGCCGCTTCCTCCGACTTGTCGCGGAAGAGGCCGAGGGGGTACTCCTTCTCCATCTCGGTCGCCACCCAGGCGGACGCGTCCACGGCGTTCATTCCGAGGTTGGTCGGGCAGGCGGCGAGGAACTCGACGAAGGCGTATCCCTTCCCGTCCCGCTGGATCTCGAGGGCCTTCCGCACGGCTTTGCGCGCCTTCATGATCCGCTTGGGATCCGCGAGGGACACGCGCTCGATGTAGAGGGGCGCGGGGAGGCTGTCCAGGACCTCGCACACGTGGAGGGGGTAGCCGTCCGATTCGGTGGACCTGCCTTCCGGGCTCGTCTGCGTGCGCATCCCGAGGAGCGTGGTGGGCGCCATCTGCCCGCCCGTCATCCCGTAGGTGGCGTTGTTCACGAAGAAGACCGCCATGCGTTCGCCGCGGCTCGCGGCCTGCACGCAGTGATTGAAGCCGATGGACCCGAGGTCGCCGTCTCCCTGGTAGGCGATGACGACGGGATCGGGGTCCCCGGGCTTCGCGGGAAGCCCGCGCGTCAGGGCGGTGGCCACGCAGGGCGCCCGCCCGTGGGCCGCCACCACGTTGCCCGCGTCGAAGTAGTAGTACGCGAAGACCGCGCAGCCGATGGGATTCACGATAGCCGTCCGGTCCTGGAGCCCGAGCTCGACCACGGCCTCGGACACGAGCTTGTGGAGGATCCCGTGCCCGCAGCCCGCGCAGTAGTGGGAGGAGCGGGTGTCGCTGCCCGAGCGGGGGAAGCTCGGATACATGCCCTTGGTTTCGAGGACGCTCATGCCCGTACTCCTTCCAGCGCGGCCTTGGCCGCGCGCGCGACGTCCTCGGGCGACAGGAGGACGCCGCCCATCTTGTTGACGAGGCCGACCGAAGCGCGCTTCCGCCCCAGCTGGGCGGCGATGTCGTCGCGGAACTGGCCGTTCGAGAGCTCGACGGCGAGGAGCGTCCTCCCCTCCGCGAGGCGCTCGAGCGATTCGAGGGGGAAGGGAAAGAGGGTGATCGGGCGCCAGAGGCCCGCGGCGATCCCCTCCTCGCGGAGGAGGTCGACGGCGCTGCGCGCGACGCGGGAGGAGGAGCCGTAGGCGCAGAGGAGGATCTCCGCGTCGCCCGCGCGGTACTCCTCCGCCTCGGCCTCGCCCTGGAGCTTCTCGTACTTGGCCGCGAGGCGGAGGTTCACCTCCTCCTCGGCCTCGGCGTCCATGAAGATGGACGAATGGTAGTTGCCCCGCGTGGCGGCGCTCGCCTGCACGCCGAAGGCCCTCCCGTCGGGGAGGACGGCCTCGCGCTCGGGGACGCGCATGGCCTCCATCATCTGGCCCAGGACGGCGTCCGTGAGCACGATGACGGGGCCGCGCCACTTGAAGGCGAGCTCGAAGGCCCTGATGGTGAGGTCGCACATCTCCTGGACGTCGCCGGGAGCGAGCACGACGCAATGGTAGTTCCCGTGGCCGCCGCCCTTCACGGCCTGGTTGTAGTCGGCCTGCTCGGGGAAGATGTTCCCCAGTCCCGGCCCCGCGCGCTGTACGTTCACGATGACGCCCGGGACCTCCGAGGCCGCCATGTAGGAGATCCCCTCCTGCATGAGGCTGATCCCCGGCCCGGAGGAGGCGGTCATGCTCGCCCTGCCCGCGCAGCCCGCGCCGTAGACCATGTTGATGCTCGCCGTCTCGCACTCCGCCTGGAGGAAGACCCTGCCCGTCGCCGGGAAGTGCTTCGCGGCCGCGTGGGCGATTTCGCTCGCCGGGGTGATCGGATACCCGAAGTAGAGCTCGCAGCCCCCGTAGAGCGCCCCGATGATCACCGCCTCGTTGCCTTTGATGAACGCCGTCATTTTCCGTCCTTCTTAAGGATCCTGATCGCGTAGGGCTCGGGGCAGGAGTAGAAGCAGATCCCGCAGCCCGTGCAGCCCTGCCCCCGGTACCGGGCGAAGGGGACGCTCTTCCGATTGATTTCTCCGGACATCTCGAGGCATTTCGCGGGGCAGGCCGCTACGCAGAGCCCGCAGCCCTTGCACTCATCCGTCGAAAACTCAGGATGTGTCACTTCGACAAGAACACTGTCGGTCGTCATGCCGACAGGATATACCCCCTGAAATGAAAAATCAAGATCTTCTGTCGGGTTCCCGACCGACAGAGATGAATAGCCATTCATCCATCTGAGAAAGGGCTCCCGCCCTTCCTCAGGCTCCATCCCGGGAGCGATACGGCGGGCGGGGAGGCGCCGGACCGGGGCTTTTGGAAGGCGGGGCGCGGGGTGGAAACCTTTTCCCCGAAAAGGTTTTTACCCCGCCGGCTCATGAGGACGGGACGCGCGCGGGAAGCGCGAGCCGCTCGCGGGAGGCGGGCCGAGCCTGCGTCGGGAAAAGGATCGCGCTATACTAACAAGATGTTGAAATGCTTCGAGTATTTCAACGACCTGCTTGGGAACAATCCGAGCCCGAGGAGACGAGCATGAGCCCAGCCAAGAAGTCAGCAGGAAAGCCGCGCGCCGCCGGAAAGGGAGCCGCCCCCGAGCGAGCCGAACTCCTCTCCCTCGTGGACGAGCTCGAGCGGGAGGACCTCGCCTTCCTCGTCGCCCAGGCGCGGGTCCTCATCCATAACCGGGAATCCGCCAAGGCCGCCGACGAGATGCGCGCCCTCATGGAAGCCCGGGAGCGCGGGGAGCGGGGCACCGTCCGGAAGACCGCGCGGACCGTAGCCTCGCGCGAGGAGGAATCCCCAGGCTTCGACCGCATCCGCATCGAGCGCTCGGCGTCCGGGAACGCCAACCTCGTGCTCGGGGGCGAGTTCAAGCTCCTCACGCCCGGCGAGCTCGCCTCCATCGCCACGATCTGCCTCGCGGACGGGAGCCGGATAGAACGGGCCAAGCGCCTCTACGGGTGGCTCGACCGCGAGCGCCGGGACATCATCATCGACGGGGGGATGCGGAGCCCCGCATCCCCCCACCTCATGGAGCTCGTCGAGTACTGCGAGAAGACCTTCGAGAAGCGGAAGAAGAAGTAGGCGCCGGCCCTCGGGCGGCGCCCGTGCTCAGCCGGCGCTCTCCCTCAAGCCAGTCCCTCCCCCCCCCCTCCCCACACCCCCCCCATTCGCCCTTCCTTTTACGCGTGGACCCCAGCCAAGGCGAAAAGCGCC
>CAYNQK010000045.1:21926-22791 GCA_964399285.1 uncultured Spirochaetales bacterium | reverse complement strand
CGCGCGCGCGGCCGCGTCGAACGCGGCCGCCTCGACGCCGCCCGAGGCGACGAGGAGGCAGTTGTTGGGGACGAAGTACCGCGCGGCGGCCGCGCGTATGGCGGCCTCGCTCAGCGCGGAGATCGCCGCCGGGGATCCCGCCGCGTCGCGGCGATGCGGATACCGGGGAAAGACGCGCGCGGCCATGGCGGCCTGGTAGGCGGCCTCGGGCCTGGCGGCGGCGGCGGCGGCGCGATCCGCGGCCGCGCGCTTGGCGCGCTCGACGGCGGCGGAGGGGAAGGAGGGCGAACCCACCGCGGCGGCGAGGAAGGCGAGCCCCTCGCCGAGGCGGGAAGCGGGGACGGTGAAGCCGAAGCTCACCGACTCCTCCGCGGCCCGGGCCTCCCACGCGGAGGCGCCCATGTCCCGGAGCGCCGCATTGAACGATTCCGCGTCCGGATGCGCCGCGTTGCCCTCCGCGAGGAGGTCCGCGCAAACCTGGAAAACGCCCGCGTCCGCCTGCGACTGCGCCATGGCGCCGGCCCTGAACACGACGCGCAGGCTGACCCAGGGAGCCGTCCCGCGGCGGAGGTACGCGACCTCGAGCCCGTTGTCCAGGATCGACGCCGACGGCGCCGCCGATCCCTCGGAGACGGCGGGAACGGCCGCGACCAGGGAAATGATGAGGAGGATTATTGCCGTCTTCGCTTGTATCCGCATGTCCGGGGCGCTTCCTGGGGCTATGGGGCGCTTCGGGGCGCCCCGCGGAGTCCGTGGCGGAACCCGCGCGCGCCGTTCGGCGCTCCCGGGCGTCCTCTCCACGGGGCCAGTGTACACGCGCCCGCGCGGCGCTGTCAATTCGAGGCCTTTCCGGAGGGGCGCGCCG
>CAYNQK010000045.1:0-21826 GCA_964399285.1 uncultured Spirochaetales bacterium | reverse complement strand
CGCTTGAGGACGCTCAAGCCGCGCTTGAGGACGCTCAAGCCGCGCTTGAGGACGCTCAAGCCGCGCTTGAGGACGCCCGCGCTTTTCTGGTAGGCTCTCCGCATGCGAGCCACGCGTGCCGTCATCCACTTGGGCGCCCTGAGGGGCAATCTCCGGGCGATCCGCCGCGCCGTGGGGCGCGACCGGCTCCTGCTCCTCCCCGTGAAAGCCGACGCCTACGGGCACGGCGCCGTCGAGGTCTCCCGGGCCGCCGTGGAGGAGGGGTGCAGCCACCTCGCGGTCGCGTCGGCGGGGGAGGGGGCCATCCTCCGCGAGGCCGGGATCGATTCCCCCGTCATCCTCCTCTCGCTTGCCCTTCCCGAGGAATATCCCGCCATCGCCGAGCGCGGCATCGAGCCCATCCTCTGCGACGAGGACAGCGTGGCCGATTTCGCCCGCGCCGCGCGCGCGGCCGGGAAGCGCGCCGTCGTCCACCTCAAGGTCGACACCGGCATGGGGCGGATCGGCTGCAGGCCCGAGGAGGCCGCATCCCTCTGCGCCGCCGTCGGCCGCGAGGGCGGCCTCGAGCTCGGCGGGATCTTCACGCACTTCCCCGCCGCCGACTCCCTCGATCCCGACGACCTCGCCTACACGAAGGCGCAGATCGACACCTTCCGGAAGACGGTCGACCGCCTCAGGTCGTCGGGCGTCGACATCGCCTTCGCCTCCGCCGCCAACTCGGGCGGCGTCCTCCTCCACCCCGACGGACTCTTCGACATGGTGCGCCCGGGGATCCTCTCTTACGGCTATCCGCCCGTGAAGGGCGGAAGCGCGGGCATCGAGGTGAGGCCGGTCATGGAATTCGTCTCCAGCCTCCTCTTCGTGAAGGAAGTCGGCGAGGGCGCCTGCGTCTCCTACGGGCGGACCTGGCGCGCGCCGCGGAGGACCTGGATCGGCACCGTGCCCGCGGGCTACGCGGACGGCTATCCGCGGTCCCTCTCCAACAAGGCGAGCGCCTGGGTCGCGGGAGCCCGGTTCCCCGTGGCCGGGCGCGTCTGCATGGACCAGCTCATGCTGGACCTCGGAAGCGAGCCCGTCGCCGCCCTCCACGACGAGGTCGTCCTCTTCGGCGGCCGCCCCGGCGCCCCCGGCGCGGACGAGCTCGCCGAGCTCGCGCTCACCATCCCCTACGAGATCACCTGCGGGATCAACAAGCGCGTGCCCCGCGTCTACGACGAGGGCGGAGCGCCCGAGGGGGCCGGCGTCCCCAGGGGGGCCGGCGTCCCCAGGGGGGCCGGCGTCCCCGAGGGGGCCGGCGTCCCCGAGGGGGACGGAGCCTGAACTCCGGGAGCCTCCTCAGCATGGATCTATTCTCCCACCCCGATTTCGGAAGGGCCGTCATGGACGGAGATCGCGGCATCGTCCTCTCCCCCGAGCGCATCGGGAAAGCCAACGCCGCTCCCAAGAAGCGCGCTCAGGCGACCGCGCCCGCGCTCCGGGCAGGGGAGGCCGGAGAAGCCCGCGCTGAGCCGGGAACGGAAAGCGGCGCGCCGCGCTCCCTCTCGCCGCGGAAGCGGAACGCCGCCGCGCGCCTCGGGGGGATAGCCCGCCGGATAGGCCTCATCGCCCTGAAGAGCGTCGTCATCGCGCACGCCGTCTTCATCGGGACCACATCCCTCCTCATCGCCCTCTACGCGCGGATGGACCCCGGCGCCACCGTCCTCATGGCGCACCGCCGCTTCGTCGACGGCTACGACGTGAAGCCCATCGCGCCCATGAAGCTCGACGAGCTCAGCCTCCGCAGGCGGAACATGCTCGTCCGCATCGAGGACTGGAACTTCGAGAACCACCGCGGCTTCGACCTCCCCGCCATCAAGAACGCCTGGCTCCTCAACAAGAAGGTGAAGCGCCCCATGTACGGCGGATCGACGCTCAGCATGCAGACCGCGCGGAGCCTCTTCCTGGTCCCGGCCAAGTCGTATTTCAGGAAGTACCTCGAGGCCATCGTGACCGTGGAGCTCGAGATCATCCTGCCCAAGGACCGCATCCTCGAGCTCTACCTGGACTGCGCCGAGTGGGGGAAGGGGATTTTCGGGCTTAAGGCGGCGAGCGCGGCCTACTTCAGGGCCAAGCCCTCGGCCATAGACGACGACCAGTACGCGCGCCTCGTCACCATCCTCTCGTCGCCCGTCATCCACGGGCCCTACGACTTCGGGAAGGCGCGCATCCTCCACAACCGCTACGCGATCCTGCGCGAACGCTACTTCGAGCCCGCTCCCGAGGCGCCTCCGGCCGGAGACGCCGCGGCCGCGGCTCCCGGCGCCGCCGACGGGGCGGCCGCCGCTCCTGGCGGCGCGGAAAAGGCCGAGCCCGGCGCCGCCGCCCCCGAGCCCTCGTTCACGCCCGCGCCCAACGGCTAGAGTCCGCGACGCGCGCGCCTCAATCGAACTTGAAGCCCGCGATGCGCTGGCCCAGGGCCTTCGTCGACCGCGCGTTGTTCTCCGACTCGCGGTAGACCTGGCTCACCGTGCTCACGATGTCCTGGCAGGAAGCGCCCTGCCGGTCCACCGCGTTCCCGATGGCCTTGAAGGCCTCCACGATGTCCGCCATGGCCTTGGACATGCCCTCGGATAGGGCGCGCTGCTCCTCGGTGATCCTCGTGATCCTGGACGAGGCGTCCGTGAGCGCGGCCACCGTCCTGAGGACCTCCTCCGTCCCCTGCCGCTGCTCCGACATGGAGCGGGCGATGCCCTGGATGAGCTGGGAGCTGTCCCCCACCAGGGCTGAAATCCCCTGGAAGGTCGCGCCGGCCCGCGCGGAGAGCTCCCCGCCGGCCTTGATCTTCTGGTCCATCGCGCGCACGAGTGAGACGATCTCCTTCGCGCTCCGCGCGCTCGTCTCCGCGAGGCCGCGCACCTCGTCCGCGACCACGGAGAACCCCGCGCCCGCCTCGCCCGCGTGCGCCGCCTCGATGGCCGCGTTCATGGCGAGGAGGTTCGTCTGGGCCGCGATCTTCGAGATCACGCCGATGATCGCGGCCACCGAGGCCGAGGCCTCCTGGATGCCCGCGACGCTCGACGAGAGGTCGCCCACCGCCTTCCCTCCCTCGGCGGCCATCTCCGAGAGGCGCTCCGAGAGCTCGGCCGCCTTGGCCGTGGACGACGATACCGAGGCGATGTTGGCCGTCATCTCCGTGACCGCCGCCGAGCTCCGCTGGACCAGGTCCTCCTGCGCGCGCGCCTCGCCCACGACCGTCTCGATGGAACCCCCGAGCCGCTCGATGACGGAGCTCGCGCCGTCCACCACGCGCTGCTCGTCGGACACGGAGCGCTGGACCGAGGTGAATTCGCCCTTCATGGACTCCACCGCGTTCTCCGCTCTCCCCGCGAGGCCGTCGAGCGACGCGGAGGAGCTCGTCACCGCCGAGGAGAGCCCCGCCACGTCCGAGATGATCCTCTTGAGGCTGTCGAGCACCGCGTTGAAGTCGGAGGCGAGCCGCCCCGCCTCGTCGAAGGAGACGATGTGCGCCCTCCGGCCCAGGTCCGCCGATCCGTCGGATATCTCCGTCATGCGGCGCGAGAGCCGCTTGAGCTGCTTGGAGAGCGTCGCCGTGCTCAGCCAGACCGCGACGCCCGTGAAGGCGAGGATCAGCGCGATGATGATGAGCATCTGGAAGAGCACGAAGGATTCCTCGGAGGAGTAGGCCGCGTCCCCGGCCCAGGTGGCGCCGCTCGTGGCGTCCGCGGCCACCTTGGCGGTCCAGGCGGCGAACTCGCGGTAGAGCCCGACGCCCGCCATCGCGAGCGAGGTCCCGCCGAAGAACACGCAGGAGAGGGCCGCGTAGATGAATTTGGGGATGATACCGATCGACTTCTGGCCCTCGGGGAAGGAGCGGATATCGAGCTTGCGCTTCTCCGGCGCGAGGAAGATCTCCGCGAGGTTCGACTGGATGGGGACGATGGCGAGGCCCACCGAGACGCAGAAC
Organism: uncultured Spirochaetales bacterium; assembly: GCA_964399285.1. Taxonomy (GTDB): domain Bacteria; phylum Spirochaetota; class Spirochaetia; order Treponematales; family JBGSOB01; genus CAYNQK01. The sequence continues at coordinate 17,862 of CAYNQK010000045.1, read as the reverse complement.
GAAATGATCAGGGCTATCTGGCCCCAGTCGGCCTTCGCCGCCCCCGTCATCACGGGAAGGAGGTTCTGGATCGCCGGTCCCAGGAAGAAGGATGCCGCGTTCTCCGCTATGATGACCATGCTGATCCGATTGATGGTCCTGAGCGCCCTGATCCGCTCCTCCTCCGGGACCGCCTGCCCCTTGTCGATCCGCGAGATCGTCCTCACCGCGGGGAGGAGGGCGGCCACGGTCACCGCGAAAATAACGATGGAGAGGGGGACGGCGGCCGGGCCCACGCGGCCGAAGAGGAAGGGTATCTGGCCAAGGTCCCGGTACAGGAAGAAGGCGAGGAACAGCGTCATGATGACCGTGCCGAGGAGCGCCACCGCCGTCACGACGAGGGATGTTTTCAGCGTGGCTGATTTCATGGCTCATATTCTAGGTCCGCGCCCATCCCGATGCAAACGCCCGGGACCGATTTCCCCGCCCCCGCCGCGCGCGGCCGCGGCTTTCCGGATGACCCGCCGGGCCGTCCTTGCGCGCGCGACGGTCTTTCGGGTAGCCTGCCCGCATGGATAAACCAACGGAGGAGCCCGCCGCCCCTTCCGACGCCTCCGCGCGCCGCGCCTCCAAGGGCGTCTTCGCCTCCTCGGGGCTCCTCTCCGTCCTCACCCTCGTCTCACGCGTCCTCGGCCTCGTGCGCGACCAGACGCGGGCCGCCCTCATGGGAACCGGCGGCCTCGCGGAGGCCTTCACCGCGGCCTTCAACGTGCCCAACCTCATGCGCCGCCTCTTCGCCGAGGGCTCCATGGCCGCGGCCTTCGTCCCCACCCTCAAGGACTACCTCTCCGCGGGCAACCCTCCCGGCGGCAAGGAGACGCGGAGCTTCCTCTCGGCCGTGTTCACCGTCCTCCTCGTCCTCCTCGCCCTCGTCGTGGCCGCGGGCATCGCCTCGGCCGGCCTCGTCGTGCGCGTCATGGGCACCGACCCCGCGGAGACCGCGCTCCTGGTCCGCATCATGTTCCCCTTCCTCGCGCTCGCCTCCGTGGCCGCCTTCCTCCAGGGCATGCTCAACTCCGTCCACGTCTTCGCTCCCGCGGGCTTCGCGCCCATCCTCTTCAACCTCTGCTTCATCCTCGTGCCCGGCATCGTGACGCCCTGGACCGGGAACGCCGCGCGGGGCATGGCCGTGGCCGTCCTCGCGGGCGGCCTCCTCCAGGCCCTCTGCCAGCTCCCCGCCGTCCTCAAGGCCGGCTTCCGCTTCGGCTTCATGAATCCCCTCGCGGCCTTCGCCCATCCGGGAACGCGGAAGGTCATGGCCCTCATAGCGCCCACCCTCCTCGGCATGGCCGCCTACGAGATCAACTCCTTCGTGTCCATCTCCCTCGCGACCCACTACCGCGCGGCCACCGCACTCCAGATGTCCCTCCGCCTCCAGGAGCTCATCCTCGGGATCTACGTCGTCTCCATCGGCACCGTGATCCTGCCACTCCTCTCAGGCCAAGCCGCGTCCGGCGACTGGAAGGCCTACAACGCGCGCCTCCGCTCCAGCGTGGACGCCGTCACCGTCGTCACCCTGCCCGTGAGCGCCTTCTGCCTCTTCATGGGGAAGGACATCGTGAGCCTCCTCTTCCAGATCGGGCAATTCGGCGAGGCCTCCGTGGACCTCACCGCGGGCGCCTTCTTCTTCCACAGCCTCGGGCTCTTCTTCATCGGGCAGAACCGCATCCTCGCGCCCGCCTTCTACGCGCGCAAGGATTCCAAATCGCCCGCGGCCGCCGGCATCGCCTCCTTCGCCGTCAACGTCGCCTGCGCCTTCGCCCTCTCGCGCCTCATGGGCGGGAAAGGCATCGCCCTCGCCGTGAGCGTCGCGGCCCTCGTCAACACCGCCATCCTCGTCGTCCTCCTCGCGCGCAAGAAGGAGACCGATAGGAAGGCCCTCGCGCGGACCGGCCTCTACGCGCTCAAGATCCTCGCCTTCTCCGCCGCGGCCTCCGCGCCCGTCCTCCTCCTCGCGCCGCGGACGCGTTCATGGGCCGCGTCCCTCCCCGGGGCCTTCCTCCAGCGCTTCGCGCCCATCGCGGCGAGCGGCCTCCTCTTCGCCCTCATCGGCGTGGGCCTCCTCATCATCACGCGCGACCCCAACGTTTTCGCCCTCCTCCGCCGCTTCAAGCGCTCCAAGCGCGGGACTCCCGAAACACGCTCCTGACGTCCGAATAAACGAACCGGGTTTCACTCATTCAGGGCGTGCCCCCGCCGCCCTCCGGGCGCCGGGGTCGCGTGCTCCGCTCCAAGTCCTCGCCGTACCGGCTCCGGGCTTTCCGCTGCGCCCGCTCACGCGCAGGCTGTCCTGCGGGCCCCCGCGTCACGCGGACGATCTCCCCTCGATTGTCCGGATCGCCGCCCTCCGTCCGCCGATCCCGGAGGCGGATTTCTTTTAATTAACACTTGCAGGGACTTCTCCGCGGGATATACTGTTTTCCAGAGCGCAAAGAAGCGGAAGAGCGCCCCGGCGGAGCGGAAACGCGGAGCCGGCCCGGCGCATCCAGAGAAATTATTGGAGAATGTCATGAAAAGCCCATCTTCCCGCCGTATCGCCGTCCTGGCCATAGCCATCCTGGCCACGTCAGCCCTCGCCGCGCAGAGCCCCTTCACCCTCTCCCTCACGGCCGACCCCGGGGTCTTCATACCCCTCGGACCCGCCGATGAGGAGGGTGATCCCCTCTACACCCTGGGGGGAGGCGGTTCCCTCGGCATCTGCCTCTCGCCGACGCGGCTCTCCGCGCTCTTCTTCGACGTCCAGCTCGGAGAGGACCTCCTCGCCGTCAACTACTTGGACGAGTCCATGAGCCTCTCGCGGATCGGCGCCGGCGCGGGCCTCTCCTTGCGGCCCTCCGCCTTCGAGATCCGCCTCCAGGCCCACGGCGGCTACTACTTCGCCGCCTACGGCGGGGATACCGGCAGCAACGCCTACTACGACGCGGGCCTGAGCGTCGTCTACAAGCTGAGCACCGCCCTCGGGATCGGGCTCTCGGGCGGTTGGCGGGACTACCTCAACCTGGGCGGGGACGCCGGTCCCTCCCTCGCGCGCGGCGCGTACGCCGGCATCGGGATCTCCCTCTATCCCGGAGAGCTCCGCGCCCGGAGCAAGATCGAGTTCAAGGAAATCATCATCAATCCCCTGTACCCCGTCCTCATGAAGCTCTACGACGCGAGCCCCGTGGGGCGCCTCGAGTTCGTGAACCAGGAGTCCCAGGACATCGCGGACGTGAAGGTCTACCTCTTCATACCCGGCTACATGGACGGCCCCACCCTCTGCGCGGAGATCCCCCTCGTCCGCAAGGGCGCCACCGCCCGGGCGGACCTCAAGGCCCTCCTCAACGCCAACGTCCTCAAGATCACCGAGTCCGTCCTCAACCGCGCGGAGATCAGGGTGGACTACAAGGTCCTGGACAAGACCGCGCAGGCCTCCAAGGCCGAGTCCGCGCGCATCCTGGACCGTAACGCCACGAGCTGGGACGACGACCGCAAGGCCGCGGCCTTCGTCACCGCCAAGGACCCCGAGGTCCTCGCCTTCGCCAAGACCCTCGGCTCCGCGGCCCAGGCTTCTCCGTCGCTCTACGGGGACAAGGCCCTCCGCGCCGCCATCGGGATATTCGAGAGCCTCGACGCGGCCGGCCTCCGCTACGTGCAGGACCCCAAGTCGCCCTACGCGAACATCGACAAGGGCAAGAACCCCGTGGACTACCTCCAGTTCCCGGCCCAGACCCTCGCCTACAAGTCCGGCGACTGCGACGACCTCTCCGCCCTCTACGCCTCTCTCCTCGAGTCCATCGGCGTGGAGACCGCCTTCATCACCACCCCCGGCCACATCTTCGTCGCCTTCGCGCTCGGCATGAGCGAGAACGAGGCCCGCGCCTTCTTCTCCGCGCAGAACGCCCTCATCTTTAGCGGCGGCAAGGCCTGGATGCCCGTGGAGGTCACCATGATCGGGAAGGGCTTCACCCAGGCCTGGCGCCAGGCCGCGCGCGAGTGGGCCGAGGCGCGGAGCCAGGCGCAGGATGGCTTCTGGCCCGTGCACGAGGCCTGGTCCGTCTACGAGCCCGTGGGCCTCGTGGAAGGCATGAGAGCGCCTTCACCGCCGGATCCCGCCTCACAAGAGACGCGCTGGGCCCGCGAGTGGTCCCGCCTCGTGGACGTGGAACTCTCCGGCCGCGAGAACGAGCTCATCGCCAAGATAGGCAAGGCCACCATGGCCGAGAAGGCGCGACTCCAGAACCGCCTCGGCGTCCTCTACGCCAAGTACGGCCTCTTCAGCAAAGCCTCCGTCCAGTTCACCGCCTCATCCGCGGGCGGCTTCAACTCCGCGGCCGTCAACCTCGCCTCCATCTACGTGATCCAGGACAAGAACAAGGAGGCCTTTGACGCCTTCGGCCGCGCCCTCAAAGCCGAGCCCGATAACGCGGGCGCCCTCGCGGGCTATATCCAGGCCGGCCGCCGCCTCGGGAAGAACGCAGAGGCCGACGCCGCCCTCCTCAGGCTCAAGGCCAAGAATCCCTCGCTCGCCGCCCAATTCTCAGCGGACGTAGGCGGAACCGGCCGCGCCGCACAAGCCCGCGACCTCACTGTTTGGATGGAGGACTGACATGAAGAAGTTTCTTGCCGCCGCGCTCGCGATAGCGCTTGCCGCCATATCTCTCGTATTCGCCTTCTCCTGCTCCAACGACCTCCTCAACAAGGTGGAGGACGATATCGGTACCTACAAGGAAGGGGACATATTGCCGGCGGAACGGAAGCCAGTGATCAGCCACTTCGAATGGAATGGTGTGACGACAACAACCAACAACCCCGCCGTCAACGTGGATATCACCGCGACGGCCGAGGCGGTGAACGATTCGGGCCCCGCGACTATCGCCGGCTACCTCCTAACCGAGAGTACCGCTACGCCGGCTTTAAACGATCCTGCCTGGACCGTGGGCGAACCCGATCATTTCGATTTCCCCGCAGTGAACGGCGCGCACACACTCAGACTCTGGGTCAAAGACAGCTTCGGGAACCTGAGCGAGCCGAGCAGCCGCGGCATCACCCTCGCGCCGATCGGGCCAGCATGGGCCGATGGACTCGCGAACGGTATGGTCGTCACCGCGCATGAGGTCATGACGCTCAACGCCTTGGAAGCGCTTTCAACCGATCCAGCCGATACGCCGACTATCCTCGTAGATGGATCGCCGAGCGGCACCGCTACAGGCGTGATCGGCGGCACTGGAAATGCTACGGTAACCGTGAGTCCCGGCAGCGCGCTCTGGCCGGCGGGATCGCCGCATACGATCACGGTCCAGGCGACGACCTTCTACGGATTAGCGCTCCAAGCGCAGATAACCATCAACGCGTTTAACGGCGTCTGTGTTAGGGAGAGCGCGACGCCCGGAGATCTCGGGACCCGCTTCGATCCCTTCAACAACATCCAGAACGGCATCAACGAAGCCGTGACCCGGTACGGCACGGGGCCGGCCGAGGTGCGGGTAAGGGCGGGGAATTTCTCCGCGGCCTGCACGACGACCACCTACATCGCGAACATCGCCCCCGGCATTTCGCTCAAGGGCGGATACGACGCGACGTTCACCTCGCAGACGGGCGGGACGACGACATTAACTGATACGAGCACGAGCGCGTCGGGATCCAGCGAGGGCAATCCTGTTAGGGTGGTAAATGCCTCGGGTAGCGGAATAACATCTACAACCATAATAGACAGATTAACAATTATTCTTGGTTCTGGAGGTGTGTCTTCGGAAGCCCATTGCGGATTTTTTTGTACTAGTAGTGCATCTCCATCTGTCGCATATATTACTGTCCAGAGTACTGGAGTATGTCCAATTTCAATAGGTTTCTACATTAACCAATCGAACATCGAACTTAGCTATTGTAATATTAACCCAGGGATTTCATCCATTCGATCTGTAGGAATTCGGATGAGCGGTACTGGGAGTCAGCCACGGATAGAGAATTCAACTATTTCCGGAGGTGGAAGTGCTTCGACGCCGACTGTATATGCATTGATGTTAGTTTCGGAGACGCAACCAGAAATAGTTGGAAATACTATCTACGGGGGAGAATTTGTTAATAACGGGTATTGTATTTATATTTCTACATCAACCCCGTCTATTATTAATAATACTTTCCTTAGCGTTAATGATTCATGGAAGACTATCGCCATTAATGAAGCCGATGGGTTAGCCGATCCGTATTCTGTCTCCGAGAATAGATTTAATTATTCAGATGGCGGCACTAATTATTATATCGATGAAAATACTACGCCTGGTATTGGATCCACTAATTTTTCTAGCAAGCAAGTAGTTAATGGAACGTCTTTCTATTTATCTGCTTTGGGGAATACTTTCACCTTATAAAGTGTATAGATCAATGGTAGACATTGGAGGAAAAGATGGCATTTGATTATGGATTATCCCCTACTAATATCACTACGCTGAATACATATTCGGGAGTCGGAGTAAATAATGGTTCTACCCATTCATTGTCATCCATGAGCGGAGTGCCTATTGTTCTTTCATTTATTAATATTTCTAGCACTTCAGGTATAAATTGGATGAGCCGTTTAGGATCCATAAAGGATCCTTCGTATTCGATTTATATCGTCGTCTTTAATTATCTTTCGGGAGCGTATCAGTATTGTGATCCATATGTGAATGTAAGCCCCGCAGTTGTAAGTGCTGGTGGCCATCCACTTTTTTCATCAATACCTGTCGTAATTGATGAGAATGGCACGCAAACGCCAAATTATGTTAACGCCCTCTTCGGCTCCCCCTATTTCGACCATGCTTCCGTCATTATCGATCCTGCCTATCTCATCGCCGACAAATGGAACTCCAGCACCGCTTCCGGCGCGGGGATGTCCTTCGCGCACCTGGATACCAATTCCTTTGTCGGTTCTGACGTCACAGTGGCGGGGAACTATGCGCTCCTCCGCATCGCCAACCTCAACGCGCCGCTAAAGATCCTCGGAACGGCGCCCGGAGCCGCTCCGCCTGCAGGGACGGTCATCAACTCCGCGGCTGATGTCACCAGCGTTATCCTTTCGCGGCCTATCAACACGCCAGCCGGAGTCGCGAGCTTCCAATTGACAGGGGGCGGCGTATCAGCTCCGCCTTTGACGCCGACTGCCTTCGACTATTCCACAGGAACGCATAAGGCGGAAAACGTCGTCGGTCTTTCCTTCGCTGCCGGGGGACTCACTGACGCTACACTCGATGATACGGTCACGCTCACGGTCAGTCTCTCGGATACGAGCGGAACCGCAATCGTCGCGCCTGATAACGCGATATCGTTCCTCGCGGACGTGAGCGCCGTGCCGTCGCTCGCGTACGCTCCGACGTATCATGACAACACCAATCAACGCCCCATCCTCCTCGATCTGACCTTCGGCGAGGCGATGAACCCTATCGCTCCAGCGAGCGTATCGGTTACCAACGGCGCTTGCACCGCCGCGACCCCCGATGGCGCCACGCCGGGGAAATTCCAGCTGACTATAGCGCCAGGCGCGGCTTTCCATGTTGGGCAAATAACGGTCCAGATCCCGGCAGGGATCACGAGCGACGCGGCCGGAAATCCGAATACTCCGCTCGCCTCGCCCTTCGTCATCAACTTCGACGACCAAAGCCTCGCGCCGGTCATCACCGCCGCGCGGACGAGCGACGCCTCGAACGTCCCCTCGGGTTCGACCATCGATGAGGCGAACATCAATGTCCGGATCGACTTCCAGGAGCCGATGAATCCCGGGGAGAGCTTCACCTTCGCTCAGCTCACGACGTCGAATTGCACCATCGTGGGAGCAATCACCGCGGACGCGAGCCACCGGGTCTTCTCGTTCCAGGCGCAGATACCCGCCAACCAGACGGCCTCCATCGCGGTGCCGGCGGGACTTTTGCACGATGTCGTCGGCAACGCCTGCCTCGCGTCAGCGGCGTACACCGCGCGCTACGAGCCGGCGGCGGTCACGGCTGACCGGGACATCATCCTCCTCTTGGACATGTCCAACAGCATGAACTGGGACGTGACTATCGACGGCGTCACTCAACCCAAGATCGACTTCATGCGCAACGCGATCCTCCAGTTCCTTACGAAGCTCGGCGGGGCGATTACGGCGGGGAGCGCCAAGACGACCGATAGGATCGGAATCGTCACGTACTCGACGACGGCTCAAGTCGTACAGGCTGTCGCCGGGCAAGATTTGACGACGCTCGCGAGCCTCTCCGCCGTGGAGACGAGGGTGACCGGCCTCACGGCGGGGGGAAGCACGGCCATGGGCTCGGGGCTGGCCATCGCCTTGAACTTGCTCAATTACGCGGCCCCGAGCGCGCGGAAGCGGCACATCGTCCTCTTCGCCGACGGTCAGGATAATTCAGGCCCCCTCGTCACCGCGAGCCCGACGCAGTATTCCATCCCCGCGCCGGCGGGGATCACCGTGAACGCCTCGGACGCGAACAAGATCCCGATCCATTCCATCGGGATCAGCACGGAGGGGCACGGGGACACGAGCTCCTGGCTCGTGAAGCTGGACAACCTCAGCACGGTCTCGGGCGGCGTGAAGCACGACCTGCCCGCGGACCAGATCTGGCCGCTCGGGAGCGACGATCTCAACGACGTCCTCGCGGCCCTCTACGACGGATCGAGCCCGAAAGTCGTCTTCAAGGCGCAGGGGGCCCTCGAGCCGGGGAAGGCCTCGGCCCGTCACGCCTTCGCCCTGGAGCGCGGGGTGAAGGGGGCGGTGTTCTCAGCGTCCTGGCCGGGGAGCGGGGCGATGCGGATCAACCTCTTCAAGGACGGGGTGCAGGTGAGGAGCTTCGGCTACCAGAAGCGGCTCGATTCCTGTTACACCTGCGCCTTCAAATTCCCCGTGACGCAGATCGTCCGCCACTACCTCGAGCCGAGACTCGAGCGCGCGGGCGACGCCGCTTCGCGCCGTCCCATCGAAATCGATGATATCGCGGGAACGATCTTCCCGGATCGCCCCGAATGGCCGCCCTTCAAGCCGCAAGTCATCGTGCCTGAAGGCTCCTGGGAGATCGAGGTGAAGCGCCTGGACGCGGGAACGACGGAGCGCGCGCCGTACGAAGTATCCGTCATCGCCGAGGAGCGCGCGATCGACATGAGGGTCGAGCTTCCGAGGGGCTACGTCTACACGGGCTATCCCATCGATATATGGATCAGGGTCACGGAAGGCGGAGCTCCCGTGAAGAAGATAGATTCCGCTGAGGCGACCGTGTCCCGGCCGATCGCTTCCCTCGGGAACGTGATCAAGCGGCACGAGAAGGCGATCTTCGAGCGCGGAAGGGAGCGGCCGGCGGTCACGGACCTGGGCACGCTCATGGACGCCGTGCGCACGGTCCCCGCGGCCGCGGCGGAGCTCAAGCGCTTCAAGGTCGATAAGGCGGCCTTCGCCCTCGACGGCTCGGGGCGGTACCTCTGCAGGGTGAACGCTCCCTCGGTGCCGGGGATCTATCGGCTCGACATCGTGGTTCGGGGGTACGCGCCCGGCGCGGGCGCCTTCGAGCGGCGGGCCTCCAAGTCCATCATGGTGGAACCGAGCGTGAATTGGAAGAAGAGCGTCCTTAAATATAGCCAGGACCCCCGGACCGGCATGGTGGAGATCCTCGTGGAGCCCAAGGACGACGCCGGGAATCTCCTGGGACCGGGCTACGCGGATTGGATCAAGGCGGAATTCGCGGAGGTCGGGACTCTCAAGATACTAGACAAGCTGAACGGCACCTACGAGGTGAAGGCTAAGGTCAGGAAGGGCGGACGCCCTGAACGGCCCCTGAAGCTGGAAGCCCTCGGCCGCTCGATCTGGAAAGCGAAGCTGGAAGGCTAGGCGAGAAGCGGGGGCGGGCGATCCGCCCCCGCGGCGTTTTCAGGCGTAGGCTTCTTCGTAGGCGGCGAGGGGATTCCCCGCGAGGTCGGGTCCGTCGGCGCTGGGCGTGACGCTCGTGAGCGCTTCCGTATCCTGGCTCCCGAAGTCGAAAATGGCTGTTCCGTCGTTCACCCAGGATACGGAGCGGGGCGTCACCGACTGTGTTCCGAGCATGAGCCGCGCCGCGGACTCCACGTTCGTCCTGTTCATCGGTTCCGAGAAGGCGACCCTGACGCGGAAACCCGCGGCGGGGGAGGGCGTCACCCGGCAGGCGGCGAGAGCCACGGGAACGGTAAGGAGCGCCAGGGACTTGAGATACGCTTTTCTATCCATATTGTTCTGATCCATAGCATGGCCTCCTGAAATTCTTTACCGGGAGTATATCACAAGATTGACGGCTGGGGAGGGGTGACGTAGGATATCCGCAAGCGGCTCATGGCGGTTGCCTGAAAAAATAAATTCCTGGAAAAGCGGTGGAGAGGATTATTGATGGGAAGCGCGACTGCTCAGAGAAAACCCTCCAAAGGGAATGGCGAACCGCCTGCACCTCATAAAGTCTATCAGTGTGAATCAAACCGTGGCCATACGCTCAGGCTGTGGGTCAAGGACAGCTCCGGGAACCTGAGCGAGCCGTCTAGCCGCGGCATCACCCTCGCGCCTATCGGGCCAGCATGGGCAGATGGGCTCGCGAATGGCATGGTCGTCACCGCCCATGAGGTCATGACGCTCAACGCCTTGGAAGCGCTTTCAACCGATCCAGCCGATACGCCGACTATACTCGTAGATGGAGCGCCGAGCGGCACCGCTACGGGCGTGATCGGCGGCACCGGAAATGCTACGGTAACCGTGAGCCCCGGCAGCGCGCTCTGGCCGGCGGGATCGGCGCATACGATCACGGTCCAGGCGAAGACCTTCTACGGATTAGCGCTCGAAGCGCAGATAACCATCAACGCGTTCAACGGCGTCTGCGTTAGGGAGAGCGCGACGCCCGGAGACCTCGGAACCCGCTTCGATCCCTTCAACAACATCCAGAACGGCATCAACGAAGCCGTGACCCGGTACGGCACTGGGCCGGCCGAGGTGCGGGTGAGGGCGGGGAATTTCTCCGCGGCCTGTACGACGACCACCTACATCGCGAACATCGCCCCCGGTATTTCGCTCAAGGGTGGCTACGACGCGACGTTCACGTCTCAAACGGGCGGTACGACGACCTTGACGGATACGAGTACGAGCGCGAGTAGGGCGACTGAAGCAAATCCAGTAAGGATTGTTAATGCGTCGGACGCGGCTATTACTTCTGCTACGGTGATAGACCGTTTTATGCTTACCCTAGGTACCGGCGGATCAGTAAATGAAACGCATTGTGGGATTCACTGCCAGAGCGACGCTTCACCAACGATCTCCTTTATTATTATTCAGGGATCAGGGACTTGTGGTACAGCGATCGGAATAGATTTGCAAAATTCAAATGCTTCGGTTGATTCATGCACGATTAACCCTGGTTTAGGGTCGACTAGAACTCGTGGGATTCGAGTTTTTGGGTCCGGATATGCTCCGATTATTAGAAATTCAACAATAGATGCGGGTGGTGAATATGGGATGCTAAATCCTAATACATTTGGTATTTGTCTTTACTCAGGAACAGCCGCAACGGTATTACATAACATAATAGTAGGTGGGTGGTTTTCTTCTGCAGGCTATTGTATTTGGATTTCTGGAGGAAGTCCCATAATCGAGGAGAAAATATTCAATATTGAAACAAATATGGACACAACTAATGGGGTATATGAGGCGGTATTGGGATCAGATCCATCCGTATTTCGATTTTATAATTTCAACTATTCGGACGCAGGACATAATTGGTATTATGATCGCTTATTACGGGTGATGGGAATGGAATAGGATCCGCTGATGGACCGAATTACCCGGTTATTTTTAATTCGGTGACAATTAACTTATTCAACCTCAGTGATGGCAATACTCATTTATAGAAATAGACAATAAGAAGGAGAATGTTTATGGCATATGATTATGGGCTTACACCTTCCGATGTCACACTTGTAACTTACTCTGGCTTAGGAGTGAATACTGGTGGCCAAAGGGCATTATCTGTTTTTGGGTCACCGTTGCCATGCGCGCCGGTTTTATTAAGTTTTTGCAATACCTTGCCAGGGCTTGGAAGAGACTGGCTAGCTCGGCTAGGGCAGATAAAATTAAATACGTATAATGTATTCGTCGTTGCATTTAAATACTCGGGAGGATTATATCAATTTTGCGATCCTGACACTGACATAATTCCTACCGTTGCTTCAGCGGGAGGAGATGCCGTTTTTTCATCTATTCCAATCGTATGTGATGATTTTGGAACTGTATCAAGTGCATATATGATGCAATTATTTGGTGCAAATATTTTTGATTATGCATCTGTGATAATCGACCCCGCTTATAAAATCGCAGACAAATGGAACTCCAGCACCGCTTCCGGCGCGGGGATGTCCTTCGCGCACCTGGATACCAATTCCTTCGTCGGTTCTGACGTGACGGTGGCGGGGAACTACGCGCTCCTTCGCATCGCAAACCTTAATTCTCCGCTGAGGATACTCGGTACGGCGCCCGGGGCCGCTCCACCCGCTGGGACGGTCATTAATTCCGCGGCCGATGTCACCAACGTCATCCTGTCCCGTCCTATCAATACGCCAGCCGGTCTCACGAGTTTCCAGCTGACAGGAGGAGGCGTATCCGCTCCGCCCCTGAGCGCGTCCGCCTTCGACTATTCCACCGGAACACATAAGGCGGAAAACGTCGTCGGTCTTTCCTTCGCTGCCGGGGGACTCACTGACGCTACGCTCGATGATACGGTCACGCTCACGGTCAGTCTCTCGGATACGAGCGGAACCGCCATTGTCGCGCCTGATAACGCGATATCGTTCATTGCCAGTACTAGTGCCACCAGCTTGCAAGCCCCCCAAAAAGTCCCCGCGGGCTCCTACATCAACGCCTTAGAGGCCGCTGGTAATATCTCGATCCGTATCGGGCTTGCGGGCTCGGTGGCGGAAGAGGGCGGGACGGTGGAGCTCCTTGAGTCGGGTACGTCCCTGGGGACGTATACGCTCGCCGCAGATGACATCGCGGCGGGGAACTACACCTTCACGGTTGCGGGATCCTCGCTGGGCGCGGATGGGGAGAAGTCATTCGTCGTGGCGGTCACGGACGCGGGCAATACGACGACGGAGACGAGCGAACCGCTCATTCTGACGCTGGATACGGTCGCGCCTACGGTGACGGGAGTGGAGTTCGGGGTGTGAGGGGAGCTTGACTTTCAAAAGAAGTGACCATATGAAATGACTATATGGATGCTCATATGGACACGTATGGCGCAGCGGATTTTAAGGCCCATTGCCTCGCGATCCTTGATGAGGTCGCACTCTCTGGTAAGGAAGTGCGCGTGATGAAGCGCGGGAAGCCTTTGGCGCGGATCGTTCCCGACGTCGGCGCGGAGGATCGCCCCGCGTACGGGTTCATGCGCGGGACCGCCGTATGGGATGACGGCCTCTTGAGCGCCGAGGCGCCATGGGATGCCGACCGGTCCTGACCCGTGGGTCTTGGACACGCACATCTGGATACGTCTCCTGAACGGCGCCCCTGCTTCTCGATGCGACGCTTCTGACGATGAACGAGAAGATCCTCGCGTATGGCGCGGCTGGATGGGTGCGTTCCCGGGCTCCTGAATCGGTCTAGCGGGAAAAGAGGGCGCCTGAGAGATGGATGCTCTCGGATCAACTGTGCCAGGGCCTGACTTCGATACCGCGATGTATGAAGCGCTCGGAACCGCCGTTGAGAAGATGGCAACGTTCGGGCGGAATGCCCGCTAGTCCGCTCCATGCCTCGAGGTTCTTGACGTGTTCGGGCTTGAATCCCTTCGCCGCCTTGATCTCATAGGCATGCAGTTCATCGCCCCGCGCCTCTACGAGGTCGACCTCCAAGCCGCTCGAAGCGGACCAGAAATGCCATTCTGACCGTCTGCGCTCGGAATCGCTTCTCTTGATGAGTTCCAACGCCGCCATCGTCTCGAAGAACGCTCCCCTAAGGGGGTGGTCCGCCCATTGCGACGCCTCGCGGATGCCGATGAGGTATCCCGCGAGGCCGACGTCCGTGAAGTATAGCTTCGGGCTCTTCACGAGCCGCTTCGAGTAGTTCTCGTGCCACGGAGGAACGAGCTTGATGAGGAAGCAGGCCTCGAGTATCGAGAGCCACTGCCTCGCTGTCGTATGCGATACGTCGGCGTCGCGGGCGAGGTCGGAGATGTTGAGGACCTGTCCCGTTCTGCCCGCGCACAGGCGGATGAAGGCATGGAAGGCCGCATGGTCCTTGATTCCCGCTAGCTGGTTCACGTCCCGTTCGAGGTAGGTGAGCACGTATTGCGCGAACCATTCCGTGGGATCGAAGGGGCGGTCGTGGATCGGAGGGAAGAAGCCCTTGTAGAGCGTCGTGGAATCTTCGGGCCGCGGGGTAAAGGCGCCCGCGCGCTCGAGTTCCCGGGCCGTGAAGGGCGGAAGCGAGACGTATGCGGCTCTGCCCGCGAGCGTCTGCGAAAGGCTGGCTTTGAGGAGCGGCTGATTGCTGCCAGTCAAAAAAAAGCGGCCCGGTGACGGGTCTTCATCCACGAGCGCTTGCAGCCATGAGCTCAGCCCGGGGAATTTCTGGGCTTCGTCGATTATGCCGCGCCCGTCCTTGAATCCGAGAAGGAAACCGCTCGGATCGTCCTGAGCGCGAGCGAGGACGTCCGGTCGTTCGAGGTTCTCGTACGGGAGTTCTGGATAGAGTGACTTGATGAGCGTCGTTTTCCCCGCTTGCCGCGGCCCATTGATGATGATAATGGGGAATTGCCGGGAGAGGGCTTGTATCTTCTCGGACATCTCACGTGGAATCACGGATTGAGTATATTCGAAGTGCATGCAAATTGCAATTTCAAGTTTCAAATTGCATAAAATTCTTTTATTATTTTATTTAAAGGGAATTATCCGATTGAAAGACCTGGTTTATTTCTTGTTTTGCTCGCCCTTTTCGTCTTTCCGCTTCGCCTCGTCCGCGTCCTCAAGGAGCGCCCCGTTGATCTCCTTTTCGATCGGCGCCACGGTCTTCAAGGCCTCGTCCCTGAGTTTGAGGAGGGCGGAGCGGTAGGCCCTGAATTTCTTGAGGAAGCCGGGAAGCTTGTCGGGGCCGAAGAGGAAGACGATGACGACCGCGATGATGAGGATCTCGCTCCAGCCGATGTTACCCATCGATCTTATCCTCCGGGCTTTCGCCGTCCGCGGCTTCCGCGGTTGTCCGCGCGTTCCGCCGTCCTCCGAGGCGGCAGAGCAGGGCGCCTAATTCGAAGAGCGCGTACATGGGGAGGGCGAGCGCGATCTGGCTCACGACGTCGGGCGGCGTGATGACGGCCGCAATGATGAAGATCCCCACGATGGCGATCCTCCTATTCTTCCTGATCCAGGCGGAATCGATGATGCCGGCCTTGGCGAGGAGGAGCATGACGAGGGGGAACTGGAACGCCAGGCCCGTAAGGAAGAAGAAGCTCAGGAAAAAATCCAGGTAGCTCGTGGCGGAGAGGAGGCTCTCGAAGGCTTCCGAGGCGAAGGTGAGGAGGAAGCGGATGGTCATGGGAATGAGGACGAAGTAGGAGAAGGCGAATCCCGCGATGAGGAAGAGGACGCTCATGGCGAGGAAGCCCCAGAACGCTTTTTTCTGGCGACCGTCTAGCGCGGGCATGACGAAGCCGAGGAGCTGGGAGAGCCAGAAGGGCGAAGTGCCTAAGAACGCGGCCCAGAAACAGGAGTTCATGGCCGCGAGGACGCCGTCTTGGATCTTGAAGGCGTAGAGCTCGTAGCCCATGCCCTTCACGGGGGCGCTCAGGAAGGCGAAGATCGGGTTGAAGAAGTAGACGAGGGCGAAGAAGGCTATCCCGAGGACGATGGCGGAGCGGATGATCCGCTTCCGGAGCTCCCGCGTGTGCTCCAGGAAGGGCATGTCGTTCTGGTCTTGCCTGGATCGCCGGAGCTTAGAGCCTTTTCCCATGCGGAGATTCTAGCCGAAGCGGCGAGCGCGGCCAAGTCCGTTCGCTTGTGCCGGCCTTCTCTGGATGGTACTATAGGGCATTCGAACCGAGGAGGTTCTGCCATGCCGCGGATTGGAATTCTCGAGATTCTCGTCGTCCTTTTGATCGTGCTCCTCTTGTTCGGAGCGCGTAAGCTGCCGGAGCTCGCCCGCTCCATCGGGAAGTCCCTCTCCGAGCTCAGGAAGGGCATGAAGGACGATTCCGAGACTCAGGAAGAGAAAAAGCCCGAATCCAAGGACTGATTACTCAGTCCCCGTGGCCGGTCGCGTCCCATGGGCAGGTCGCGTATCCGTCCAGCTCCGCCAGCCATCCCTCGGCTCCGCGGACGGCTATTTCTCCTTCGTCGCGTTCTAGCCTGAGGTCGCCGACGACCTGGACTCCCCGGAAACCGTACCGGCCGTGGAAATACCGGAGGCCCGGATCGATGGCCGCCTCCGCCGTCTTCGCTTCCACCATGAGCCGTCCCTCGTCCTCGACGCATACGAGAAAATCGACCTCGATCCCTTCTTTCGTCCTGAGATAGCGGAGTTCACGGCGCTGTCCGTCCCGATCCTCCTGGATGAGAAGCTCCTTGAGCAGCGACAGCGCGACGAGGTTCTCGAACCGGGCTCCCTCCTTCCCCTTCACGAGGCCTACATCGAAGAAATAGAGCTTGGGTTGCTGGAGGAGGGATCTCGCAATCGAGCGATGGTGCGGATAGACGCGGAAAACGATGTAGAGCGCTTCGAGTATCTCGATGTACCGCTTCACGGTGTTGGGGGCGATGGCCAGGTCCTCCGCGAGTCCCTGGTAGCTGAGCGGCGAACCGACCCTGCCGCGGAGGAGCTCGACTAGGAGGTTCATCGCCTTGAGCTGGGTGATGTTCTCGAAGCTGAGGATGTCCTCCCTGATGAGGCCGTCCAGGTATTGCCTGCGCCAACGGCCCGCGTCCTCCTCGCGTTCGGCGAGGAAGGGCTCCGGAAATCCGCCTCGTTCCAGGAACCGATCGAGGGCGAAGGCCGCGCTCTCCCGACGGGCTTCGCTCGGGCTCAACGGGAGGAGCCTATGGTGGAAATACCTGCCCGCAAGGCTGTCTCCCGATTGCCGGAAGATTTCGAGCCGGGCGCTTCCCGTTACGAGGATAGAAAGGGTGCCCGTTCGCGCGTCATAGATGCCTTTCAGGTAGTTCTTCCATTCAGGCATTTTATGAATCTCGTCGAAGACGAGGAGATCGGTGCTTGATCTCCAAGACTGATGTTCGATGAGGTCTCGGTCCTGCGCATTATCGTATGTCAGATAGAGCGGTGAAGAATATTCGTCGGCTATCTGGCGGGCAAGAAAGGTTTTCCCTACCTGTCTCGGTCCAGAAAGCAGAACCATTTTTTTCTTGAGATCGGCTAGGATTACCGATTTCTGGGATCGTTCCATAACTCCCACTTTAAACCCCTCTGCGGAATAGTCAAGACTAATCCGCAATTAATTGCTGTTTAGTCAGGGATACTAGTTCTGGGCGTAATATATCGATGCCTCGTGACGGCGGCTCACCTGGTATTGGGTTATTCCGACCCGCCATATCGCTTCTGGGAAGAGGGGAAGGAAATGGAAGCCCCTTGTACGCTGGATCTTTCTAGGGGAGAAGGGCGAGAGCCCTTTTCCCCGGATGCCATTCCGTTAGAAAAACGGTCTTGCCGAGCTCCTGAAAACTGGGTAAACTACGAGTGACGAAAAAAGAATATTTGTCATAATCACTGTCAGCCGCTGCCTTTTCTGGAAGTCCTTCCCATCCGTCTCCTTGCCTTGACACTCGGGCACGGGATTTGCTATCGTTCCCGGGCTGAATCGGCTCCTTCCCTGCCGAGCTTTG
>CAYNQK010000044.1:0-22966 GCA_964399285.1 uncultured Spirochaetales bacterium | reverse complement strand
CTGCGCCGACCCCTACCACCAGTACCTCGCCCAGCTCGCGAACGGCCAGGTCCTCGGCGTGCACGACCAGCAGTGGCAGTTCAACGACTCCCAGAAGTCCCTCATCGCCCAGAACCGCATCATGGAGACGATGATGCCCCTGCCCATCGTCTTCGACAAGAACATAAGGCCCTACTACCGCGACTCCCCGCTCCCCAACCTCCAGCGCGGCTGGGGCATCAGCACCAAGGTGAGCAAGGACAAGGCCATCCGCATCATAAAGTTCATGGACGAGCAGCTCGACCCGGCTTGGCAGAAAGTCTTCTCCTGGGGCCTCGAGGGCGTGGACTACGCCTTCGACAAGAGCGGCCAGCCCGTGTGCACCCCCGAGCAGCGCGTCCAGTTCGACGACGTGACCTGGAAGCTCCACAACCTGCCCGAGCTCTGGTACCAGGAGGCTCCGAAGCTCGAGGGCCGCTTCACCAAGGGCGGTCTCGCCACCGTGCTCAGGGACAACCCCAAGGAGTACATGGAGTCCCAGAAGCCCGAGGACATCGAGATCTACAAGGCGTACAAGGTATCGAGCTACGCGGAGCTCATGGACAAGAATCCTCCGCCCAATCCGCCCTGGTATCCCGCCTGGCAGATTTCCCCCACCGACGGCACGCCTCCCCAGCTCGCTTGGGCCAAGGCGGAGCAGGCGTTCCTCAAGCACCTTCCCAAGGTCATCCTGGGCAAGCCCGCTGACTTCGATAAGAACTGGAAGGAATACCTCGACGCGCTCGCGAAATGCAACCTGAAGGCCTACGAGGACTTCATGCAGGAAGGCATCAACGACCGCATCAAGAAGTACGGCACGAAATAACACTCAGTCCGCGGCGGGCAAGGAGCGAGCCTCCGCCCGCCCGCCGCGGGCATTTCCCTGGAGCTGCCAATGACAATCGCGAAAGCCGGGAAGAAGCCCGGTTTGCTACGGAGACTGAAGGGGCAGGGGGAGCTGGCGTGGATGTCCGTGCCGCTCATCCTCTATATCATATTGTTCACGTACGTGCCCCTGAGCGGGTGGGTCATGGCCTTCCAGAACTACCGGCCAGCCAAGCCGTTCGGCCAACAGGCCTGGGTCGGGCTCCAGTGGTTCCAATTCCTCTTCTCCGACGACCAGTTCCTCATGACCATGCGAAACACGCTGGCCATGAGTATCATCAACCTGACCCTGGGATTCACCTTCGCCATCGGGCTCGCCCTCCTCCTCAATGAGGTCAAGAACCGGAACGTCAAGAGGGTGGCCCAGACGATATCCTACCTCCCGCACTTCCTGTCGTGGGTCGTCGTCGCGAGCCTCGTGTCCACCATGCTCGCGTCGGACGGGGTGTTCAACAAGATCCTCCTGGAGCTCGGCCTCATCAAGCAGCCCGTGGTCTGGCTCGGCGCGCCGAAGGCCTTCTGGTGGATCGTCGGCTTCTCCAACGTGTGGAAGGAAGTCGGCTGGAACACCATCATCTACCTCGCGGCCATGTCGGCCATCGACCCGGCGCTCTACGAGGCCGCCGAAATCGACGGATGCAACCGCCTGGGCAGGATGTGGCACGTGACGCTGCCCGGCATCAAGCCCACCATCGTCGTTCTCCTCATCATGAACCTGGGTTGGATCATGGAGTCCGGCTTCGAGGTCCAGTATCTCCTCGGGAACGGAATGAACCAGGACTATTCGCAGAGCATCGACATATACGTGGTCAAGTACGGACTCAAGCTCGGCAACTACTCGCTCGCCACCGCGGCGGGCATGTTCAAGAGCTCCGTGAACATCGGGCTTCTCCTCGCGGCCAACGCGATATCGTCCAAGCTGGGCGCGGAGCGTCTCATATGAACATTAGGCTGGGAAACCGGAGATACCTCTCCCTGGGAAGCTTCTTGGGCGATACCGCCTTCGAGACCGTCAAGGGCGTGATCCTCTTCCTCATGGTGGCGGTCACCCTCTATCCGTTCTGGAACACGGTGGTCATTTCCTTCAACCTCGGGACGGACACCATCCGCGGCGGCGTGTACTTCTGGCCGCGGATGTGGACCCTGACCAACTACAAGGCGGTCTGGCTCACGGCCAAGATACCCCAGGCCTTCATGGTATCGGTGGCGCGCGCGGTCATATCCACCCTTCTCAACCTCTTCCTCACCACGATGCTCGCCTACGCGCTCTCGCGTAAGGAGTTCGCGATCAGGAGGCCGCTCACGATACTCGTCGTGCTTTCCATGTACGTGAACGCGGGGCTTTTCCCCAACTACTTCCTCATCAAGGCCCTGCACCTCAACAACAGCTTCTTCGTGTACGTGGTGCCCTCCATGCTGAGCGCCTTCAACTTCATCGTGATCAGGACGTACATCAGGACCATACCGGAGAGCATCTTCGAGTCGGCCAAGCTGGACGGTACGAGCGACTTCAAGATATTCCTCCACCTGGTGATCCCTCTCTGCAAGCCGGTGCTGGCGACGGTCGCGCTCTTCGTGGCGGTAGGCGCGTGGAACGCCTGGTTCGACACCGTGCTCTACAACTCGGGCAACCCGAAGCTCTTCACCCTGCAGTACCAGCTCATGGCCCTGCTGCAGTCCTCGATGAACCAATCGAAGAGCGCGGCGGACGTGGGCGCGGCGGGCATGGCGGCCAACATGGGCGCCAACATGGTCACTCCCGTGTCCATCCGCTCGGCCATCATCATCGTGGCCGCGGTGCCCATCCTGATCGTCTATCCGCTCGTGCAGAAGTACTTCGTGATCGGAATGAACGTCGGCTCGGTCAAGGAGTGATCCAGGCCGGGCCCGCCCGGGGAAAGGATTGACGAACATGGTGAAGGTCATCATCGACGCCGACGCGGGCGGACCGACGATCAGCAAGCACGTCTACGGGCATTTCGCCGAGCATCTCGGGCGGTGCATCTACGGGGGATTCTGGGTGGGCGAGGATTCGCCCGTTCCGAACGTCCGCGGCGTCCGGAAGGACGTCGTGGACGCCCTCCGCGCGATATCGATCCCCAACCTCCGCTGGCCCGGCGGATGCTTCGCGGACATCTACCACTGGCGCGACGGCGTGGGCCCGCGGAGCCTCCGACCCGAGATGGTCAACGTCGTCTGGGGCGGCGTCACGGAGAACAACCACTTCGGCACGCACGAGTACTTCGACCTCTGCGATCTCCTCGGCGCGGAACCCTACATCTGCGGCAACGTCGGATCGGGGACCGTCCGGGAGATGGCCGAATGGCTCGAGTACGTCACGATGCCCGGCCGGAGCCCGATGGCGGACCTCCGACGGTCCAACGGACGGGACGACCCCTGGGACATCGAGTATTGGGCGGTCGGGAACGAGAACTGGGGCTGCGGCGGCAACATGACGCCGCTCCAGTACTCGTACGAGTTCAGGCGCTACCAGACCTACTGCAAGCATTTCGGGGGCAAGCGGCTCCACAAGGTGGCCTGTGGGCAATTCGACGATTGGAACGAGGTGGTGATGAGGGAAGCCGGGAAGCTCATGGATTCCCTCTCCGTCCACTACTATTGCTTCGCCGGCGGCTGGGAGCGCAAGGGCTCCGCGGCCGGGTTCCCCCGCGCGGAATGGTACTCCTCGCTCAAGTCCGCCCTCGGCCTCGACGATTTCCTCAAGAAGACCGAGGCGATCATGGATCGGCACGATCCCGAGCGCAGGGTCGGCCTCATCGTGGACGAATGGGGCGCCTGGTGGGACGCCGAGCCGGGAACGAACCCCGCCTTCCTCTACCAGCAGAACACCATACGCGACGCCGTCATCGCCGCCCTCAGCTTCCACGTCTTCCATCGCCACGCGGACCGCGTCCGGATGGCCAACATCGCGCAGACCGTCAACGTCCTCCAATCGATGATCCTGACCGAGGGCCCCGAGATGGTCCTCACGCCCACGTACCACGTCTTCGAGATGTTCAAGGGGCACCAGGGCGCCGCGAGCCTCCCGTCCCGCGTGGAGGGGCCGAAGCTCGAGCGCGACGGGACGATCCTGCCCGGCGTGAGCGCCTCGGCCACCAAGGGCCCGGACGGCAGGATGCTCCTGACCCTCTGCAACCTGGACACCGAGGCGGCCGCGGAAATCCGCGTCGAGATGCGCGGTCTCGCGAAGAACCCGCGCGTGGCGGAATCCCGGGTCCTCGCGGGCGCCGCGATGGACGATCGCAATACCTTCGATTCCCCCGGGAAGATCGTTCCCCGGCCGCTCGCCGCGAAGATGGAGGGCGGAGCGCTCTCGCTCGCGCTTCCCCCCATGTCGGTGGCGGCGATAAGCCTGGATGCCTGAACCGGGCGGCGGCCAGCGGAAGGGCTGCCGCCATTGCGGCGATTCAGGCGGGCCCACCCGCGCCGAGGTCGACGAGATCGTCCGCGCCTACTTCACCTGGTGCACGCATCCGCTCGCGGACGAGGCTGAGCGCGAAAGGCGGCTCGCCATCTGCCGCGACTGCCCGGACCTGTTCCGCGGAACCACCTGCCGGCATTCGGGATGCCTCGTCGAGGTCCGAGCGCGCCTCGCGGAGCGCTCGTGCCCGGCGCCTTCTCCCCGCTGGGAGCGGACCCGGGGCGCGGCGCCGCTCAAGGACGGCGTCGCGCGCCCCTGAGCCGGCATCGCCCCGGCTACTTCACCTTCCTGAGCGGGATCCAGTACTCCGCGAGGTAATCCTTCGACGACATGTCGCCGTTCGAGTAGTACTCGATCTCCGCGGTGCCCGCGTGCTCCCAGTCGGAGGCGGGGAGCCATTCGCCGAAGATGCGCTTCACCGCGGCCTGGAAGTTCTCCGAGCTGAACGGGCCGCGCACGGGGAACTTGCCCCAGGTGGATGCGGGCACGGTGAAGGCCTCGGATCCGACCGGCATCCCGTCCATGCTGGCGGGCTTGTCGATCGCGATGCTGTAGGTGAAGTTCCCCGAGACCATGTCGAAGTCCCGGCAGACGCCGCAGACGCCGAGCCTGCCCGAGATCTTCCCGCAGAGGGCGGTCGTCCGTCCGTCCTTGTCCGCGTCCCGCCAGAAGTCGGGGATCTTCCTGAAGTTGCTCCCGTCCTTGTTGTTCACCCTGATGTTGATGCCGGCGAGCTCGATGGCCGGCTCCTCCTCGATTCGGTACTCCATGGGCTTGTCTCCTTTCAAGACGATCTGGAACTGCAGGGGAGGGTAGGAGCGGAGGCTCGTGCCCCGCCGGCGCTACAGGCCGAGATCAGGGGCGATCCCCCGCATGCCGTCGATCGTCGCCTTGATGAGATCGTCGAGCGTCATCCCGAGGCGCTCGGCCCCGCTTTCGATGAGCCCGCGGTCGCAGCCCGCGGCGAAGCCTTTCGCCTTCCACTTGTTCTTCACGGACTTGACCTCGAGGTCGGAAAGGGACTTGGAGGGGCGGACGAGGGCGCAGGCCGTGACGAAGCCCGTGAGCTCGTCAACGGCGTAGAGGGCCTTCTCCATGGGCGAGAGGGGCTCCACGTCCGTGCAGATGCCCCAGCCGTGGCTCTCCACCGCGCGGATCGTCTCCTCGGGCCATCCCTCCGCGGCGAGGAGCTCCCGAGCGCGCTTGCAGTGCTCGTTCGGGAAGCGCT
Source organism: uncultured Spirochaetales bacterium (assembly GCA_964399285.1). GTDB lineage: Bacteria > Spirochaetota > Spirochaetia > Treponematales > JBGSOB01 > CAYNQK01. Next base: position 17,393 of record CAYNQK010000044.1, on the reverse strand, counting down.
GGTAGTCGATGTCGTGGAGGATGCCGACGATCCCCCAGGCGTCCGGGTTTCCGCCGAGGATCCGCGCGAGCTCGCGCATCGCGGCCTCGACGGAGAGGGCGTGGCGCAGGAGGCCGGGGTCGTCGTTCCATTTTCTCCAGGCGGCCAGGGCGTCGTCTCGGGTCTTCATCGCGCGTTCCTCCCGGAGGCCAGTATACTACTCCCGCGGCGTCCGCGTTGACTGCCCGCCCCGCGAGGAGTACCCTCGCTAGCCATGACCGAGGAGCCTCCATGCCCCTGAGCCGATACCGCCCCGCCGAGACGATCAATCCCTTCGGGGCGCCCGTTCTCCTCGCGAGCGAGACGGGGAGCACGATGGACGACGCGCGCGCCCTCGCGGAGGGCGGCTGTCCGCACGGAACCGTCGCCCGCGCCCTCTTCCAAACGGGGGGGCGGGGCCGCTTCAGGGATCGCTCCTGGCTCAACGAGGGAGGCCGCGACCTCCAGTTCACCATCGTCCTGGAATCGCGCTCCGTGGGCACCGGGGCCCTGCCCCTCACCTGCGGCCTGGCCCTCCTCCGCGCCCTCGATCCGATGTGGAGGCCGGACGCTCCGCCCCTCGCGGTCAAATGGCCGAACGACCTCATGGCCGGGAACCGGAAGGCGGCCGGGATCCTCTGCGAGGCCGCAGGCGGACGCTACTTCGCGGGCATCGGCGTGAATTGCCTGATAAAGGAATTTCCGGCTTCGATCGCGGGCAAGGCGACGACCCTCGAGGACGCTCTCGGGACCGCCGTGGACATAGACGCGCTCTTCGTCGGCATCCTCGCCGAGCTCCGCGCGCTCGTGCCGGAACCGTTCAGGCCCGAGGATTATTCCGACCGGCTCTACGCCCGGGGGAGGCGGGTGCGTTTCCTCGAAGGCATGCCTGAACGGGGAGAGGTCATCGAGGGCGTCCTCGAAGGCGTGGGGCCGGGCGGCGAGCTCCTTATCCGGGGCGATACGGGGAGGCTCAGCGCGTGCGTTTCGGGCGAACTCCTTTTATACAAGGACGATCCCGGTTCCGCTTGATTTTTCAGCAGGATCTCCCCCGAAATGAATATTTATGCACGATTATTGACATTTTTATGCATAACGCGTATATTCGCGCGCATGAATCCGCTTGCCCAGGAACTGAACGCCCAGCTCGCTTCCAGCCCGGCTGAGAAGCTCCTTTCCGACTTCGGGAAACGCCTTTTCTTCCCGAAGGGCATCATCGCGCAATCGGCCGAGGCCACGGAAAAAGGGAAGCTCTACAACGCCACCATCGGCGTCGCCACGAGAGGCGGGAAGCCGTTCATCCTCGACGCGATCCAATCGGAGCTGCCGGGCCTCAATCCGAGCGAGGCCGTGGGCTACGCGCCCACCGCCGGCGTCCCCGCACTGAGGAAGTTCTGGCTCGAGGAGATGGGCAAGAAGAACCCGAGCCTGGACTTAGGCGCCGTCTCCCTTCCAGTGGTCGTGCCCGGCCTCACGCCCGGCGTCACCTTCGCCATGGAGCTCTTCCTGGACCGGGGCGAGGCCATCGTGAGCCCGGACATGTTCTGGGAGAACTACTCCCTCATCATCGAGGAGCGGATCGGCGCGCGGCTCGCGGGCTTCAACGCCTTCACCCCCTCGGGCGGCTTCGACGTCGCCTCCTTCGAGAGCGCCCTCAAGGCCAACGCCAAGGGCGGCAAGGTCGCCTTCATCCTCAACTTCCCCAACAACCCCGCGGGCTACTCGCCCACGAAGGCCGAGGCCGCCGCCATCGCCGAGGCGGTGAAGCGCGTCGCGGACTCCGGGATCCACGTCCTCGCGATCACGGACGACGCGTACTACGGGCTCTTCTTCGAGCCCGAGGTCGAGCGGGAGTCCCTCTTCGCGCGCTTCGCGAAGCTCTCGCCCCGCGTGCTCGCCGTGAAGATAGACGGTCCCACCAAAGAAGACTACGTGTGGGGATTCCGCTGCGGCTTCATGACCTTCGCCTCAGCGGGCATGACCGCGCCCCAGTACGAGGCCCTCGTGAAGAAGCTCATGGGAGCCATCCGGAGCTCGGTCTCCAGCTCCTCGGCCTCCGCGCAGTACATCCTCCTCAAGGCCGCCAAGGATCCGGGCTACGCGGAGAACAAGGCCCGCCTCCGCGTCCTCATGGACGAACGCTACGCCGCCGTGCGGGCCGCGCTCGCGAAGCTTTCCTCGTCCAAGATCAAGCCCCGCCCCTTCAACTCGGGGTACTTCATGTGCTTCGAGTGCTCGGGCTTCAAGGCGGAGGACTTCAGGCAGAAACTCCTCGGCGAGGGGATCGGGACGATCGCCCTGGACGAGAAGACCCTGCGCGTCGCATTCTCCTCGGTGGACACCGACAAGATCGAGGATCTCTACCGAAGGATATACGCGATCGCCGCTACCATGTGATACGCGCGGCGCGGAACCGCGGGCGGAACCGCGGAACGAATGGATAAACGAAGGGCCCGCTCGCGCGGGCCCTTTTCTTTTCATGAGGCGCGCCCGTCATCGACGACCGAGCCGTCCCGCGCCGGCTACAGGCTCCGCGCCAACGATACGAAGAGGTGCCAGGCGGCCTTCGCCTTCTGATTCGCGTTGAGCGGCTGCGAGTGCGCCGAGCCGCATTCCCACCACTCGCCCGGATGCGCTTCCTGCCAATCGAGGGCCCAGTTGCCGCCGTCGTAGCCGCAGGCGTCGTCCACGTGGCGGTCCCCGTAGTAAACGCCGTCGGGATCGTAGCACTCGATGTCGTAGAAATCGAAGAGGAACTTCCGGTCCCGCTCGCAATACTCGCGGATCTGGAGGTTCCGCGCGTGGAGGTTGCCCTCCTCGCCCGTGCCGTCCGCGTGACCGGTCATGTAGACGAAGCGCACGCCCGGGTACTCCTCCTCGAGCGCGGACATCCGCGCGAGGTAATCCGCGATGCCGTCCTCGTCGGAATCGCTCACCTGCCCGCACCAGGACCACATCACCACGTTCACCCGGGGATGCCCGTCGAGCCAGGCCCGCGTGATCGCGTCCCAGTCGCCGTCTCCGAGGTCGGTCTCGTACCGGTCATCGTACCTGAGGGATCCCGGGGGCGCGTCGGCGCCGCCGACCGCGTAGAGCCCGGTTCCTCCGTAGAACTCGTCCATGCCCGCGAGCCCGTCCGTGATCTGGCTGCCGTGCGATGTGTGCCAATAGACGATGTCGAGACGCTCCTTCGCGGTCTCGATCCCGGAATCGGTGAGCCCCGCGACCTGCGCCTGCTCGTGGCCCGATATCCTCCCGATGCCGAGGCCGGTGCCGATCACGAAGCCGTCGCAGGCCGAGAGAACGAAGGCGCCCGAAAGGACGAGGGCCGGCGCGAAGGCCGCGGCGCGGTGGGGTTTCATCACATGAAGTATATGGCGAGGCCGACCTGGACGCAATCGGGACCGCCGAACCTGACGGTGACCCCGTCGATGTCGTCGGACACCACGAGCTGGTATTCCGCGAAGAGCGCTATGTTCTGCCAGAGGCGGACCTCCGCGCCGGCCATGGCCCCGCCGTACAGGTCGAGGGCGGTATCCATGTCGGTGATGGCGAGCACGCGGGTTCCCGCGAACGCGCCGACGTAGGGCGAGACCCGCGCGCGCGCGGCGGGATGCCATTCCACGCCCGCCGATATCCCGAAGACCGTCTCCGTGATCTCCTCGAGGGTATTGGATTCGAAGGCGAGGAGGCCGCGGAGCGCGAAGGCGTCCAGCATCCACCACTTGAGCCCCGCTCCGGCCTGGTACCCGTCCTCGAAGGAATCAGTGGCGAGGAGGAGGCTCTTGAGATCGAAGAGGATGGCGAAGTCTTCGCCGGTCGCGGATTTGGACGTCTTGGCCGCGGGTTCGGCCGCGGCGGCGATGCCGGCCGCGAGGAAGAGCGCCGCGAGCGCGATCACTGCTTTTTTCACGAAGTGCTCCTTTATCGCTTAATTGTAGCACGCGCGCGGCTTGACGACGAGGGCGCGGGCCCGTACCCTCATGTCCGCCGCGCCTGAGCGAACGGAGCCGCGGCGAGAGGGGGCGGCCGTGCCGATGGCGGACGCGAGCAGATTACGGTTCCTCATCATCGCCTCGCCCGCTCCCTCGGAACCCGACGCGCGCTCCCTGGGGGCCGCCTGCGTGGCGAGCGCCGTGGCCTCGGATCCCGCGCTCGGGAGCCGCGTGGAGGCGACGGTCATCGAGGCCTCGCCCGGCGAATCGGCGGAGGAGCTCGCTTCCCGGGCCGCCGCGCTCCGCCCGGACGTCCTGGGCCTCTCGGTCTTCGTCTGGAACCGCGCCCTCCTCGCGGAAGCCGCGCGCAGGATCCGCTCGAGCGCCGGCCTCCGCGCCGTCATCGCGGGCGGACCCGAGGCGGGCGCCGCCCCCGCGCCCTTCCGCGAGGCTGCGGGCGCCGACTGCGTCGTCTCGGGCGAGGGGGAGGAGGGGACGCGGGCCGCGCTCTCCGCCCTGCTCTCGGGCGCGAGCCTCCCCCGGATCATCGAGGGCGGCGCCTGCGAGCCCGCCGCGCCCTGGCTGGACGGGAGGGCCGCGCCGAGCTCGGGATGCCGCGCCTACTGGGAGACCGCCCGAGGCTGCCCCTTCTCCTGCGCGTACTGCTACGAGGGGCGCGGAGGAAAGGGCGCGAGGCCCCTGCCGCTCGAGAGGCTGGAGCGCGAGCTGGACGCCATCCGCGAATCGGGCGCCGAGGAGGTGGTCGTCCTCGATCCCACGTTCAACGCCGACAAGCGCCGCGCCCTCGGCCTCATCCGCCTCATCGCGGAGAAGGGCGGCGACATGCGCTTCGGCTTCGAGGCCCGCGCCGAGTTCATGGACGACGCGATCTGCGACGCGCTCGCGGAGATCCCCTGCTGGACCCAGCTCGGCCTCCAGAGCGCTGACGAGGCGGTCATGGCCGCGCTCGACCGGCCCTTCGACCGCGCGGCCTTCGCGCGCGGCGTCAAGAGGATGGACAGGCGCGGGCTCGTCTACGGCATCGACCTCATGTACGGCCTGCCGGGCGATACGCTCGCGGGATTCGGGAAGAGCCTCGACTTCGCGCTTTCCCTCGCGCCCAACCACCTCGACGTCTTCAGGCTCTCCGTCCTCCCGGGCACGGAGATCCGCGAGCGGGCGGAGGGGCTCGGCATCGCGTACGACCGTTCTCCGCCATACGGGGTCGTCTCCGTCCCCGGCTTCCCCGCGAGGGACGTCGAGGCCGCCGGAGCCCTCGCCTCGGCCTGCGACCTCTTCTACACGAAGGGCAGGGCGGTGGCCTGGTTCCTGCCCGTCGCCTCGTCGCTCGGAATGGAGCCTTCCGCGCTCCTCGGGGCGGTCGCCGCCGCGATGGCGCGCGGACCGCATCCCGGGCTCGACGCGGATCCCCTCGATATCCTCGCGTTCCAGGAGGAATGCCTCGTTCTCGTCCACGCCGATCGCGGGAAGAAGGCCTCGCTCGAGGCGGCGAAGGGCCTCGCGCGCCTCCACGCCGCTTACGCCATGGCGGTGGCCGAAGGCAGGGAGACCGGGCTCGAGCTCTCCTACGATCCCGACGCGCTCCTCCACGAGGCGCCCGGCGGTCTCGCGGCGTTCGCTTCCTCCCATAAGGCGTCGCTCAGGACGGTGGTCGTAGGGCCGGACGGACAGGGCGGGGCGAGGATCGACTGAGCGGAGCGCGCCCCGCGCCTCCGCATCCGGGCGCCGTCCTCCGGATCCCGATGAAAAACGCGCCGCGGGGCGGCGCGAGGTGGTAGAATGATCTCCCGAGGAGGAGCCCATGTCCTTGCTTTCCGTCGAACAGCTATGGGACGACAAGATGAGCGTCGGCGTCGACTACATCGATCAGCACCACAAGACCCTCATCGGCCTCCTCATCGAGGCCAAGCGCGCGGCCGACGCCTCGGATCGCGACATGGCCCGCTACGTGCTCACCGCCCTCGCGGGCTACACCAAGTACCACTTTCTCGCCGAGGAGCGCCTCATGCTCGAGATCGGGTATCCGGGGATAGACAGGCAGCGGGAGGCGCACCGGGGCTTCCTCGATCGGCTCAAGGAGATCGAGGACGTCTACGCGCGGGACGCGGCGGGGGCCGCGAAGGAGCTCGTGCGGTACCTGACCGAGTGGTTCATCTCGCACATCGCGAACGACGACGCCCTGATCGGCGCGCATTACCGGACATGGAAGGCGAGCCGCTAGGCGGACGCGGAAGGGCGCTCAGGCCTGGCCGAGGAGCTGCCCCTGGAGCTTCTTGTCCTTGGCGACGCGCTTCATCATGCCCTTCGTCTTCTCGAATTTCTTGAGGAAGCGGTTCACCTCGGCCACCGAGGTGCCCGATCCGCGGGCGATCCGGGCGCGGCGCGTCGGCCCGAGGAGCATGACGTTGACGCGTTCCTTCCTCGTCATCGAGAGGATGATGGCCTCCTCGTGCTTGATCCCCTCCTCGTCGATGTCGTCCTCGGAGACCTTGCCCGAGAGGCCTGGCAGCATGTCGAGCATGCCCTTGAGCGATCCCATCTTCCTCATCCTGCGGATCTGGCCCAGGTAGTCCTCGAGGGTGAAGGTGGCCGTCGCCATCTTGTCGGCGAGGTCCTCCGCCTCCTCGCGGTCGATGGCGGCCTGCGCCTTCTCCACGAGGCCGACGACGTCGCCCATGCCCAGGATGCGGCCGGCCATGCGCTCGGGGTAGAAGGGCTCGATGCCGTCGGTCTTCTCGCCCGTGCCGATGAACTTGATGGGCTTGCCGGATACCGTCTTCACGGAGAGCGCGGCGCCGCCGCGCGCGTCGGAGTCGAACTTGGAGAGGATCACGCCCGTGAGCCCGATGCGCTCGTCGAAGGACTTGCAGATGTCCGCGGCGGCCTGGCCCGTCATCGCGTCCGCGACGAGGAGGACCTCGTCCGGCTTGACCTCGGCGCGCACGCGGCCGAGCTCGGCCATGAGGTCGTCGTCGATCTGGAGGCGGCCCGCGGTGTCCACGATGAGCGTGTCGAAGAGCTCGGCCTTCGCCCGCTCGCGGGCGGATTTGGCGGCCTTGACGGGATCCTTCGTGTCCGCCGTATGGACGGGGACGTCGATCTGCGACCCGAGGACGCGGAGCTGCTCAACGGCGGCGGGGCGCTGGAGGTCGCAGGCGGCGAGGAGGACGCGCCGCCCCTTGGCCTTGAGCATGCGCGCGAGCTTGGCCGCGGTGGTGGTCTTGCCCGATCCCTGGAGGCCGACCATGAGGATCACGGAGAGGACGTCCGGCCCCTTGAGGGCGAGGTCCTGCCGCGCGTCGCCGAGGAAGGAGACGAGCTTGTCGTGGAGGAGCTTCACGAACATCTGCCCCGGCGAGACGGAGCGGAGGACCTTCTCGCCCTTCGCCTCCTCGATGGTGGAGTTCACGAAGCGGCGCACGACGCGGATGTTGACGTCCGCGTCCAGGAGGGCGAGCTTCACCGCCTCGACGGCGTCCTCGATGTTCTTTTCCGATATGGAAGCCTTCCCCGCGATCGTCCGCATGGCGTCGCCGAAGGCCCTGGTGAGCTTCTCGAACATGGTCCGGGAATACTACGCGGCGCGGGAGGGGGCAGTCAAGGACGGGGGAGAGGCGATGCGCCAGCCTCGCGCGCGGCCGATCGGCTGAGCGTCCGCCGTGGGAGCCTCAATCGTCCCCGACGGAGAACGCGCCGACGCTCTCATCGATCGCTCTTATGGCGGCTTCGTTCCGTTCGCTCGAACCGCTCACCCGCGATGAAGCCTCCGCGACGCGGTCGGCCTCGTCGGAGATCGCCGAGGCGGAGGAGGCGATGGCCGCGCTGTTCTCAGCCAGGCGTTTCATGGCGTCCGCTATGGTCGCGCCGGTCTCGCTCGCCCGCGACGAGGTCCGCACCGCGTCCGACGACAGCTCCCTGATGACGGCGAGCCCCTCCCGGGCCTTTCCGGAATCATCCTTCTGGTCCCGCAAGGATCCCGCGACGCCCGCGTTGAGGCGCTCCGTTTCCGCGATGAGGGCCGCGACGCGGTCGAACGAGTCCTTCGAAGCCGTGGCCTCGGCGACGATCCCCTCCACCGACTTCCCGAGCGCCTTGAGGTCGGAGGCTATGGACTTGGCCTCGCGCGCGGAACTCTCCGCGAGCTTGCGGATCTCGTCGGCCACGACGGCGAAGCCCGCGCCCGCCTCGCCGGCGTGGGCGGCCTCGATGGCGGCGTTCATGGAGAGAAGGTTCGTTCGCGCGGCTATCGAGGCGACGAGGACGTTCGCCTGCTTGAGCCGTTCGGACCGCTCCGAGACCTCGCTCGCCCGGGCGATGGTCCTCTCCTGCGCCTTCTTTCCCTCCGCGCTCGCGTCCGCGAGGGCGGAGTAGCGCTCGGAAGCCTCGTTCGCGCTCCGGGCGATCGCGTCGATGGCCGCGACGACTCCGCCCACCGCGTCGGAGGCCGCGGCGATGGCCGCGTCCTGCCGGGCGATCAGCGCGGAGAGCTCAGCGAGGCCGCTCGACATCCCTCGGGCGGCGGCGTCGACCTGCGCGGTCTCGGCCGCGCTTCCGGAGACGCGGTCCTTCACCGCGCGGGCTCCCTCCGATATCCGCCTTCCCGCCTCCGCCGCGGCGGACGAGGCTTCCGAGAGGGCCGCTCCCGCCGACGCGAGCTCCGAGGACCGGGCCTTCACGTCGGCGACGATGCGGGAGAGTTTCTCCGCGAAGGCGTTGAAGTGGCCTCCCAGCTCGGCGATCTCGCGATCCCCCGAGACCGTCACGCGCCGGGAGAGGTCGCCCGAGCCCGACGCGATCTTCCCGAGGCTGCCGCTGACGGCGCGCAGGGGCCTCGCGATCGACCTGGAAAGCAGGACGGATAGGCCTAAGGCCGCGAGGAGGGACGCGGCCGTGACGGAGGCGAGGGTCCAGAGGATCCCGCCCGAGCGCGCCTCGAGCTCGGAGCGGTCGATCATCGACGCGATCACGAGGTCCAGGTCCGGGAAGTGGCGGAAGGCGATTAGCTTCTCCCGGGCGGGCGCCGTTCCGGATTCCTTCCACAGGATGGAGGCCCTTCCGTCCTTCCGGGCGATCATGTCCTCCACGAAGCGGTACCCGCGCTCGTCCTCGGCGAAGAGGAAATTCTGCCCCTCGAGGGAGGGGTGCATCACGAAATCCCCCGACGCGTTCACGATGAAGGTGTATCCGTTCTCGCCGATGCGCTCGTCCCTGAGCCCGTCCTTGATGCGCTCGAGCCCGGCGAGGCCGGTGAATTCCTCGCGATAGCTGGAGGCGGAGACGATCCAGTCCCAGGGGGCGAAGTACGACATGTACAGCGCCTTCGGTCGTTCGCGCTCCTCTCCCGGGTTCTTCCAATCGTATTCGAGGTACCCTTCCTTGCGGGCCATTTGATCCTGGATGAAGGCGTAGGTCGCCAGCGAGGCGTTCCGCAGCGCGGGCTTGGGGTGGACCCGGATCGTGCCGGAGGAGTCGACCGCGTAGATATAGCCCGTGGTCCCGATGGTCTGCGAGAGGAGGGCTTCGGCTGCGCGCGCCTTCGCCTCCTCCTCCCCGTACTTCCCCGCTTCCGCGGCGCGGTAGTGCATCGCGACGACGTCGACGCCCTTTTCCGCGACGGCGCGGAGGTAATTGCCGATCGAGACGCTCAGGGCCGTTTCGAAGAGGCAGTACGCGGTAGCGTTGGCCGACTCGAGTTCGCGTTCGGCGAGCCCGCGCACGAGGGAGGACGCGGCGATCATGGCTCCCGCGGACGTCGTGAGGGTACCGAGGGCCGATACCGCGAGAAGCGCCGCCATCGTCTTGCCCGCTATTGAAGTCCTGTACCGCATTCGGTGGCCGTCCTTGCTCACGGAGTTGGGCGATGATATCCTGGAATGGTGCGTAACGCAATAAAAAACCGACCCGCAAGTCGGGTTCGGCGTTCCTCCGCCCTGCTCTGGGCGGCCGCCTGCGCCGCGACGCTCTTCCCGTCCTGCTACGCCACGGGCGTCGCGGCGGAATACCTGGGGATCATCGCGAAGGCTCGTCCCGTCGACGAGGTGCTGTCCGATCCATCCGCGACGGAGGCGACGAAGGCATTCCTCCGCCGCTGCGCCGACGTCCGCGCCTTCGCCATAAGCGAGATCGGCCTCCGGGACAGCCAGAACTACACGACCTACGCCGATCCCGGCCGTCCCTACATCGCGGACGTCGTCCAGGCCTGCGCCCCTCTCGCCTTCGAGCGCCACCTCTGGAACTACCCCTTCGTGGGGAAGCTCCCGTATAAAGGATTCTTCAAGCGCGAGGAGGCCGAGCGGGAGGCGACCGCGCTGCGGGAGAAGGGCCTGGACGTCATCGTGCGTCCGGTGGACGCCTTCAGCACGCTCGGCTTCGTCAAGGACCCGCTCTGGTCCTACATGGCTTCCTACGGGGATGCCGAACTCGCGGAGCTCGTCATCCACGAGCTCACCCACGCGACGGTCTTCAAGAAGGGAGCGGAATCATTCAACGAAGAGCTCGCGAGCTTCGTCGGCGAGCGCGGCGCCGTCCTCTACCTGGAATCGCGGCGGGGGAAGGGCGCGCCCGAGCTCGCCGCCTACGCGGAGCGACGGGCGAACGCCGCCGCCTTCCGGGCCTACCTCGCGGGAACGGCCGCCCTCCTCTCCGAGGCCTACGCTTCCGGCCTCCCGGACGAGGAGAAGCGGGCGCGCAAAGCCGAGATCATCGCCGAGCGTGCGGCTGAGTGGAAAGCCGCCGCTGACGCCATGGGGGAGGGGAACCCCTACGGGCGCTTCGACATGGGATCGATCAACAATGCCTACCTCGATCTTTTCAGGCTTTACTATGGAGAGGAGCGCCTCTATGCGGAGGCCTGCGAGGCCCTCTACGGGAACGACCTTCCCGCTTTCCTCCGGGGAATGGCTGAAATCTCCAAGAAGTCGAAGGATCCCAAGGGGGCGCTCAGGGCGGCCCTGGAAGCCGCAGGAGCCTCGCCGCAGCCATAAGGCGCCATCCTGCCCCCCCTAGGGGAGGGCCTCCCGATATTGACAAAGCCGATATTCTGACTACAATGTGCGAGCCTTTTGTATGAATGGCCAATATATCGCAAGGATTGCGTCAATTTCTCATGGAATTCGATCGAATACGCTTTTTCCGTCCGGTCTATCGCGTTTTGCTGTTCGTTTCGGCCCTTTCCCTGATGACCTGCACCCTGCAGCCGCTCGATAGGACCCTCGTTCGACAAGAAGTATCCCTGGAGGAGCGGATAGCTCAAACGCTGTCCCGACCCGTCACGCGGTTCCCCCTGCGCGCCGACCCTTCCCCGGATTATCCCGAAGCCCTGTACCGCCATACGCGCGCCCGGACCTCCCTCGTCAAATTCTACGCCAAGATGACGGGTTCGGAGCGGGTGGCGAGGGCCATCCTCGACGCGGCCGTGGAGAAGGGCGTCGACGTCAATCTCGCCTTCGCGCTCGCGCGGGCGGAGAGCGATTTCCGCCCCTCGGCCAGGTCCGTGAACAAGGACAAGAGCGTCGACAAGGGGCTCTTCCAGCTCAATTCGAGGAGCTATCCCCGCTTGAGCGACGAAGAGGCCTACGATCCCGTCGTCAACGCGCGGAAGGGCATGGCCCACCTCCGCTTCGCTATGAACTACGGGGGAGACGAGATCCGGGCCCTGGCCATCTACAACGCGGGCCTCTCCCGCGCTGAGCGGGGCGCGGTGCCCGAGTCCACCTACGAATACATCGAGCGCGTGCTCACTTACCGCGCCGAGATCGAGTCGCGCTTCCGCTCGGACCTGCTTCCGTACTGGGTGCCGGTCTCCGAACCCCATTACGAGTAGCCTCTAGCGACGAAGCCTCATCCTCCGAGCGCCGCAGTCCGATAATCGTAGGCGATGAACGCGCACATACTCCGCGCGATCGCCGCCCTGGCGGCATCGTCGCTCGCAACCACGGCGGCCGCCGACGAACGGAGCCGCCTCGACGCGGCCGCGGCCGCGGCCCTCGCCGTCGAGGCCGTCGCGGCTCCCGAGCCCGTCGACGCTCCCTCGCCCGCCGCTCTTCCGGCCGCCGTCCTCGCCGCGACGCCGCCCACGCCCGTACCGCCCCCCGTTCCCGGATCGAGCCCCTTCCCGCGGCTCCTCTTCAGGATGGCCGAGGCGCCGCAGGGATGCGCGAACGAGCCGCGCCCGGATGACGCCTGGTTCACGGGCCTCTCCTACGACCTCGTCCTCAACGAGGACGTCCTCGCCTACTACGGCAAGCCCGGCGCGCGGATCATGGGCATCCTGGGCAGGATGAACAAGGAAGAGGCAGCGCGCGCGGTAACCGAGCTCGCCGCCCAATACGACGCGCACAACGGGGAAAAGACGGTCCGCCCCGCTTTCTACCTCATCTACGGTACGGTGTGGCCGGGAGGGGACATCGGCATACTTCCCGAGTCGACGACCCGGGAATGGGTGGAGTTCGCGCTCAAGCGCGGCATCGTCGTGTTCCTGGACCACCAGATAGGGAAGTACTCGGTGGAGGAGGCGACGCGCCGCCTCCTGCCCTGGCTCGCGTACCCCAACGTCCACCTCGCCCTGGACCCCGAGTGGCGCACCGCGCGGCCCATGAAGGAGATCGGGACGGTGAAGGGCGAGGAGCTCAACGCCGCGCAGGCGATCATCCAGGACTACCTCGTCTCGCGGGGCCTGCCCGGGCGGCGCATGCTGGTGGTCCACCAGTTCAAGCCCCTCATGATCACCGGCCGCGATCGGATCAGGGCCGATTTCGAGCGGGTCCTCCTCGTGCACACGGCGGACGGCTTCGGCGCGCCCGCGGTGAAGAAGGAGGCCTACCGCAGGAACGCGGCGGACCGCAACATCCCGGTGAAGGGATACAAGCTTTTCTACCGCTCGGGCTACGCCGGAGCCGGTTTCGACGATCCGCTCATGAGCCCCGCCGAGGTCATGGCCCTCGATCCCAAGCCCGCCATCGTCATGTATCAGTGAATAAAACGTGCTATATTGGTCCCGCGACCGGCAGCGCCGCCCCGGCCCGCCGGTCGGCGTCCGATTAATCCCGGCGCCGAGCCCTCCCCGAGCCCGTTGACTTCCGTATGACGGCCGGAGGGCCGCTCGCCAGCCGGATCAAACGTCTGGGAGGTCCCTCATGCGTCTTCGAAGCCTCGCCCCCGTCCTAATATGCCTCATGGCGATAGCCTCTCTCGCGGCCTCCGACCCGCCCATCGGGGGAGAAGCGCTCTACGACCTGTATTCGCCGCTCTTCCTGGGCGGCGGCCCCTCCGTGACGGTCTCGGGGGCTCCCTCCGCCGACGCCCTCAATCCCGCGGCCAACGCCGCGCTCCAGCGCTTCACCATGGAGGCGAGCTATATCGCCCTCGTCGGGCTCGGCGCCGAGGAGGGATGGGGCTCGGTCATCAACCTCGGGGCGTCCCTGCCCAAGCCCGCCGGGGTCTGGGGATTCGGCCTCCGCTACCTCACCATGCCCGAGACCCTGGGCTCCATGCCCGTCGGCAACGTCCTGGACGCGCGGGCCACCTTCGCCAAGGACGTCTACCCCAACTTCTGGATCGGCGCCGGGCTCCACGGGACCCTGGGCGCGCGCTATACGCAGGACTGGGGGGTCGGAGTCGACCTCGGGATCATGCACCGGCTCGGCGACTTCAAGGCCTTCAAGGATTTCCATTACGGCATCGTCCTCGCGAACCTCGGCAAGTGGTTCGCCCCCTCGGGGGAGGGCGAGGAGGCGACGGGCCCCATGAACATGGACGGCGCGTATCCCTCCCCGTTCACGCCCAAGATCGGGGCCGGATGGGACTTCTTCCAGAAAGACTGGGGCAGGCTCTCCATGACCCTCGACGCGAGCTTCCCCTTCTGCCAGAACGCCATCCTCGACGCGGGGCTCGCCCTCACGATCAAGGACCGCGTCACCATCGGCACGAACTACGGCATCAACGTGCGCGAGCTGATCGACGACGTGCCGGTGAGCTACTACCCCAGCGTCTACCTGAGCGCCTCCTTCCCCATCACCACCGCCAAGAGCAAGGACGCCTTCCTCGCCAAGCAGGGCTGGGACAGGAGCGAGCTCAGGCCCGTCATCGCGGCCAAGCCGATGTACAACGATATCTGGGCCTTCGGCGCGGGCGCGGTCCTGCCCTTCGGCGTCGTGGACAAGAAGCCGCCCAAGATCGCGGTGACCTATCCCGAGACGCCCCACGACCAGTACTACGTCTCGCCCAACGCGGACGGCAAGAACGACGAGCTCTCCCTGCCCGTATCCATCACCGACGAGCGCTTCGTGCAGGACTACTCCCTCAGGATCACCGACGCGGACGGCAAGGTCGTGCGCGAGATCAAGAACAAGGAGGAGCGGCCCGAGAACATGGGCGTGAAGGGCTTCTTCGACCGCCTCGCCTACAAGAAGAAGGGCGTCAACGTGCCGCCCGCCCTCGTGTGGGACGGACGCTCGGACTCGGGCCAGGTGGTTCCCGACGGGCAGTACCACGTGACCATCGAATCCCGCGACGACAACGGCAACAAGGGGACGAGCGAGGAATACAAGGTGGCCGTGGATTCCACGCCCCCCTCGGTCGCCCTGAGCGTGCCCGCCGATCCCACCGGCCTCGTCTTCTCTCCCGACCAGGACGGCGCCAAGGACGTCCTCGCGGTGAAGGCCGCGGGCTCCAAGGAGGATTCCTGGAAGGTGGAGGTGCGCGACGCCTCAGGCGGCCTCGTGCGGACCATGGAGACGAAGGGAGCGGCCCTCACCGAGGTCTCCTGGGACGGCAAGAACGACGCCGGGCAGGTCGTGCCCGACGGCGTGTACCGCATCGTCGCCTCCGCCGAGGACCGCGGCCTCAACGCGGCCTCGGTCACCCTGGACAACGTCGTCATCGACACGCGCCAGCCGCCCGTCTCCCTCTCCATCGACTCGGGCTACTTCTCGCCGAACGGCGACGGCTCGCGCGACGCCCTGGCCCTCTCCCCCGGCGTGCCGGTCAAGTCCGGCCTCGCCGAGTGGACCATCGCAGTGAAGAACCAGAAGGGCGACGAGGTCTGGAGCGTCACGGGCAAGGGCGACGCCCTCAAGGGCGAGTACGCCTTCGAAGGCAAGGACAAGGCCGGCAAGGCCCTCCCCGAGGGCCTGTACCGCGCCTCGCTCTCCGCGCGCTACGTGAACGGCCACGCGCCCGCGATCGATTCCCCCTCCTTCGTCCTCGACCTCACGCCGCCCAAGGCGACGGTGAAGGCCGCGGCCTCCGTATTCTCGCCCAACGGCGACGGCAAGCTCGACAGCGCCGAGTTCGACATCGACGCATCGCAGGAGGATTCCTGGACCGGCGAGGTCCTCGACGCCTCCGGAAAGGCCGTCGCCCAGGCGAAGCTCTCCGGCAAGCCCGAGCAGTGGGCCTGGGACGGCACCGACGGGAAGGGGACGCTCCTCCCCGACGGCGCGTACTCCTTCGTCGTAAAGTCCGTCGACCGCGCGGGCAATCCGGGCGCGTCGGTTCCCGCCCAGGTCCGCATCGATACCGAGAAGAAGAGCGTGATGCTCAGCTCCGACCTCAAGGCCTTCTCGCCCAACGGCGACGGCTCCAAGGACGCCCTCACCCTCGTGGCCTCCGTGCAGGCGAGGGAGAACGCGGCCGAGTGGCGCCTCAGGGTGAAGACCGACGCCGGCGCCGACGTACGCTTCTGGACCGGCAAGGGCCGCGTCCCCGAACGCACCGTCTGGAACGGCAAGACCGACGCGGGCGCAGTCGCCCCCGACGGGACCTACTCCGCCGACCTCTGGGTCCGCTACCAGTCCGGCGACGAGGTGAGCTCGCAGGCGACCGGCCTCGTGCTCGACACCAAGGCCCCGACCGTTTCCCTCAAGGCCGATCCCCTCCTCTTCAGCCCCGACGGCGACGGGAAGAAGGACAAGATCACGATCCGCCACGCCGATTCGAGCAAGGACGGCTGGACCGGAACCTTCACGGACGCCAAGGGCAAGGCGGTGCGCGAGTACTCCTTCCCGCAGGCCGCCGAGGACGTCGTCTGGGACGGCACCGACTCCGCGGGCAACAAGCTCCCCGACGGCCGCTACCGCTATCTCGCGGCCTCCACCGACAACGCCGGAAACCGGACCGAGAAGGCGATCGACGGCATAACGATCGATACCCGCGAGACCGGCGCCTTCGTCACCGCGACGCCCCTCGGATTCTCGCCCAACGGCGACGGCAAGTTCGACGACATCACCTTCGGCTTCATCGTGAAGCTCAAGGACGGGCTCTCCGCGTGGAGCTTCTCCGTGCAGGACGAGTCCGGCAAGGCCCAGCGCGAATGGTCGGGCAAGGGCTCCTCGGGCCTCCCGACGCAGCTTCCCTGGGACGGCAAGGACGCCTCGGGCAAAGTGAACCCCGGCAAGCTGACCGGCGTCCTCAGGCTCTCCTACGACAAGGGAGACGAGGTGGAGGCCAAGACGCCCGCCTTCCTCCTGGACATCGATCCGCCGCTCGCCAAGCTCGCGCTCAATCCCGATCCCTTCTCGCCGGACAACGACGGCGTGGACGACGAGGTGAACATCTCGCTGGCCGTGCAGGACGCGTCCGACATAAAGGAGTGGAAGTTCGAGATCTTCGAGGCCTCGGCGGACGACGCGGCCAAGTCGCGCATGTTCATGAAGTACGAGGGGCAGGGCAAGCCCGCCGCGCGCGTCACCTGGGACGGCAAGTCCATGAAGGGCGAGCTCGTCGAGGCCGCGACCGACTACCCCTGGACCTTCACCATCACGGACGCGCTCGGCAACACCTCGAGGACCCAGGGCGTCATAGCCGTGGACGTCCTCGTGATCAGGGACGGGAACCGGCTCAAGATCAAGGTGCCCTCCATCGTCTTCAGGCCGGACTTCGCGGACTTCGTGAACCTCCCGCAGGATACCGTGGACCGCAACTACAGGGTCGTGAAGCGCATCGCCGAGATCCTCAACAAGTACCGGAGCTACAAGGTACTCATCGAGGGCCACGCCAATTCCATCGGAAAGATTTACGACTACTCCGCCGCCAAGATCAGGGAGGAGGAGGAAGGCGACGTCATTCCGCTGTCCCGCAAGCGCGCGGAGGCCGTGAAGGCCCTCCTCGTGGAGAACGGGGTGGACGCGAAGCGGCTCAGCACGAATGGCCTCGGGTCATCGACCCCGGTGGTGGACTTCAAGGACGCGGACAACCGCTGGAAGAACCGCCGCGTGGAGTTCATCCTGGAGAAGTGAGATAAGCGCTATTCGATTCGAGGGGCCGTCCGAAAGGGCGGCCTCTTTTTTTTACTAGGATTATGGGTGAGCCTTCGACAGAAACGTGCGATGAGGTAGAGGCGCTAGGAAGACGGCACGCATAGAAGAGGGGAGAAGGGAGAGGGGAGAGGGGAGAGGGGAGAACGGGGACGGGAGCACGGAG
>CAYNQK010000043.1:0-23132 GCA_964399285.1 uncultured Spirochaetales bacterium | reverse complement strand
AACTGCGGCTTGTTGGGAGCGTCGGGATAATGCTGGGTCTCCAGGCAGAAGCCCCCGGTCTTCCCGTAGCCCCTTCCGCCCTTCCCGACGGTATCCCTTATGTAGTTCCCCGTGTATAGCTGGACGCCGGGCTGGGTGGTGAGGACGCGCATGGTCCGGCCCGAATCCGGTTCCTCGGCGTACGCGGCCTCGACGAGCCCCGGCCCCTTCCTATCCACGACGAAGCAGTGGTCGTAGCCGCTTCCCGTCGCCGCGATGTCCGCTCCGATCGATTTCGATTCGGAGAAATCGAAGGGGGTCCCGGCCGCATCGAGGATCTTCCCCGTGGGGATGTTTCCCGGTCCCGGCTCGAGGTAGCGCGAGCAGGAGAGCTTCATGCGATGGGACAGCACGTCAGGCCCCGCGCCGAGGTTGAAGTAGGCGTGGTTCGTCATGTTGACGTGGGTCGCGGCGTCCGCGACCGCGCGGAACGAGAGCCTGAGCTCGTTCGCGGGGGTGAGCTCGAAGACGACGCGGGCCTCGACGCGGCCGGGGAAGCCGCCCTCGCCCGCCGGGCTCGAGTAGCGGAATTCCACGGCGTCCTTGCCGGCGATCGCCTCGCCCTTCCAGAGCTTTCTCCCCCAGCCCGCGCTCCCCGAATGCAGGGAGTTCGGGGCCTCGTTGGCCTCGAGGGCGTGGCGGACGCCGCGGATCGAGAAGGCCGCGCCGCCGATCCTGTTCGCGAACCGGCCGACCGTCGCCCCGAAATAGGGATGGTCCCCCAGGTACCCGTCGAGCGAATCGAAGCCGAGGAGGACGTCCGCCTTCCCGCCCTTCGCCGAGGGCACGACCATGGAAACCCAGGTCGCCCCGTACTCCGTCACCGAGGCCTCTACCTCTCCGTTCCTCAAGGTGAAGATCGAAACCGCTTCTCCCGTCGGGAGCTTGCCGTGCGCGGCGCGTTCAACGCCCATCTCCGTCCCTCCTCTTCCTAATAGCGTTCCTCGCGCCCGCGAGGCCGTAATACGACATTGTCCCGCGCTCGATCTCCCGCTGGAGGCCGAAGCGCTGGGCGACCGAATTGAACCTGAATCCGAGGGTGCCCACCGCGGAGCGCGGCGGAAGGTCCTTGGAGGCGAGGAGGGCGCGGACCTTCCTCGCGAGCGCGACCGGGTCCCCTCCGAAGCGCGATCGCCTGTCCCGCTCGGCCGTCGCCCGCTCCGCCGCCTCGTGCCAGGGGCTCTCCGTGGTCCAGCCCTGGGCCGCGGACCGACGGGTGGAGAGCCCCGTCCTGAGGCCCCCGGCCTCCACGAGAGCCACGTCGACCCCCATGGCGGAGGCCTCGAGCCGCGTCGAGAGCGCGAGGGCCGCGAGGGCCGCGTCCCCCGCCGCGCTCGCGCCGTGATACGGGATCCCGTAGGCCGCCTCGGCGTCCGTCACGACGATGATCTTCCCCCGGCCTTTCCTGGCCATGACCGAGAGCGCCTTCCTGAGGAGGGCCGCCTGCGCGAGGAAGCGGAAGCGGAACTCCTCCGCGAACTGCCGTCCGTCCGTGTCCGCGAAGGCGCCTGAGAGCTCGCGGAAAGGGCAGAGCACGAAGGCGTCGAGCCGCCCCTCTTCCGCGAGGATCTCCTCGATCGCGGACTCGGCTCCGCCATCGGCGGAAGGCTCGAACCTGACCGGCTTCCAGAACTCGTCGGATTTCCCCTGGTAGTACTCGGGCTGGGCCATGGCGCCCCAGACGCGGTCCCCCTTCTTGCCGAGGTATGCCGCGCAGGCGTTCCCGGCGCCGATGGAGGCGTCGTGGACGAGGACGACGCGGCGCGCGCCCCTCATCCTCCCTCCCCCCTCGCGGAGAGCGCGGCCATGACGGCGTCGACGATCTCCTCGGGCGAACGCTCGGCGTCGACGACGAGGTCGCAGAAGGAGTAGTCGTCGTTGTCTATGCCGTAGAGGGCCATGAATCGACGATGGTCGCTCGCGTCCCGCTCGCGGGTGAAGGCCACCACGTCCTCGAGGCTCCCGCCCTCCCGCTTCCACACGCGCCGCGCCCTCGTATCCGCCGAGGCCTTGAGGTAGACCGTGAAGGCCTCGTCCCTGAGGAGCCACACGGCGAGCCTGCTTCCCACCACGCAGTCGCCCGAGCGCGCGATCTCGACCTGCTTCTCGTCGAGCCTCTTGTCGTAAGAGAGGTCTGCGTCGGCGAGCGCGAGGAGCTCCTCGAAGGATATGCCCATCTCCTCGGCCATACTGTGGAAGGTGTAGTTGACGAATCGGTACCCGAGGCGGGAGGCGAGGAGCCTGGACGCGGTCGTATTCCCGCAGCCCGATTTTCCGGAAACGGCTACGATCATCGCTCCCTCACTCCACGTTCCGCGCCTGCTCGCGGATGTTCTCGATCGCCTCCTTCATGGAGACGATCCTCGATCCGAGGCCCGGGAGCTGGTTCTTGGAGCCCAGGGTGTTCACCTCGCGGTTCATCTCCTGGCAGAGGAAATCGATCCGCTTCCCCGAGCCGGCCCTTCCGTCGAGCTCGGCCGCCATGGCCGCCGCGTGCGCCGAGAGCCGGGAAAGCTCCTCGTTCACCGTGAAGCGCGTGAGGGCGAGGGCCGTCTCCTGGAGGAGGCGGTTCTCGTCGATCCCGTCGCCTACCGCCTCGCGGAGCCTCTTCCGGAGGTTCTCCTGAAGGCTCGCCTCGAGCTCGGGCGCCGCCGATGCGACTTCGTCCCGGGCGCGCGTTATGGTACCGAGCTGGGCGCGCATGTCCTCGAGGAGGTGGGCCCCTTCCCGCAGCCTCTCCTTCTCGAAGTCGGCGTGGACCTCGGCGAGGGCGGACTCCACCTCGGGCCAGAGGGCGTCCGCGTCCGCGTCTCGCTCGAAGGAGAGGACGCCGTCCACGGCGAGGAGGTCGGCGAGCCGCGGGCGCTCGGCGCTTCCCAGGAGGGAGGCGAGCGATGACAGGGCATCGGCGGCCGCCCTCGCGACGGTCTCGTCGAGCTTCACCTTCCCCTCGGCGAGGTACTCGCGCACCCTCACCGCGCACTCCACCTTTCCCCGGCCTATCCGCTCCTGGAGGAAGGACCTGATCCTGGGTTCGAGGGCGGAGAGGGTCGGCGGCAGCGAGATGAAGATCTCGAGGAAGCGGTTGTTGTAGGACTTGAGTTCGATGGAGAAGCGGAGGCGCTCCGTGAGGAAGGCCTTCTGGGCGTACGACGTCATGCTCTTCACGGTTACTTCCTCCCGCCCATGGCGCTGAACGCCGCCTCGCCCACGCGCCAGTTGTCGCCGGCGCCCATCGTGATGAAGAGATCCCCGGGCCTGAGCTTCCCGAGGACGACGGGGAGGGCGTCGGCCGGATCGTCCACGTACGTCACGCGCGGATGCCGCTTCGCCGCCTCCCTGAAGAGGTCCTCTCCCCGCACCCCGCCCGAGTAGGCCTCCCGCGCGGAGGCGTAGATCCTATGGAGGATCACCTCGTCCGCGTCGTCGAAGGAGGAGGCGAATTCCGCGAGGAGGGCCTCCGTCCTCGAATAGGTATGGGACATGAAATCGACGACGATTCTCCTCCGGGGATGGAATTCGCGCAAGCCCCGCAGGGTCGCCTTTATGGCCGTGGGGTGATGGGCGTAGTCGTCCATGAAGAGGACCCCGCCCGCCTCCCCGAGGATCTCCGATCGCCGCTTGGATCCCCGGAATTCGAGGAGGCCGCGGGCTATGGCCGCCTCGGCCCCGGCGCCGATCGGGGCATCCGCCGACCTGCCCGCTCCGGCGTTGAGGATGGAGGATACGGCCGCGACGGCGGCAACGGCGTCGAGGGCGATGTGGCGCCCGGGGATCCTGAGCTCGAGGGGCGACGAAAAGGCGCCCAGGCGGAAGCGCGCGACGCCCTCGCCCGCGGCGTAGTCCGAGAGCCTGAATCGTCCCTCGGCCTCGAAGCCGTAGGGAGTCATGCGGAGATCGGGCCGGGAGCGCGCGACGGCGAGGGCCGCCTCGGCCGCTCCCGCGTCGTCCGCGCAGTAAACGAGCTCGCCGCCCTCCGCGATGGATTTCCCGTATGAAACGAAGGCCTCGAGGATGTCGCCGTAGTCCTTGAAATAATCCTGGTGGTCGAGCTCGACGCTCGTGAGGACGATCCTCCGCGGCTTGAACGATAGGAAATGCCGCCGGTACTCGCAGGTCTCCGCGACGAAGAAATCCCTTCCGAGATCCATCGTCGACTTGCCGTCGAAGTTGGAGACGGCCGATCCCGCGAGCACGAGCGCCGGAGCTCCCGCGGCCTTGAGCATGGTCCCGGTTATGGCGGTGGTCGTCGTCTTCCCGTGGACGCCCGCGATCCCGGTGGAGTCGAAGTCTCCCGAGAGCGCCCCGAGTGCCTCCGTGTAGAGCATGACGGGGAGTCCGCGCCTGCTCGCCTCGGCGATGACGGGATTGGTCTCCGCCCGATACGCCGAGGAATGGATGAGGAGGGCGGTATCGGGTTCGAGGCAGGCGGGAGAGAATTCCTCGAAGAGCCTGAGCGGGAGCCTCGCGAGCGCGATGTCGGTGTAGAATTTCTCGGGGACGTCCGAGCCGGAGACGACGACTCCCGACGAGCAGAGGATTTCCGCGAGGGCGCTCATTCCCGTGCCCTTCACGCCCACCATGTGCACTTTCTTTCCCGCGAGGGACGAGAGGAATCCGGCCATCGACCTTCCTTCAGTCGCCGCTCCGCGCGCGGCGGGAGTGTATGAGGTACTGCAGGGAGGCCTCGAAGCGCTCCCCCGGTTCGAGCGAGAATTTCCAGGAGAAGGCGAGCCTCGCGTCGCCCTCCTCGAAGAGCGAGGCCTCGCAGGCGGGCTTCCCGTCGGCGATCACCTCGATGAGGGTCTTCCCCTTCGCGTCCGCCGCCTGGAAGGACTCGAAGGCCTTGAGGCGCTGGGTCCCCTCGGCCTTGAGCTGGACCTCCCCGGCCTCGGTCACGGCGCTGACCGCTATCTGCTGGCCGTCCTTGAGGCGCGTGGCGAAGGTCGAGGCGTTCGCGTAGCGCCCCGCGAGGCGCGAGGTGCCGATGTTGACCACCGACGCCGTGAGGTAGACGCCGTTGCGCCTGAAGGCGTAGCGCTTCTCGAGCCGCGCCGGGGCGCCGGAGGGGAGGATCCATTCCCGGGCGAGCTTCAAGTCCGCGCGCGCCGAGTCGCAGGCCTCCACCGTGAAGGGCGCCGCGCCGGCCGCCTGCGGACGGGACTCCGACGAATCGCCCTGCTCCACGGCATCCTCGAAGAGGACGCCGAGCCCTCCCCTCCTCGGGTTGAGGATGTTGGCGGCCGCCTGGAGGACGTCGAGCTCCACGATGGCGCCGCCCGAGCGATGGGCGTAGGCGTCGAGCTCGGAGCCCTGGAAAAGGTATTCCTCGTAGCCGTCGAAGTCGTAGTCGATCGGGACGAGGGAGGGCATGAAGACGCCCTTCTCCCGCGTTATTACCTCCGCCTCTATGAGGGCGGCGTAGGCCGCGGACCGGGCCCTGGAGACCGCCGGACCGTCGCTCCCCGCCGCGCAGTGGTAGGCCTCGTGGCCCTGCGCCTTCCAGACGAGCTCGCGAGCGGCCTTCTTCCGCGCCTTGTCGCCCCTGAGCTGGTTCGCGAGACCGTGGACGAAGTACATCTTGCCGTAGAGCCGCGCGGCCGGCGTGCCCTGTATCGGCCTCCCCCTCGTGCCCGCGTCGGAGAAGTAGGCCCTCCCGCGCTCGGCGTCCGGTCCCAGGAAGCGCGAGGGAAGCGAGGGCCGGAGGTCGTCGCGGAGGGCGATCATCGTCTTGAGGAAGCGCTCGACCATGAGCTCGAATTCGGCGGCGTCGGCGTCTCCGTCCATGGCCACCGCGTCGAGGAAGTACGCGAGGACGCCGCCTCCCGAGGGGAAGTCGGCGGCCACGGCGCGCGCGAAGGCCGAGGGATCCGCGTCCAGGGCCGCGCCGAAGGAGGCCTTGGCGGGGAAGACGGTCACGGTCCGGCCCTGGTCCTCCGTGACCTGGGGTAGGCGCGGATCGCAGCCCGCGACGCGGAAGAGCGACTCGTCGAGGAAGGTGTACTCGATCCCGGCCGCGTTGAGCGTCGAGGCGAGCTGGGGCTCCCAGTGCATGCCCGGGAGGAGGCAGCCGCGGGGGCGCTTGTCGAAGGCCTGCCTGATGAGGGTCGTGGCCTGCTCGATCTGCCCGAGCCTGTCCGTGAGCGGGATGAGGGGCAGCCGGGGATGCGAGTATCCGCCGCCCACGATCTCCGCCTGCTTGCGGCGCGCGAGCTCCTTGATGAGCATGACGATCTCGGGATGCGCGGAATCGAGCATCTTGAGCGCCGCCCCTGAGAGGTGCACGGCGACCGGCAGGGCCGGATTCGCGTAGATGCGCGAGAGGAGGGGCCGCACGCGCGCCTGGTACGAGCGCTCCGCGGCCGCGGGGTCCGATCCGAGGGGAAAGTGGATTGAAAAGCCAAGGATGACTGAACGTTCTTTCACGGAATCCCCATTATAGCCATAAGCGGCCGCGCAGAGGAAGACCCGACTTCCGGACGCCGGGCGATGTTATTTTCCGGCGAGCCTCGAGGCGATGGAGTCGAGCGCGGTGAACGCGAGGGCGACGAGGGCGGCGTTGACGAGGAGGAGGGGCTTCCCGCGGAAGGGCTGCGGAACGTCCTCGAGCGAGGCGCGCGAGGCGAGTTTCCTGAGGAGGGCCGTGGCCGCGAAGTAACCCCCCGCCGCCGCGAGCCCCGCCACGGGCCCTTCGATCCAGCCGACGCCCGATCCCGCCACCACGAGGCCGATGGCGTAGGCGATCGAGGAAGCCTCGATCCTCGCCATGGTCTCCGCGATCCGCGGGGCCGATCCCGGCCGCGCGCGCTTCGCCGCCTCCTCGATCCCGCGCGAGGCGAGGAATACGAGGATGAGGATGGCCGGAGCGAGCGCGAAGGACGCTCCCGCGAGCGAGAGGAGCCACGAGGCGGTCGCCGACGCGATCCCCGCGAATGCGCCGAGGAAGGCGACCGCGGCCGCTTCCCACCCGGAGGCGGGCTTCCTGTCGTGCGCGTCCTCCACGCCGAAGAGCGCGTCCAGGACTACGTTTCCCGTGAAGACCATGACGAAGGCGATGCCGGGCGCGCTCATTGCTTCCTCCCCCTGAGCGCCGAAGCGAGCGCCTTGAGACCGGCGGCGGCGAAGCCCGCGACGAGGAGGAGCCCCGCCGGCGACGCGATGACCGCCGAGGGCAGGGCCGAGAAGGGCGGAAGGTCCACGCGCGTTCCCGCCATGAGCGGGAGCGTCAGCCGTCCCGATCCGAACGCGTCGCGCGCGAGGCCCGCGAGGACGACGAAAAGGGAGGCGAGCGCGGGCGCCTTGAGCCGGGCCGCCGAGGGGCTCGCGCGCCTACCGATGTCCTCCTCCCATCCCTCCTCTCCCGAACGCATGAGCGTGCAGAGGAGGATCATGTCCATCGCCGTGAAGGCGGCGGGCGCGGCCCCCGGATCGAGCGCCGAGAGGCCGAGCTTGAGGAGGGCGATGAAGAGCGATCCCGCGACGAGGAAGGATATCCTGAGCCGGTACCCTCCCCGCTTGAGGATTCGTCCCGCTGTCAGGTGGCCGACGTGGAGGAAGAGCGAGACGGCGAGGATGGCCGCCCCGAGGTAGAGTCCCGAAGCGAGTCCGCCGGCGGCGACGGCCACGGGCAGGCAGCCGGCCACCGCGAGGATGCCCGTGCCGCCCCCGCGCGCCTCGTCCCTCGACCTCATCTCGCCTCCCTCGCCTTCCCGCGCCCCGGCGCGCGCTCTATCGCGGCAGCGAGCGCGTTGGCCATGAGGACCGCGAAGGCCGTGCCGTCTCCGCCCTTCCCCGAGATCCTCAGTAGGAAAATGAGGGCCCCGAGGAAGACCCCGTATGCGACCCGGGACCGCCAGGTCCTCGGCGAGGTCACCGGATCGGTGGCGCAGAAGAAAAGCGCGATGAAGGCCGATCCCCCCGCGAGCGCGA
The DNA here is from genome assembly GCA_964399285.1 of uncultured Spirochaetales bacterium. Classification (GTDB taxonomy): domain Bacteria; phylum Spirochaetota; class Spirochaetia; order Treponematales; family JBGSOB01; genus CAYNQK01. The sequence goes on along the minus strand of CAYNQK010000043.1, from coordinate 15,164 downwards.
GGAGGGCGTCGCCCGAGAAGAGCCCGCTCCCGCGCGGGAGGCCGCCGAGCGTCCACTCGAGGGCAGCGAGCGCGAGGCAGCCCGCGAGCGGGATCTCCCAGCGGATCACCCGCGCCGCGATGAGGACGACGGCCCCGATCGCGAGGAGGACGATGGACGCTTCTCCGATCGCCCCCGGTCTGTTGCCGAGGACGAGATCGATGTAGCCCTCGCTCATCGGCGCGCCGAGCGGCCTGAACAGGACGTCGTTGAGGAGCTTGGTCGCGTCGGAATCGAATCCCGTGACCGCGAAGGCTCCGTGCGCCGCGCCCGAATCGGCGAGTCCGCGGAGGGGCGTCGCCGAGCTCAGGGCGTCCGCGCCCCGCACCGTGGCGGGGAGCGCGTAGGCGGAGAGGACGCGGCCGAAGCTCGCGTAGGCGAAGGCGATCCCGCCCATCGCCGGATTCGCCCAGTTCGCGCCGAGCCCGCCCGCGGGCGCCTTCACCGCGAGCACGGCGAACGCCGAGGCGACGGCGGGGACGGCGAGCGGCGCGCCGGGAGGCAGGGCCATGCCGACGATGAGTCCCGTGAGCGCCGCCGTCCCGTCGAGGACGGTCGTTCTCCTCCTGAGGAGGCCGACCGCGGCCTCCGAGGCCACGGCCGTCAGCACGGCTATGGCCACGACGAGCGCCGCTCGGTACCCGTAGCCGGCTATCCCCCAGGCAGCGGCGGGCGCGAGGGCCGCGACCGCGGCCCAGGCCATCCTCCGCTGGGTCCTCCCGGAGTGGATATGCGGAGGATCGAGCGCGGGCCGTCCGGCCTCGGCCGTCATCGCCGCGCTCATCGGGAACCCCATCCCGAGTCCAGGGCTCCGGAAATTATCGAGAGGAGGGGGATCCGCGACGGGCAGACGTAGGCGCAGGCGGCGCACCTGACGCAGTCGCCGATGCCGTCGGCGCGCGCTTCCTGGCGCCTGCCAGCGGCGATGAGTTTGTGGAGCGTCCCCGGGTCGAGCGCCGATGGGCAGGCGGAGGCGCATTCGCCGCAGCGTATGCAGGCGGACCGCGCCTGCCTCCTCCGGTCCCCTCCACCGAGGGCGAGCACCGAGAAGGTCGATTTGAGCACGGGCGTGTCGGGATCGGTCACCGCCATCCCCGTGAGGGCGCCCCCCACGATGAGCCGCGGCGCCCTGCCCTTGAACCCGCCGCATTCGCCGATGAGGTCGCCTATCCTCGTGCCGATCCTGGCGCGCAGGGTCGCCGGGCTCCTCACTCCGTCGCCGCCGACCGTCACGAACTGCTCGATCGAAGCCTTGTTGAGGACGATGGCGTCGTAGAGCGCGAGGAGGGCCGTCGGGGAGACCACGGGGCAGCGGTCGGCGTCGGAACCGCCCGGGCCCTTCGCGCCCCTGAACCGCGCGCGCATGGCGGCGGCCGACGGCGATGGATATGAAGACGGAATGCCGAACGTCGACGGGGAGATGCCCCGTTTCGCCATGGCGTCGGCGAGGGCGCGCTCCGCCGCCCTGTCCTCCGGGCGCGAGAAGAGCGCGACGGGAGCGGGGCCCACGGCCTTCATGAGGATCTCCATCGCCTCGGCGATCTCCCCGGGCCGCGAGAGGGCGCAGGATCTCTGGGCGCATTGGTACGGTTCTGCGTCCGAGCAGTCGACGAGGATCGCCTGCGCCTTCCCCTGCCTGAGCGGCGAGAGCGTCCTGATGAGCGGGCCCTCGTCGGGCGATCTCCCGGGCACGCCGCGCTCGCCGATGAGGTGGAAGAGATCGTGGACGGACATGTTCCTCCACGGGAAAAGCTCCCGCTTCCTCCCCAGCCGCGTGAAGGAGCCTCCGAATTCCACGATGGCGGCCTCGGCATCGGTTCCGTCGCCGCAGGCGATCCTCCGCACGGCGATGACTGTTCCGGGAATGGACGAGTGGACGTTCGTCGCGTCGGGGGTCTCGGCCCTGCCGATGAGCTGGCCTTCCTCCACGCGGTCCCCTGTCGCGACGAGACAGCGCGTCTGCCGAGCTCCCGTCTGCCGCATCGAGATGATGGCGACGGGGGGTATGAAGGCGTTCCGCACGCCGCCCTCGGGCGCGGGCCATGAAGGTCCGGGAAGTATGTCCACGCCGCCGGGTTCACCGCGCACGGCGCCTCCGCTTGGACGGCGCGCGGGCGATCGCCGCTGCCAGGGCCGCGAGCGAAGCCTGGGAGATTCCGAGGGCCTCGCCCCCGCTCGCCGTTCCGGCGTCGCTCCCCGCGGCGTTCCAGGGGCCCAGGACGACGCGCGCGCCTCGTCCCTCGGCCCTGAGCGCGCGCTCCACGCCCCGCTTCGGGAGGGAGCGGGCCGGACGGACGCGGATCTCCTCCCCCTCGCGCGCGAATCCCGCGGGGTCGAGGTCCACGCGCGCGTAAGCGCTCGCGTCCGCGGCGCCGCCCAGGGGCAATCTCGTTGTGCCGAACCGCTGCTGGAATTCCATATGCTCCAGGTAGTCCTCGAATGCGGGGAGCTCAGGCGCGTCCGTAGTCCCCGCTCGAGTATAGCGGCGCGGATGCGGGATGCTCAATAGGGAGGCTTTTTCCGCGTCGGCGATCCAGAGGAAGGCCGCGCAGGCGATGACGGGGCCGATGGACGCGATGGCGGCGCGAGAACCCGCGGAGCACCAGGCCCCCGACGCCCTTCCGAGGAGCGGGATGGGCGTGAATATCCCGTGCTGACCCGTCATGGCCCGGCGACGCTCTATCGCGTCGGCGACGAGCGCTGACGCGATCGCCGCGGCGACCGTGGCGGCGAGCGCCGAGGGGACTACCGCGGAGGCCGCCGTCGTGATCGCGAACGCCGCTGCGACGGTCCGCCCGCCGCGCGACGCGAGGAGCGCCTTGAAAAAGTCGGACCAGCGCCTGCCCGGATCGTAGGGGTACCTGAGGCGCATCAGGGCGAGGATCGAGAGGAGATAGCCCGACGCGAGCGCGGCCGCCGCCGCGACGGCACCGCCTGAGAGGATCACGGGCAGGTAGGCGGCGAGCGGGGCGGCGGCCCAAACGCCTCGAGCTCCGCCCGAAGCGATAATGAGGGCGACGACCGTGGCGAGCCCGACGAGAGCGGGCCAGGGAGGCGTCGAGGACGCCGACGCCACGACCGTCCAGCGAGCTCCCCCTGAATCGGCCGGAGGAAGGGCCTTGAGGGCTTTCCGAGCCCGCGCTTCGGCGCCCCTTCCGGCGATGACGTAGATGAGCTCGCGCTCGTCCTCGCCGGATCCTGCCTTGAAGTACGACCCCAGGCCGGAGAGGTAACGGTCGAAGCGGGGATCGTCCTCGTCGAGCCTCGAATCCAGCTCCGCGAGCCTCAGGGTTTCGATGCCTGAGAAGGAGGAGAAAGCTACTTCCTGGTTCCGCGCGGAGACGACCGCGCCGGGGAAGGCGGCTTCGAGGAGGGCCTCGGCGGCGGCGGCGTCCTCGGGCCTGACCGCCGCGAGCGCGGCCGCCTTCCAGGGCCTCGCCCCCCGGGCCCGCGACGCGAGAGCCGCCGATCCCGCGAGGGCGGCGAGCGCGGCGAACGCGGCGGCCAGCCTTGCCATGCGCATCGTTTCGATCCGATCAGAGGAAGGAGAAGGCCAGCGCTATGAAGAATCCCAGGAGCGATCCGACGACGACCTCCGTGGGCGTGTGTCCGTGGACTTCCTTGATGTGGGTGAAGGCGATGCCGTGCTTCTCGTTGAGCTCCCGCCCCACCTGGTTGAAAGCGCGGGCTATGAGGCCCGCGGAGCGCCGGACGCCGAGGGCGTCGCGCATGACGACGAGGCAGAAGAAGAGCGAGAGCACGAAGACGCTGGACCCCATGCCCTCGCGTGCGCCGAAGGCGGTGCAGAGGCTCACCGTGAGCGCGGCGTGGCTCGAGGGCATGCCGCCCGTGCGCCACATGAGGGTGGCGAAGACGTCCCTCAATGATTTCGCCCTGAAGCGGAAGAGGGAGATGACCGCCTTGATGAGCTGGGCCACCATGAGGCTCGAGAGGGCCGAGAGGAACACGGGATTCCCCAGGAATTCGATGATGTGTCGGCTTCTCGAGGGCTCAGCGGGCATCCTGGTAATTCTTTCGAAATTCACCGTTTTGTCAAGTCGATCCCCGCCGGGCGGCCTCCCTTGACCCCGCGTCCCGGCGCCGCTACCCTCGACCCCACCGATGGAGCGCGACGACGAGTACCGGTTCACCGCCGGAGAGGACGATTCCGGGAAACGCCTCGACAGGGTCCTGAGGCGCGGCCTCCCGGGCGCGGGCCTCTCCGCCATCTTTTCCCTGATCCGCCGCGGCCTCGTCCGCGTCAACGGTTCCCGCGCCCCGTCCGGCTACAGGGTCGCGCCCGGCGACGAGATCGAGGTGCGGGGAGCGCCCGCGGGATCCTCGCGTCCCGCCGAGCGCCGCTCCCGGCCCGGAACCCCGGGCCTCCCCCTGAGGATCGTCTACGAGGACGAGCGCGTCCTCGCCATCGACAAGCCCCGCGGTCGCCCCGTCCACGGACCCGGCGGACTGGACGCGGACGTGATCGCCTACCTCGAGGGCGGGATCCCCCCGAGCGTATCGTTCAGGCCCGGCCCCTGCCACCGGCTGGACAAGGGCACCACCGGGGCGCTCCTCTTCGCCAAGTCGCTCGCCGGAGCGCGCGCGGCCCACGAGGCCTTCTCGTCGTCCCGCGTCGTGAAGGCCTACGTCGCCCTCGTCGACGGCGATCTCGAGAAAAGCGAGCATTGGATCGATTCCCTCGCCCGCCTCAGGAACGAGGGCAGGAGCGTGAGGAGCGATTCGGCGGGCAAGAAGGCGGAGACCTTCGCGAGCCCGGTCAGGCGCTCAGGGGAGGCTACGCTCGCGGTGATGAGGATCACGACGGGAAGGAATCACCAGATACGGGCGCAATCGGCCGAGCGGGGCCATCCCCTCTCGGGCGACGCGAAGTACGGAGGAAGCGCGAGGGAGGGCGGATTCATCCTCCACTGCGCCTTCCTCGGCTTCCGCGACGGCGTCCTGCCGCGCGTCGTATCGGCGGCCCTGCCGGAGGACTCGGCGGCGGCCCTCGACGAGGCTTTCGGCCCGGGCGCCGCCGCCGAGGCCATGGCGGAAGCCGAGCGCTTCGGCGCTATCGAATGGGATTGAACTGGACGCAGGTGTCGTCGCCCTGCTTCTTGACGTGCCAGTATCGGCAGTTCGCGTAATCGCGGTCGTCGACGAGGATCTGCTTCTTCTCGGCGCTCACGCTCCGCGTCCCGTCCCAGTTCATGCAGGCGTAACATTGCTTCGCGTTGATCGACTTGTAGTCCTTGGCCATGTTCACCCCCGCGCCGAATTATATCATGCGTCCCGGGAATTCCACGCGTCGGCGGAAAAAAACGTCAATTCCCGGCCTTTATCATCGCCCTGAAGGCCTTCGCGAGGGCGGGATCGAACTGGCCGCCCTCGCCCCGTTCGATCTCGGCGAGGGCCTCCTCGGCGGTCATGGCCTTCCGGTACGGCCGGTCCGTGGTCATCGCGTCGTAGGCGTCAGCTAGGGCGACGACCCTCGCGAGGAGCGGGATGCCCTCTCCCGAGAGGCCGTCGGGATAGCCCTTGCCGTCCCATCGCTCGTGGTGGTGCTTCACCACGGCCTGTGCGTCCTGGAGGAAGCGGAGGGGCGAGAGGATGGCGTCGCCCAGGAGGGGATGCTCCCTGATCGAGCCCAGGTCCATCTCCGTGAGGATAGTCGCCTTGTTGAGGATGGAATCGCTTATCCCGATCTTCCCGATGTCGTGGAGGAGCCCGGCATACTTCACCACGGAGGCGTCCTCCTCCTTGAGGCCGAGCCGAGCGACGAGCCGGGAGGCGTAATCCGTCACCCGCTCCGAGTGCCCCTTGGTGTACGGATCCCGGGTCTCGATGGCGCGGGCGAGGGAGCTGATGGTGTCGAAGTAGGCGTTCTGGGTCGATTCGAAGAGCCGGGCGTTCTCGATGGCGATCGCCGCCTGCGAGGCCAGGGTCATGAGGATCCGCTTGTCCGCGTCCGAGATCCCGCCCAGGTTCGCCGAGGCGAACTTGAACGAGCCGATCGTCCTGTCCCCGATCGTGAGCGGTATGTCGATGACCGATTCCGCTTCCTTGGAGCCGCGGGGGGCCTTGTCGTCCTCGAATTCGAAGCGGACCTTCTCCTTGAGCTCCCGCGTCTCCTCGTCCAGGAGCATGACCGTGCCCGAGGAGACCGAGATGATGTCCTTGACCATGTTCATGATCGCGGCCAGGGTCTGGTCCAGGTCGAGGCTCGAGGTGATGGCCTTGCCCGCCTCGTAGAGGGTCTGGAGCTCGTGGACGCGTTTCTCGAGGAATTCGTTGGACGACGAGAGCCTGTGCGAGTACTCCCTGAGCTCGTCGTTCATCCGCTTGATGTCCTCGAGGTTGGCCTCGAGCTTCTCCTTGGAGTACGCGAGCCTCGATATCATGTCCGCGTTGCTGAGCGCGGTGGCCACCTGCTCGGCGTAGGCCGAGAGGAGCACGAGGTCCTCGTCGCCGAACGAGCGGTCCGAGCTCTCCGCGTCTATGACGCCGATGGCCTCGCCCTGCACGAGGAGGGGGCAGGCCATCTCTGAAACGGCCGTCGAGGCCGCCTTGACGTAACGGGGATCCTTGGACGCGTCCCTGACGAGGATCTTCTTGCGGTCCCTGAAGGCTTCGCCCGGGATGCCCGCTCCGACGGGGAAGCGGTATCCGCTCCTGAAGAATTCGTCGTGGCCGTAGGCGTCCTTGATGACGAGGTTCTCCTTCGATTCGTCGAGGAGGAGGATCGCGCACTGCGTGTAGCCGAGGGCCCACTGCGCGGCCACGAGGATCTCCTTGAGGAGCTCGTCGGAATCCGAGAAGGAGTTGAGGGCCGCTCCGATCCTGGAGAGCGCCGCGAGTTCCCTGTTCTGCTTCAGGGCCCTGCCGTGGAGTATCGCGTTCCCGTAGGCCGTGGCGGCCTGCGAGCTGAAGATGGAGAAAACCTCCACGTCGTCCTCGTCGAAGGAGCCGCCCGCGCCCGAGAGCGCGGCGATGAAGCCCGCGTTGCCGTCGTCGCCGGGCAGTGGCGACACGAGGAGGCTGCCGCCCGGATTGGGCTCGGGGAGGCCTATCTGCGCGGCGCTCCCCAGGATCCGCGTCTTGCCCGAAGCCTCCACCTGCGCGAGCGTCCCCGAGGAGGGATCGAGCCTCAGCTTCAGCATGGCCGCGTCGTCGAAGCCCTTCCAGCGCTTCGGCACCGCCGCGCGTTCGCGCCCCTCGATCGCGAGGAAGGCGAAGCCCGGGAACGCGAGGGTCCCCGTCGCGGTCGAGAGGATCTCGTCCAGGAGGGCGCCCGTCTCCAGGCGGGAGTTCATGACGCGCGCGGCGTCGTTGAGCGCCCGGAGCTTGCGCAGGGTCTCGCTCATGCCGGCACGATCCTCGCCACGCGCTTCTTGCCCGCGCGGATCGTCAGCGACCCCGAGGCGTCGAGCGTCCGCGAATCCGCGACCGCCTTCTCGTCCGCGACGCGTTCGCCGTTGACGGAGGCCCCGCCCTGCTGTACGAGGCGCCTCGCCTCGCTCTTCGACGGGGCGAGGCCCGCGCGGACCATGAGGTCGATGACGGGGATCCCCGAGTCGAGCTCCGCCCTCGGCACGGCCGTGGTCGGGATCTCGGAGGCGTCGCCCCCTCCCCCGCCGAAGGCCGCGCGCGCGGCGGAGAGGGCCTTGTCGGCCTCATCCTTCCCGTGGATGAGGGCCGTGACCTCCCAGGCCAGGCGCTCCTTGGCGGCGTTGAGCGCGGCGTCCTTGCCCGCGGCGAGCGCGCGGCACTCTTCAGCCGGGAGGAAGGTGAACATGAGGAGGAAACGCCCGACGTCCGCGTCCTGGACGTTGCGCCAGTACTGGAAGAAGTCGTACGGGCTCGTCATGGAGGGGTCGAGGAAAAGGGCGCCCTTCTCGGTCTTGCCCATCTTCTTCCCGTCGGAGGTCGTGATGAGGGGGAAGGTGAGCCCGAAGGCCTCGCCTCCCTCCACCCTCCTGATGAGCTCGATGCCCGCGACGATGTTCCCCCACTGGTCGTCGCCGCCGATCTGGAGCCTGCAGCCCTGCCTCCTGTAGAGCTCGAGGAAGTCGAAGCTCTGGAGGAGCTGGTAGTTGAACTCGACGAATGAGAGGCCCGTCTCCATGCGGGCCTTGTACGCCTCGAAGGAGAGCATCCGGTTCACGGAGAAGTGCACGCCGATGTCGCGGAGGAAATCGATATAATTGAGGTCGGCCAGCCAATCCTTGTTGTTGACGGGGAGGGCGTTTTTTCCGTCGAATCCGATGAAGCGGTCGAGCTGGGCCGCGATGCGGTCGGAATTCGCGTCGATCTGGCCGTAGGTGATCATCTTCCGCGTCTCGGTCCTTCCGGAGGGGTCGCCGATGCGCGCCGTCCCTCCGCCTATCAGCGCGATCCCTCGATGCCCCGAATCCTTCAGGTGGCGGAGCGCGAAGAACGGCACCATATGGCCGATGTGGAGGCTGGGACCGGTGGGATCGCAACCGATGTAGAACGAGACGGGACCGGAGTCCATGAGGGCGGAAAGCCCCTCCAGGTCTGTGCACTGTTTGAGGAATCCCCGTTCCTTGAGGACCTCGAGCCCTTTGTTCATAGTACTCCCTCGATCGCGAAGGCCGCGCTGTTTCTGTCACGGCCTTTATACCTTCATTATCGGAAGGGGGTCAACGGGACGAAATCCCGAAAAGTGTCGGATCCTCATAAATTGCATGTTTTTGTACCGTCCTGCCCTATCCAGGCAATGCAACCGGTATTATAGGGGACTTGATTGCTTTTTAGGGAATTCTGGCCCATACTTCCCGGTATACAAGTCGATTTTAACATGTACGGGGTGCTTGTATGCCTGACGGGATCTCCTTGCGGAAACCCGGACATCTCCCTTACCTCGCGGTATTCGGCGCCCTGGCGGCGTTGTTCTCTGTCTGTATCGCCGCCTTCATCCTGGACCTGCCCGCGCTCGCTTCCCTCATACCGGGCGCCAAGCCCGTTTCCCCGATGCTCGCCATTCCCTACCTCGGATACGCTATCGTTTTCATCATCCTGGAGCTCCGCCCCCCCAGGAGAAAACCGTCTATCGCCCTCCTCTCCTTAAGCGTCTTCGCCCTCGCGATCTCGTTGACCTCCGCCGTTCTCATCCTCGCTTTCCCCCTGCCCGCGCTATCGTCCTCCGTTCCCTTGAGGAGCATCCCGCTCAGGGGGGGATACGAGCCTTCCCTCATGGGAACGCTCGGCATGGGGGCCCTCTCCATCGGCATCCTCCTGTCCCGCGCCTCCCGCCGAGGCGCGGCCTCCCTCGCCTCCGACGGCTTCCTCGCCCTCGCCGGCCTCGCGGGCTTCTTCTCGATCATCGGCCACTCCTTCGGCATCCCCTTCCCCGGCAGCGGCTATACCTTCGCGACCTCGCTTCCGAGCGGGATCGGGCTCGTCTCCTTCTCGGCCGCGGTCCTCCGCTACGCTCCGGCGAGTTCGCTCGCGCGCGTCATCTTCCCGACCCGGGAGGGGGCGCCGATCCTGCGTGCCTTCCTCGCGTCCGCCTTCCTCTCCGCCATCCTCCTGAGCTTCGGCCTCTTCCGGATCATCGCCCGGCGGCGCATCGGCGACGCGGGCCTGCCCGCTCCGAATGCGTCCCTCCTCGCCGGAATATCGCTCGCCCTCCTCGTCTCCTCGGTCGCCTCCTTCTCCTCCGCGTACGCGCACGCGTTCTCGAGGCTGAAGGCGTCGCGGACGGACCTCCGTGGGGCCCTCATCAAGCTCAGCGCGTTCTGGGACATCGCGTCCCTCGAGGAAGCGAGCGGAGGGGAGCTCGCTCGCCACGCCCTCGGCGCGATCATGGCGATCTCGGAGAGCCCCGCCGGCTTCTTCGGCTTCATCGACGAGGACGGATCCGGATTCACGGTATACGCGGAGGCCGACGGATCGGGCGGCGCCCGTTCATCGGAATCCACCGTCCGCCGCGTTCCCCTAACGGAAGGCGCGCCCTGGACGGAGGCGGCGAGGACGGGGAAACCCGTTATCATGAACGGTCCGCCCGCCTCCGGCGCGGACGCCGATCTCGCCTTCCCGGACGGAAGGCGCTCCGTCTCGCGGCTCCTCGTCGTGCCCGTCGCCGCCGGGGGACGGGTCAAGTCCATCGCCGTCGTCGCCGACCGCGCCGCGGCCTACGGAGACGAGGACGCCGCGCGCCTCGCGGCCTTCTGCTTCAACGTGCAATCAGCTATCGACCGTCGGCTCGTCGAGGCCGACCTTGCCGCCGAGAAGCGCCTCCTCGCCGTCACCCTGGATTCGATCGGCGACGCGGTCCTCGTCTGCGACGCCAACTCGCGCGTAGTCAGCGCGAATCCCGAGGCGCGCCGCCTCCTCGACCTCCCCCCGTCTCCGGAGCGCAGAACGCGCGGCGAGGAGGTCCTCCGCCTCGTCGACAGCGCTTCGCGCGAGGACAGGCCCAGCCCCGTCCTCGCCTCGATCTCGAACGGCGGCGAGGAAGTGAAGTTCGACAACGCGTGCGTCGTCGGCAAATCCGGAAGCGTGACCTGCGTCGAGGGCGTCTCCTCCCCCATACGCGACCCGAACGGCCTCATCATCGGATCGATCACCGTCTTCAGGGACGTCACCGCTCGCCTCAAGGCCGACGGGGCCATAAGGAGGCTCGAGAACTTCGAGGCCCTCGGCACCCTCGCGAGCGGGGTCGGGCACGACTTCAACAATCTCCTCGGGGGAATCTTCGGTTACGTCCACATGGCCAGGGCCTCTTTGTCCGCCGGCAACGACGAGGCCTGCGTCTCCTTCCTCGACAAGGCCGAGAGCGTGTACGACCGCGCGAAGGACCTCGCCTCCCGCCTTCTCGCCGCGGCCCGCGGCGGGAATCCCTCCAAGCGCTTCGGCGACGCGGTCGCCTGCATCCGGGAAACCGCGGAGTTCGCCCTCTCGGGCTCCAATATCGTCCTCGAATTCGACTCGGGCCTCGGGCCCTGCGCCGCGCTCTTCGATCCCAACCAGATCGGCCAGATCGTGGAGAACCTCGTCATCAACGCCAAGCAGGCTATGCCCGCGGGCGGCAAGCTCTCGATCAGATTGGAGACGATCACCGTGCGCGACGGAGAACACCCTCCGCTCGATGCCGGCTCGTATCTCCGCGCGTCGTTCAGGGACACGGGCCCGGGCATCCCCGTCGAGGTCCGATCCCAGCTCTTTTCGCCCTACTTCACCACCAAGAGCGGCGGCAACGGGCTCGGGCTCTACACGAGCCTCGCCATAGCGCAGCGCCACGGAGGCTGGCTGGACGCGGACTCGCCTCCCGGATCGGGCGCCGTGTTCTCCCTCCTCCTCCCGCTCGCGGCCGCGGGCGAGTCCGAACCGCGGAGCGCGGCCGTTTCCGCCCTCTTCTCAGGCTCGGGTCCCGTGCTCCTTCTCGACGACGAGGATTACAACCTGGAAATCGGCTCCGACATGCTCTCCGCGCTGGGGTTCGAGCCTCACGTCTGCAGGACCGGCGAGGAGGCCTTCCGGGAATTCGAGCGCGCCGCCACGGGCGGAAAACCCTATCGAGCCGCGTTCCTGGACCTCACGATCCCCGGCGAGGGCGGCGCCATCGACGTGGCCAAGCGGATTTTCTCGTTGGACAAGAACGCCAAGGCCGTCGCGACGAGCGGCTACCGGTCCGATCCCGTCATCGCGGATCCGACATCGTACGGCTTCGTCGCGAGCCTCCGTAAGCCCTTCAGGATCGAGGACCTGGCTCCCCTCATTCCGGTGATCATGGGTTCGCAGGAGGATTCCGCGCCCTCACGCGAGTCCTAGCGGCGACGAGACGCTCCGTCAGGCGAGCGCCGCGCCGGAGAGGTCCGTTCTCGGGATGAACTCGATCGAGGCCTGTCCCGACTGGGTGTCCAGCCTCATCCTCCGGCCCCTATCGCCTCCGACGTCCCTCACGAGCGGCGAGATCCCGACCGTCGCGAGCATCTCGTCGGCGATCGCTATGTTCCGCTCGCCCACGAAGAATATGGCGGAAGGCTCGAGGATCATCGCCCCTCCGGCCATCCATGCCCTGAGGCGCCTCGGGTCCGAGCCCCTGAAGAGGAATTTGGAAATGAGCGCCTTAATCGCGACGCGGCCGAACCGGGTGCTTCTTTCGTAGTCGGGCCCCTCCGGAAGGAGGAAGTGGCACATGCCGCCCAGGCGCCTCTCCGGATCGTAGAGGGCCAGTCCCACGCAGGAACCGAGGAGCGTCTTCACCACGGCGGGCCCCGTCGCGAACGCGAGCTCTCCGGCGCCGAGGAATATCTCCGAGGCGTTCTCCGCGATCGCCGCCCGTTGCGGATACGCGCGGGCGATCGCCGGAATCCTATAGCCCGCGATCGCGGCTTTCATCCCCGCCTCCTCACGCCTTTTCCTTCCGGTAGGCGGAATTCTTGATAGGCTTGAACGGATTCGCTATTCCGACGAGGGATTCCGAGAGCCCGACGACGAGCAGTCCGCCTGGTTTCATGACCTCGTGGATCCTCGCGAGGACCTCCTCCTTCTCCCTCGCGCCGAAATAGATGAGCACGTTCCGCAAGAAGACCACGTCCATGCCGCGCTTGAAGGGGTAATCGGAAAGGAGGTTGAGGTACCGGAACGCGACGAGCCTCTTCAGGGCGTCCGAGACCACGCGCGTGCCCGGTTCGCGGCCGGGCGCGAAGTGGCGCTCCGTCATCCGGGCTCCGACGCACTTCAGGACCTGTTCCTCTTTGTAGACTCCCGCCGCCGCGGTTTCGATGACCCGAGTCGAGATGTCCGTCCCCAGGATCTTCACGTCGACGCCCCGCGCCGCGCCTGAATCGAGGACGGTCATGGCCATGCTGTAGGCCTCTTCCCCGGTGGAGGCCGCGGCGCTCCAGAACCGCAGGTACGGCTGTTTCGGCCCCTCCTCCTCGAGGTAAGCCGAAAGCGCCTCGAAATGGACTCGATCCCTGAAGAAGAAGCTGTAATTGGTCGTAAGCGAATTTATGACGTCGCGGACGAGCGTCGGATCCGCGCCGCGATCGAGGTAGTCCGCGAGGTCGTCGAAATCGGCGTAGGGTTTTCCGTCGCCGACGAATCTCGAGAGCCTGGCGTGGACGAGATATTTCTTATAATCCTTGACGAGTATTCCGGTTCGCCTATTGAGGAATGCGGTTAAGCGCCTGAATGCCCTTTCGCTGATGCGACGATCCTCTCCCGGTCGGATTCCGCGATTGTCCGAGGTCGGATACGCATCCCCCGTGTTCCGCCTGTTCGTCTGGTCGGTTTCCTGACTCCGAGAGGTCAATGCCACCCCCATAATCTCCCAGGTGACAGGCATTGCTGATCATCTATTTGTCTATTATATCCAATATCTTTATAAACTCCAGCATCTTTCTATTATTATTTTCCAGTTTCCTTTTCGACATACGCAAACGACATAAGTACTCGCGAGAGATAGAAATCCAATCATTGACGACTATGGGCAAAACGTCGTAATCGATCGAATTCCGGCACTCCTATGTGAATATGCCCTGAAAATCATAAAAAAACGCCCCGATCGCGAGGATCGGAGCGCTTAAAAATCTCACGCGAAGCCAGAGCGGCAACGCGACGCATCGCTCATTTCTTCTCGATAATCCAGATCTTCTTGATAACGACGGGCTTCGTCGGTTTATCCTGATCGTCGACGGGAACGCCCTCTATCTCATGCGCGATCTCCATGCCCTTCACCGCCTCGCCGAAGACCGTATGGTTGCCGTCGAGCCAGGGGCAGCCGTCCTTCGCCGTTACGATGAAGAACTGCGAACCATTCGTATCCGGGCCGGCATTGGCCATGCAGAGGTTCCCGTAGGCCACGGGGTGGATGACTTCCTGCTTGAAAAGGCGCTCGGTGCTTCCCGTGAGCTTCCTGTACTGATCCACCGTCATTCCGTAGAGGGCCTCGCCGTTTCCGTTCTGCATGACGGTCTGTATGATCTTCTCGATAGCGGGATCAAGGCCCTGCCCCATGTTGTTGAGGACGTAGGGCACGACGATCTTGCTCCAGACCATCACGGCCTTCTCCTCGTCGTCTACCTTGCCCGTGATCTCCTCATCGGTCGAACGGTAGGTCTCGTCCTCGAAGGTGTATCCGGGACCGCCCGTGCCGTCGCCCTTGGGATCGCCCCCCTGGATCATGAAATCCTTGACGACCCGGTGGAACACGAGGCCGTCGTAGAAAGGCTTGGGCGCCTTCTTCTTGTTCTTCGCTTTGGACTCGGCCGCCGGTTTCGCGTCGGTTCCGGCGGCGGGATCCGCAGCGGAGTCGGTGGAGTCGGCGGCGACGTCGGCGGCGGAATCGCCGGAGGAATCGGCCGCGGGCTCATCGACGGACCATTCCTTCTTCCCGGTAGCGAGCCCCACGAAATTCTCCACGGTCTTGGGCGCCGTTTCCGGAAGGAGCTTGAAGGCGATCTCGCCCTTGCTCGTCTTGATGACCGCGTAGGTCCCGCTCTCCTTAGGCTTGAAAGCCGGCCCGCAGGACGCGAGCGCCATGCACGCGATGGCCGCGGCTAAGATTCTCTTCATAGGATTATCCTTATCGATCTGCGTTCTTCATCGGAGGGGCCGGCCATTCGTCCGTTCCCGCCGCTAAAACCAGTTAATCACAACGGCATGGATCGTGCAAGGCCGCTCTCCGGGCCCGAGCGGGAAAACGCCGCCCGCGCGGGAGCGGGCGGCGTTCGATCCATTCGCGTCCGGAATTAGCGACGGCGCTCAGGCCTTGCGCTTGTAAGCCTTGATCTCTTCCTTGATTTTCGCCGCAAGGGCCGCGCGCGGAACGCGGACCTGCTCCATGGAATCCCGGAAGCGGAGGGTGACCGTCCCGTCCTCCTTGGACTGGTAGTCGATGGTGACGCAGAAGGGCGTGCCGACCTCGTCCTGTCTCCGGTAGCGCTTGCCGATGGCTCCGGACTGGTCGTAATCGGTCGCGTAATCCTCCTTGAGCTCGATCTGGATCTCCTTGGCGAGCTCGGCGAGGCCGTCCTTCTTCATGAGGGGGAGCACCGCGACGGTGACGGGAGCGAGTTCTGGATGGAAGTGCATGACAGTGCGCCAATCGTCGTCGTTTCCCTTGTCGGCGACCTTCTGGTCCTCGTACGCGT
>CAYNQK010000042.1:0-23252 GCA_964399285.1 uncultured Spirochaetales bacterium | reverse complement strand
AGGTCCTCTACGACTGCGGCCTCGTGTCCACCGACGAGCCCTTCCAGCGCCTCGTGAACCAGGGGATGATCCTGGGCGAGGACAACGAGAAGATGTCCAAGAGCCGCGGCAACGTGATCAATCCCGACGACATCGTGCGGGAGTACGGCGCGGACAGCCTCCGCATGTACGAGATGTTCATGGGGCCGCTCCAGGTGATGAAGCCCTGGAACACCTCCGGCCTCGTGGGCGTGCACCGCTTCCTCGAGCGCGTGTGGAACCTGTCGGAGAAGCCCCTCTCCGCGGACGAGCCGTCGGCCGAGCTCGTTAAGGTCCTCCACAAGACCGTGAAGAAAGTGAGCAAGGACACCGAGGGCCTCGACTTCAACACCGCCATCAGCCAGATGATGATCTTCATCAACGAGATCTACGGCCTCGCCTCCGTTCCCCGCGCGCTCTGGGAGCCCTTCGTGAAGATGATCTCGGTCTACGCGCCGCACCTCGGCGAGGAGCTATGGGAGAAGATGGGCAAGAAGGGCTCGATCTCCAAGGAGCGCTGGCCCGAGTGGGACGAGTCCCTCTGCGCCGACGCCACGGTCACGGTCGTGGTCCAGGTGAACGGCAAGCTCCGCGACAAGTTCGAGTGCGCCCCGGACACGTCCAAGGAGGAGCTCGAGAAGCTCGCCTTCGCGACGCCCAAGGCGCAGGAGTTCACCGCGGGCAAGAAGATCGCCAAGGTCATCGTCGTCCCCGGGAAGCTCGTCAACATCGTCGTCCAGGGATAAGAGAAGCGGGAGACGGAAACCTCGCGGTTTCCTTCCCCCGCGCCCCCTTCTTTCCCTCGGGAGCGGAGGCCCCGTGGCTAACGAGCGCGCAGTACGCCGCCTCCTCTACGGCCGCTTTCCCGCGGGCTTCGGTCCCGTCGCGGAGCGCCGCCTCCGCTCTTCGACGGACGGCGCGCTCACCATCGAACGAATCTTCGACGAAGCCTGCCTCTTCTCGTCATCG
This sequence comes from uncultured Spirochaetales bacterium, assembly GCA_964399285.1. GTDB lineage: Bacteria > Spirochaetota > Spirochaetia > Treponematales > JBGSOB01 > CAYNQK01. The sequence continues at coordinate 22,265 of CAYNQK010000042.1, read as the reverse complement.
CGCAAGCCGGACAAGCGGACCGCGGGCCTCTTCTCCGCGCTCCACGACGTCATCGATTCGCTCGAAGCCTCGTCTACCGCGTCCTCGGCGGACGCCGCCGTCTTCGAATTCACGCGCCGCCTGAGAAGGCGCGGTCTCTCACTTCCCGGCTTCCCGCCGCGCGGCTCCTTCCGCGTCCGCGTCCTCGTGAAGAACGAACCCGTCGCCGTCGATCCCGCCGCCCTCGACGGCCTCGAGCGCGCCTTCGCGGAAGCGAGCGGATTACGCGCGGACAGGCGCGGCGGCGGCGCGGAGCTCTGCGTCCTCATCCGCGCGGAGGGCTCGGCCTTCCTCCTCTACCGCCAATCATCCGCCGAGCCCGTGCCCTCGCCCTTCGGGCCGCCCCTCGCGGGCGAGCTCCCCGCGCACACCGCGCGCCTCCTCGTCGAGTGCTCCCTCCCCCGCGACGACGATCTCTTCCTCGATCCCTTCGCGGGTTCGGGCGCCATTCCCTTCCAGCGCGCCCTCACGGCCCCCTTCAAGCTCGTCTTCGCGCAGGACGCGGGCGAAGCGAGCTACGCCCTCCTCCGCGAGCGGCTTTCGGACAAGGCCCTCGCGCCGTACAAGAAGCGCGTCTTCCCCAAGCTCCGCGACGCGCGGGACCTCTCGGGCTTCGAGGAGGGATCCGTTACCGCTCTCGTCACGGATCCTCCCTGGGGACGCTACGAGGGCGGCGTCGGTACGGGAGAAGCCATGGACGCGCTCGCCTCATTCATGACGTCCGCGCGCCGCATCATCGCGCCGGGATCGCACATGGTCCTCCTCCTCGAGCGCGACATGGCTGAGGCCCTCATTCGAAGCTCTCCCGCCCTTCGTCCGTATCGCCTTGAAGAGCGGCTCGACGTCCTCATCTCGGGGATGAAGGCGAGCGTCCTCGTCATGCAGTGAAGAGCGTCCTCATCCTGGAGTGATCGCGCACGCCCTATGGGCGCACGCCCGAAGGGCGCACGCCCATGGAGCGCTCGCCCATGGTCCCTCCCCGCGCGATGCGATAGACTTGCGTTCATGCCCCTCTCGACCCGGTCATCCCAGGCGATCGAACATCCCCGAACGGCCAACCGTCATCGCTCCGGAATAGACCGAAGCGCCGCTTCGCTCACCCTCGCGCTCGCGGTCGCCCTCTCATCGGGCTTCGCCTCCTGCGCTACAGCCCCGACGCCGCGCCCTCGCGATGGAGAAGCTGCCGCGCCCTCGGGCGCCGTTCCGCTCGAGCGGGTCCATCGCGGCGCGTACCCCGGAGGAACCCTGGTACGAATAGGCACGGGATTCCTCGGCGGCTTCGAGGACGAGGCGGGGAGCCTCGCCTGGCTCGGCATTCCCTACGCCGCTCCGCCCGTCGGAAACCTCCGCTGGCGCGCCCCCGCGCCGCTCGAGCCCTGGGACGGCGTCAGGGAGGCGCTCTCCTTCGGTCCCGGCGCCGTCCGCTTCCTTCCCGGACTCGATTCGCTCGAGGGCTCGGAGGACTGCCTCCGCCTGAACGTCTGGCGCCCCGACGACGCGCGCGCCGGGCTTCCGGTGATTTTCTGGATCCACGGAGGGGCAAACACCGCGGGCACGGCGAGCGCCCCCGACCACGGCGGGCACGCCATCGCGTCGTCCCAGGGCGTCGTCTTCGTTTCGGTCGAGTACCGCCTCGGCCCCCTCGGCTGGTTCCGCGACCCCGCGCTCCTCCCCGCGGACGCCTCCGCCGCCGAATCCTCGGGCAACTTCGGCCTCCTCGACATCATCGCCGCGCTCCGCTGGGTCCGCGACGAGATCGCGTCCTTCGGCGGCGACCCTGGCCGCGTGACAATCATGGGGGAATCGGCGGGCGGCCTCGACGTCCTCGCCCTCCTCCTCGCCCCGGAGGCCGAGGGCCTCTTCTCGGGAGCCGTGGCCATGAGCCCGATCTTCCCGACGGCGACGGCCGAGGAAGCGGACGCGAGGGCGGAGAAGCTCCTCGCCGACCTCATCATCCGCGACGAGTCCATGTCGAACCGGGGCTACGAGGAGCGTCCGCGAGCCGTGCGCGAGGCCCTCGCCATGCCGCCGTCCGAACGCGCCGCCTACCTCCGGTCCGTCCATCCCTGGACCCTCTACGCCCCCTTGAGCGGCGGCAGGACGGGCATGTTCGACTGGCCCTCGGCGGTTCCGGACGGAAGGCTCCTCCCCCTGGACGGCTTCGCGCGCTACGCCTCGGGAGACTACCCGGGCAAGGTTCCGCTCATCATCGGCTCCACCCGCGACGAGGTCGGCGCCTTCCTCGCCCTCGAACCGGGCATCGCCTCGCTCGATCCATCGTACGGCCCGGCCATGCGCTACGGAAGCGAGCTCTGGAGGGCCCGCTACGTGGACGGCGTCGCTCGCGCGATCGCAGCGCGCCCGGGCGGAGGGCGCGTCTATTCCTATCGCTTCGACTGGGGGAGCAGCGCGTCGGACGGGAGGAGCGAGCTTCCCTTCGGCCTCGGCTCCCGGCTCGGGGCCTTCCACAGCCTCGACGTGCCCTTCTTCCTGGGCACGGACGTCATTCTCGGCCCCGTCCTGGGGAGACTCGTGCTCACGCGGGACAACGCCCCCTCGCGGCGCGCGGTGAGTTCCCTCATCCTCGCCTACCTGGGCGCTTTCGCGCGGACAGGGAACCCGAACGCCGAGGGCGCTTCGCTCGAGTGGCCCGAATACGGCGCGAGCGGGGGAAAGTGGATCGCGCTCGGGAATCCCGACGCGCGGGGTCCCGGCATCGTGATGGAGGGCGGGAGGAGCGAGGACGAGATCGCGGCGGAGATGCTCGCGGAGCTCGGGGAGAAGCGCGCGATGAGGGCCATGGCACTCCTCCCCTTCTTCATGAGGGGCTTCCCCTTCCAGGATCGTTAGCAGTTCATCGAAGAATATGCGGACTTCATTGGGTCTTTATTGAAGCAAGAGAAGGAAATAGCGGCGAAAACAGGACATGGAGGCTCCCATGTCCGTACCCTTCTGTCCTAATCCATGCTGTCATATGCACGTTCACCCCCTCGTCAGGGAGGCTTTCTACCAGCGTCGCGGTTTTCATACGACGAAATCCGTCGGTCGCGTTCAACGGTACCAGTGCTTATTCTGCGGAAAGACCTTCTCTGACCGCACCTTCCATATCGATTACTGGACGCGCCGGAGCCTCGACTACGCGGATATACAGGCTAGGACTGTCTCAGGCGAATGCGTGCAGGCGGTCGCCCGGAACCTCGGATGCTCCTGGGCGTCAGCCCAGAACAGGATCGCCCGACTCGCGCGAAACATGCTCGCCATGCATCAAGCCCTCGATGGAGAAACGCCCCTCAGAGAAGACCTCGTCGCTGACGGGTTTGAAAGCTTCGATCGATCCCAGTACTTCCCGTCCCATATCGGGATCGTCGTGGGCAGGGACTCCCAGCAACTCTACGCCATGAGCCATGTCAATCATGCCCGCAAGGGATCGATGACGACCGCGCAGAAGGAAAAGAGCGCCACGTATTCCGCGCGCTGGGCTTGTCCGCGGGGCGCTCTCAAGGAGAGTTTTTCCAAGGCGCTCCAAATCATTCCTTTCAAATGGGATACGAGGATACACCCGTACCTTCGGCTCCTCACGGATGAGCATCCGGCCTATCCCGGAGCTCTCAAGCTCGTCGCTCCTCGAGAAGGGACGACGCGAGGGGTCCTCCAGCACCTTCGCTATTCCTCGCGCCTTCCCCGCGATGTTCAGAACCCGCTCTTCCCGGTGAACTACATGGACAGGGAGATCCGTAAAGATATCGCGGCCTACGCGCGCGAATCGACCTGCTTCACGCGGAACGCCGCAAACGGCATGGAGCGGCTCTCGGTATACCTTGCCTGGCACAACTACTGGAAGCCGAAGCGGGTACGGCCTCGGCTCGATTCGGATCGACGCTGCCACGCCGAAGCTTCAGGCATCGATCCCGCGGCGATCGCGCGAGCGAAGATAGGGGTGTTCACGCATCGGGCCTTTTTGACGAGGACGGCGCTCCCTCCCTGGGCGGAGGACATCTGGCTCAAGCGCCATGCCACCCCGCTCAAGCTCAAAGAGGACTATCTCCAGAAGCATGTCGGCGGCAGGGGGAGAACGCACATTCTTCGATGAACTAGTCTGAGAGCAAGTATTCCCTGAGTTCACCGTAGTCCGCCCTCATGGGGAGGGACCGGTCCGGGAGCTTGAGGACTGCGGCGAGGCGCTCGGGGACCTCGGGATCCGCCGCGAGCTCCTCGCGGACCACCTCGGAGAATTTGGCGGGGTGGGCGGTCTCGAAGATCACGGCGGAGACATCGGCCCTGCCCTCCTCCCGCGCGAGGCCGCGGTAGTACGCCTCTTCCGCCTTCCAGGCGCGGTAGCCCACGGCGCCGTGCGGCTCCATGACGTAGCCCGTCTCCGCCTTGCAGGCGCGGATCGCCGCCCGGGTGTCCGCATCGCTCACCCAGCGTCCGCGGATGAGTGCGCGCATTTCCTCGAGCCCGTAGAGCTCCTTCATGCGCTCGAAGTTGGAGGGAGCGCCCACGTCCATCGCGTTGGATATGGTGGCCAAGGAATCCCTCGGGCGGTACTCGCCCGTCTCGAGGTAGTCGGGCACGGTCTTGTTCGAATTCGTGGCGGCGAGGAAGCGATCGATGGGGAAGCCCATGCGGTGCGCGAAGAGCCCGGCCGTGAGGTTCCCGAAATTGCCCGAGGGCACGACCATGACGGAGAAGGGCCTGGCCTTCCCCTTCCCGCCCGTTGCCTTTAGGGCGGCCCAGGCGTAGTAGGAGGCCTGCGGCACGAGCCGCGCTATATTGATGGAGTTGGCCGAGCTCAGGTTCATCCGCGAACGGAGCGGGGCGTCCGTGAAGGCCTGCTTCACGAGGCGCTGGCAGTCGTCGAAGCTCCCCTCCACGGCGAGGGCGCGTACGTTGCCCGTGAAGGTGGATAGCTGCTTCTCCTGGAGCGGCGAAATGCGCCCATTGGGGAAGAGGATGGTCACGGAGAAGCCCGGGAGCCCCTGGAAGGCGCTCCCCACGGCCGAGCCCGTGTCGCCCGAGGTGGCCACGAGGATGCGCACGGATTCCGAGGGGTCCTTGAAGAAGGCCATGGCCCGGGCCATGAAGCGGGCGCCCACGTCCTTGAAGGCGCAGGTGGGCCCGTGGAAGAGCTCGAGGACGGAGAGCCCGCTCCCGATGCCGGCGAGGGGCATGGGGAAGGAGAATGCGTCGCGGCAGAGCGCGGCGACGTCGGCCGCCCCCATGGATCCCTCGGCGAAGGGCGTAATGACGCGGGCGGCGAGCTCGGGGAAACTCAGCGCGGAGAAGGCTTCCAGCTCGGCGGGGCCGAAGGCGGGAATCCGCTCGGGCATGAAGAGGCCGCCCGAGGAGTTCATGCCGCCCATCACGGCTTCCTTGAAGGAGACGAAGACCCCCTTGTCGCGGGTCGAGTAGTAGCGCATGCGATGAGGATTGTCCGGGAGGCCGCCCCTGGTCAAGACCGATCGGGAGCGCGCCGCCGCTCGGGCGGAGCCGAACGCGCTCCTTCCGCGCTCCCCGATCGGTCAAGGCTCCTTGAGGAGGCCGTGCTTGATGGCCACCATGCCGATCAGCGCGACGAGGAAGCCGAAGCTCACCGCGGTGAGGGCCAGCCCCTGGAGGAAGCTCCGGTTCTTGCGCCGCATGATGTCCGAGACGTGGACGATGGAGTTGATGAACTGGTTGTAGACGTCGGAGGTCTCGTTCATCGCCAATAAGGCCTGGAGGTAGGCGGCGGCCCGCTCGGAGGACTTGTGCCCGAGCTTCAGGATGTCCCCCGTGTAGAGGAGCCCCGTGAATCCCGGCCGCTTGGAGACGCGCGACCGCGGCTTCAGGGTCCAGAAGATGAAGATCCCGGACAAGGCCAGGAAGAGGGCGCAGAACGAGGCGATGATGATCGTTATGGGATTCACGAACTTTCCCGAGACCATCTGCCCGAGTTCGCGGCCGAGCATGATGGCGATCACCGAGTCCCAGCTTATGAGGATGCTCGTCTTGAGATCGATCTGCTGCGTCTGGCGGGTGATCTGGTCGTACACCGCCATCACGAAATCCGCCTTGATGTCCCCTAGGTCCCTCGCCACGGCTCAGCTCCTCTTCGATCCGGGACTATACCATCGAAACGCTCAGGCGGGAACAGACGCCCGCTCGCCCGCGGCCGGGTTCAGGGCCGCGCGCCGCGCTCTCCCGCGAGGAGGATGAAGGAGCGCGGTCCGGCGCGATGGTTCCCCGCGCTCGGCACGTCCTCGATCCCCTCGAGAAGGATGTCCCGCGGGCTCGGCATGCTCGTGTCCACGATCTTCTTCCACGCTCGCTTCTCCGCCCGCTTGGGCGCGACGAAGTACACGGCCTCGGGCCGCGCGTTGAAAACCAGGTAGAAATCGCGGTAAGGCCCCTCCTGCGACGCGTCCCCGCCGCCTAGCGAGCAGGCCAGGAAGCCCTGCTGGGCGGTCCAGTCCGGAGTCTCCCCGTCCTCGTCGTGCCAGGAGATGTCCCCGGCCTCGTGGCCGTGCCCCCCCGCGCCCGAGAAGAACTCGGAACGGAGGAAGGCCGCGTGCTCCCTCCTCAGCGAGAGGAGTTCGCGCAGGAAGCGGGAGACGTCCGCGTTCCGCTCGAGGAGGGACCAGTCGTACCAGGAGACCGCGTTGTTCTGGCAGTATGCGTTGTTGTTGCCGCCCTGGGTCCGGAGGAATTCGTCCCCCCCAAGGATCATCGGCGTGCCCGAGGAGAGGACGAGGGTCGCCAGGAGGTTCTTGGCCTGCCTCCGCCTCGTCGCCTCGATGAGGGGATCCCCCGAGGGGCCCTCCCGTCCGTAATTGTAGCTGAAGTTGGAGTCGTTGCCGTCGCGATTCCCCTCGCCGTTCGCCGCGTGGTGCTTCCCGTTGTCGGAGAGGAGGTCGATGAGGGTGAAGCCGGCGTGGCAGGTGACGTAGTTGATGGAATGGAAGGGCTTCCGTCCGTCGTCCTTGTAGAGGTCGCTCGAGCCGGCGATCCGCGTCGCGAGGCCCCGCACCGCGCCCTCGTCCCCCCGCCAGAAGCGGCGCGCGTCGTCGCGGAAGCGGTCGTTCCATTCCGCCCAGCGGCCGCCCGGGAAGGAGCCCACCTGATAGGCCCCGCCCGCGTCCCAGGCCTCCGCGATGATCTTGGTTCCGCGGAGGACCGGATCCTCGGCGATGCGCTCGAGGATGGGCGGGTTCTCCATGAGCTTGCCCGAGCGGTCGCGCCCGAGGATCGACCCCAGGTCGAAGCGGAAGCCGTCCACGTGCATGTCGACGACCCAGTAGCGGAGGCAGTCGAGTATGAAGGAGCGCACCACGGGGTGGTTGCAGTTGAGCGTGTTGCCGCAGCCCGAGTAGTTGAGGTAGCGCCTCGGATCCTCGGGATCGAGGAGATAGTAGACGGGATTGTCCAAGCCGCGGAAAGAGAGCGTCGGCCCGTCCTGGCCGCCCTCCGCAGTGTGGTTGAAGACGATGTCGAGGATGACCTCAAGTCCCGCGGCGTGGAGCTCGCGCACCATCTCCTTGAACTCCGCGACCTGCTCCCCCCTCCCGCCTGAGGACGCGTAGCTCGCCTTGGGCGCGAAGAAGGCGATCGTCGAGTAGCCCCAGTAGTCGTGGAGGCGATCGCCCGTCACGGGGTCGCGCCGCGGGTTCCCGAGCTCGTCGAACTCGTGGAGGGGGAGGAACTCGAGGCTCGTGATGCCGAGCCCCTTGAAATGCGGGATCTTCTCCACGACGCCGCGGTAGGTGCCCGGATACTCGACGCGGGAATTCGGATTCATGGTGAGCCCGCGGACGTGGGTCTCGTAGATGACGGTGTCCCGGAGGTGGTAATTGAGGGGCTTGTCCCCCTTCCAGTCGAATTCGGAATCGTCCACCACCACGCACTTGGGCATGTAGGCCGCGTCGTCCTCCGCGCTGAAGGAGAGGTCGTGGTCCGCGGAGGCGGGGTCGTAGCCCATGGCGTGGCGCGTGCCCCATACGGAATCGCCCGCGAGGGCCTTGGCGTAGGGATCGATGAGGGCCTTGTTGGGATTGAAGCGGAGGCCCTCCTCGGGGCGATACGGGCCGTCGACCTTGTAGAGATAGAGGGCGCCGGGCGCGAGGCCGTGCACGTAGACGTGCCAGAGGTCCCCCGTTCGGTTGTCGCGGGGATCGAGGCGTATCTGCGCCATGGCGCCGCCGTCCGAGGGGTCGCGGAAGAGGAGGAGGGTCACGCCGGTTCCGTTCCGCGAGAATAGGGAGAAGTTGACGCCGCCGGGGTCCGCCTGGGCGCCGAGGGGCAGGGGCCGCCCGGGACTCGCCCGTATCCCCCCCTCCTCGTACAGGGAGAGGCCGTTCACGGGAGGCAGTATATCACGGCGGACGGGAGGACGGCCCGGGCTTTCAGCGCGCGTTTTCGTCCGCGATGGACGCGGCCCGGCCCGGAGCGCGCGCCGCTTCGTCCGGACCGGACGCGGCTCAGGGCTTTACCGCCCCGATCAGGGCTCGATGAGGCCGAGGAGCTCGAGGGTGGCGGCCCCCAGGCAGGGGATGTCCTTGACCGCGGCCTTCCAGAGGCCCTGGAGCACGTTCCCGGGGCCGGCTTCGACCGCGCGGCCGTAACCGTCGGCGGCCATGGCGGCCTCCTCGTCGGTCCAGCGCACCGCGGCGGTGACCTGCTCCACGGCGAGCCGCTTGGCGTCCGCGCCGCTCTCGACGCGCGCGCCAGTGGCGTTGGCGTACAGGGCGATGGCGGGATCCTTGAACGCGACCCCGGAGACGGCCTCGGCGAGGCCCTCCCGGGCGTAGGCGAGGAGGGGGCTGTGGAAGGGCCCCGATACGCGGAGCCGCACGACCTTCTTCGCGCCCTTCTCCTTGAGCAGCGCCTCGGCCTTGGCGAGGGCGTCCTCCGTGCCGGAAATGACCACCTGGACCGGGCTGTTGAAGTTGGCCGCGAAGACCTCGCCGTTCCCGGTTTCCTCGATCGTTTTCGCCACGACGGCCGGATCGAGGAAGAGGATCGCGGACATCCCGCAGGGCCTTCCCGTCCGCTCGACCGCGGCGTCCATGAGCTCGCCGCGGATTTTGAGGAGGCGGAACATCTCGGACTCTTCCAGGACCCCGGCTTCCGCGAGGGCGGGCCACTCGCCCAGGGAGAAGCCCGCCGCGCCGGACGGCGAGATACCGCGCTTCCTCAGCATGAGGGAGGCGGCCCGGTCGATGAGGGCCACGGAGAGCTGGGTGTTCACCGTGCGCTTGAGGTCGTCTTCCGTCCCTTCGAAGATGAGCTTCTTGAGGTCGATTTTGGAAGCCTCGGAGGCGAGCTCGAAGAGCGCGCGGACCTCCGCGCTGCCGTCGTGGAAATCCTTGCCCATACCGGGGTATTGGGCGCCTTGTCCGGGGAAGAGGAAGAGGGTCTTCATAGAGTCGAGGATAAAGGGGATATTCGATTCTGTCAATTCGCGGGATATTGTCAATTTAACGGTATAATCAGGCCCGTCATGCATCGGGCACGACCGCGGAATCGCTCCGTGATATCATCGGATGAGCTTCGCGATAAAAGCCACAAGGAGAACGCCATGGTAAGACGCATCCTTCCCCTTCTCGCCTGCCTCGCCGCGCTCGCGCTCGCGTCGAGCTGCATGTCGTCCGCGTCCAGCGACACGTTCCGCGCCCGCGCCTACGACGATCCCGTCGAAAAACTGAGCATCGCCCAGGTCGGGCTCCCGCAGGAAACCGTGGACCGCATCTGGCAGACGAAGTTCCCCAAGAAACCCGTGGTATCGCTCTCGTTCATCGTCTTCCCCTCCCGGTACCAGCGCGGCGGCATCGAGGACGACCTCAAGCTCGCCCTCGTCAAGGCCCTCGACGACATCGACTTCATCGACCGCGTGGTGCCGGTGCCCTCCTTCGTCACGCCCTCGCCCCTCTCCTTCGAGGCCATCCAGCAGCTCGGCATCAGGAGCCTCTGCGAGTACAGCGTCATCCTCCGCGCGGAGCAGGACGCGAGCTTCAGCTACGCGCTCCTCTCCAAGAACATGTACCGCTTCTCCTCGAAGCTCGAGTACCTCGTCGTGGACAATGAGACCACGGCCATCATCGCGGCCGACGTCCTCAACACCTCGGAGGACGTGAGGATCGAGCTCTTCTCGGACAAGGAGATCACGAAGGCCAAGGAGGCCATCTACAAGGAGCAGGCCGATCTCATCCGGGCCAAGGCTATAGCCCTCTTCCGTCCCGCCCGCTGAGGGATCCTCGCTCGGCTCGCGGAGCGACGTCGAACCCGACTCCTGCCATCGCCCCGTTCCCGCAGTCCCGGTCCGGCGGCGCGCGCCCGCGCGCGAAAAAAAAGGGCCGTCCCCTGGGGGGCGGCCCGGAATCTCGTTCGGTAATCCTTACTTCACGTTCGTGACGACGAAATCGTCGAAGACGAGGGAACCGTTGATGTTGTTGACGGAGCAGAACTGGACCGAGACGAGCGGCATGTCGAACTTGCCGTTCTGCTTGGCCGCGGCGTCCTGCCAATCGCCGCGCTTCCTGATCTTCGTGAGATCGATGGTCACCTGCTTCCAACCGGCGGTGTCGTCCTTCTGGACCGAGCGGAACTGCTCCTTGCCCGCGTCCTCGAGATCGACGTCGAACTCCCTGCCGCTGCCCGAGCCGTAGACCCAGAACTTGAGCCAGGTGTGCTTGGACCAATCGGCCCTGGGATCGCCGGGCTTGAACTCGAGGGCGATGCCGGCCCAGTCCACGGTCTTGTTGGTGACCTTGAGGGCGGCGGCGCCGCCTTTGACGGGATCAGCCACGAACTCGTACTTGGGAGCGTCGCTGGAAGGACCGTTCCACACCCTGAGGGTGATGGCCTTATCCTCGAAATCGCAGACGACCATATCGGCCGCGTCGGACACGGCGACGGTGGCCGGGACCGGAGTGGGCGTCGGCGCGGGAGTGGCTACCGGCTCGGCCTCGGCCTCGGCCTCGGTCGAATTGCATGACACGGCCGTGAAGAACACGGCGAGAACCGCGAGTACGATGAGCGCTCTTTTCATGTTGCCTCCAAAGAAAAGGGTCTTTTGAACGTTTGACGCGGAATCAAGCGTTTGCGCCATTGTATCCTGCCTGATCCTCTTGTCAAGCGGAAATCAGCATTGATAGCCGCATGGTCGTCCTTTTCTGAAGATGCCGCGACTATCGTATTATTGAATAATGACTTATTAGCAGAGTCCATGAAATTGAGGAGATCCACGAGCGATTTCTCGAGAGAGAGCGCCGCCCGACGATATTACCTCCTAAATGAACGCTAAAGGGATCCGGACCGCTCCAGTCCGTCTTCCTTCAGCCCGACTCATCCTGTATAGTCCGGTATAGTCCGGTATCGAGCCGGATCCTCGCGACGCCGCGGCCCGCGAGCCGGCGGCAAAGGGGCTATCGACCATGAAAGAATGCTCCGTTCGGGCTAACAAGGCCAACTGCGCCTGCACGTATCCCTGCGAGCGAAAAGGGCTATGCTGCGAATGCATCGCGTACCACCGCGCCTCGGGCGAGCTCCCCGCCTGCTATTTCAGCCCCGCCGCCGAGCGGAGCTACGACAGGTCGATACGGCGATATCTCGAGGATCGCGAAGGGGCGCGCCGCGGCCGGTAACCGGCGGGGGCGCGCCGTGTTTACCGTATTGCCGCGAAACGCTCGGCGCATATATCATATCGTCAACGGAGGCCCCATGAAAGCCCGATACATCCTCGCGTCCCTCGCGCTCATCCCGGCCCTTTCGCTCCCGTCATGCCGCTCGGTCTCCATGAAGGACCTGGCCGGCATCGACCTCGAGGCCGCGGAGGCGACCGAGACCTATACCGATCCCATGGAGCTCTCTCCGGCGGTGGATCCCTTCGATATCCGGCTCCCCATCATAACCATGATCGTGCCCGAGAACCTCGACCAGATGGATGCGATAGGCAATACCGCCACGGCTAGGACGAGCTACGAATCGACGAACCGCCTGAGCGCGCCTATCGGCGTGTGCCTCGGAAACGGGCTTTCCATCGACTACCGCGGAAACGTCTACATCGATCCCTTCGTCCACCTCGTGGAGGAGACCGCCGACGATTTCGTCCTCACGAACATGAACAGGAGGGTCGAGAAGACCGGCCGCAGCGTAAGGATCACGGCTCCCATGGCCGCGTCAACGAATATCGAGCTCAAGGATGACGGGATCGTGGTCAAGAAGGCCATGGCGGGCTACTCGGTGGAGCTCGAGCCGGGAAAGGCGAATCTCATACCCGAGTCGATCCTCACGGTCCCTAGGGCCTCTGTAGCGATCAGGGACGACACCGCCGTCATCGAATACCAGAAGCTCTTCATCACGCGGATCGCGACCACCCTCGGTCCGGAGGGAGCGATCTTCAACGGCCGCAAGGACGTGAGCTTCCCCTCGTACACCGTGACCAAGCGCGGAGACGCGTACACGATCGTCAAGATGGACCGAGCAAATCCGGAGACCTACAAGGTCTACTTCCTCGATAGGAAAATCCTCGTGTTCGCGAATGGCAGGCTGCGCGACGTCTTCGAGTTCGACGAGCGCGGCGTGAGGATGAACAAGAAGCCCTTCATCGTCATCAAGGGTTAGCGGGAGAACGCGCGGGCCGCGGACCCTCGCCGGAAAAAAAGGCGGCCTTCCGTCCCGGGACGGAAGGCCGTTTCATTCGGCGCCCCCCGGTCGGTCCGCGGCCTCGTCCCGATCGGAACGCGATCCGCGCGTCCGTGATCGGGCCGATCGCTCCGTCATCTCGGAAGCTCCCTCCTCAGCGCTTCGTAGAGGCGCACGGAGGCGTCGATCTCCGCCTTCTTGGGCGACACGCTCTCCACGTTGAAGCCGTAGGCCATCCCCTTGGCCGCGCAATAATCCCGGAGCTCGAGCGCGATCCTGAGATTCTGCCTCACGGACTCCTCCAGGAAGTCGCCAGAACGCTCGAGGTCATTCCGCATCCAGCGGGGCACGTCGATCCCGAGCCAGCCCATGAAGGCGAGGGTCTCCCGGGTACCGCAGATCGAGAGGGTGAAGACGAGGTAGGCCCGCTCCGCGCCCCGGTCCCGCGCCGCCCAGTAGTAGTCGGAGATGAAATCCTTCATGAGATCCACGTCGCAGACGCACTGGGAGACGAAGAACGAACAGCCCTTCCGCTGCTTCTCGAGGATGCGGAGATGCTCGTCGCCCTTGAGGCGGTGCCGCTCGGGTATGAGGACGGCGCCGAGGAGGCCGCGGCTTCCCGCAGCCGCGCGGACGCGATAGGCGTCGTCCAGGCGGGTCCGCGCGGGCTGCGAGCGGGAGGCGGCCCCCACGAAGACGGAGAGGTGGCCCTTCGCGTCGGCGTCGCGGATCCGCTCGGCGAGCTCCTCCTCCCCGTACTTCCCCACGGCGTGGTAGACGACCTTCTCGCAGGAGACGCCCGCGTGCTGGCCGTCGGCGTAGCCCAGGGGGTCGAGGGTCGGGAAGAACGCGAATGGCCGTTCCTCCTCGGTCCGCGCGCTCTCGTCCTGGATGTCGTAGACGACGAGGGCGTCCGGCGCGAGGGCGTTGATCCGCTCCGTGCGCTTGGCGGCGATGCGCGCGAGGGCTTCGGGATCGGTCCGCTCCTTGGGCGGCGTGATGCCGTAGAGGAGGGCGCCCGACTCCTTCGCGCGGATCTTTTCCGAGAAGGCGCTCCCGCCCCCGGTTCGCGCGCCGCTCATCCGAGGGCCACGTCCAGGAACATCATGACGGCGAAGCCCGCCATAGTGCCCAGGGTCGCGATGTGGGTGTTGCCCGAGGACTGGGACTCGGGGATCACTTCCTCGGCCACCACGAAGATCATGGCGCCCGCGGCGAAGGACAGCGCGTAGGGGAGGATGGGCCTGAGCGCTCCGACCAGGGCGGCGCCCGCGACCGCCGCGATGGGCTCCACGATTCCGGAGAGCTGTCCGTACCAGAACGACTTGAACCGTCCCATGCCCTCCCGCCTCAGCGGCACCGACACGGCGGCGCCCTCCGGGAAGTTCTGGATGCCGATGCCGAGGGCGAGGGCGATAGCCCCGCCGAGGCCCGCGCCGGGTATTCCCGCGCCTACGGCCCCGAAGCCCACGCCCACGGCCAGGCCCTCGGGGATGTTGTGGAGCGTGATCGCGAGGACGAGGAGGATCGAGCGCTTCCACGTGGTGGACGGGCCTTCCGCGTCCTTCGCGCCGATGTGGAGGTGCGGAAGGAAGCGGTCCACGACACGCAGGAACGCCCCGCCCGCGAGGAATCCGACGACCGCGGGCAGCCATTTGGGCATGCCCATGGATTCCGAGAGGTCGATGGCGGGCGCGAGGAGGGACCAGAAACTCGCCGCGATCATGACGCCCGCGGCGAAGCCGAGCATCCCGTCGAGGACCTTGCGGTTGATCGTCTTGAAGAAGAAGACCATGGCCGCGCCGATCGCGGTCATGGCCCAGGTGAAGGCCGTGCCCAGGAGGGCCTGGAGGACGGGGTGGAGATTACGGAGGGAATCCATGACGTACTCCTTTCCGCTGGGAACGGCGTTTCGCTCTCCGCCCCGGCCGTTAAAGTTACACGCGGAGGCCCTGCGGGGCAAGCGCCGGGCCCGCGGCGGTACGCCGGGCCCGCGGCGGTACGCCGGGCCCGCGGCGGTACGCCGAGGCCGCGGCGGTACGCCGGGGCCGCTTGTACCCGCCCCGCTTTTGCCCTAGTATGGGCCGAGGAAGGTAGAAAAATGGAATCAGTAGCGATCCTCTGGGACGTGGAGAACGTCACGCCCAGCACGGACAAGCTCTTCGTCAACGGCCTCATCGACTACGCGGACCGACTGGGCCGCGTCTCCATCGCCATGGCCTACGCCGACTGGACGAGGGACTTCCTGAAGCGCATATCGGAGACCCTCGCGGAAAACTCCTTCGAGCTCGTCCACGTGCCGCGATCCCGCAAGAATTCCTCGGACATGACCCTCATCACCCAGGCCCTCGAGCTGATACACCAGTACCCGCACATCAGGAAGATCGTCCTCGTGACGGGCGACGCCGACTTCAGGCCCCTCCTCCACGCGCTCAGGAAGCACGCGATCGAGGTCCACATCATCTGCGACGCCAAGAGCGCGAGCGAGGACCTCCTCATCCTCGCGGACGACTACAAGGACTACCGCGAGCTCATCGCGGACGCCGACGAGGCCGGGGACGAGGACGACCGCGACCGCCAGCGCGTCGGCTTCGACGAATCCCTCGGGCTCCTCGCCGAGGCCGTGGGAATCCTCATCAAGCGCAGGCAGAACACCTCCATCGGGGCCGTGAAGGTCCGCATGAAGCTCCTCAACGACAACTTCGACGAGGCCGACTTCGGCTGCAAGACCTGGAAGCAGTACGTGATGAAGGCCGCGGGCCGCGGCGCCGTCAAGATCGAATTCCGCGACAACGAGATGTTCCTCGGCCTCCCGGACAAGCCGCGCGGGGGACCGGCCCAGCCAGCGGCGGAGATGAGCGACGTCATGGCCGACTTCGCCCGCGCCGTGCGCGACGCCGCGCAGAAGGGCGGGCGGGACGGCTGGGTCTCGTACTCGACCGTGAACCAGCTCCTCATGGACAAGAAGGTGGACGTGAAGAAGGCAGGCTACAAGCAGTTCAAGAAGCTCGTGCTCGCCGCGGAGAAGCGAGGCCTCGTTGAGACGAGGAACGACGGGCAGAACTGGTTCGTGAAGGCGAGCGAGGAATAGGGCCGGGGAAGGCCGCGGCGTGATCGCCCCTACGCGCAAGCCCTTCCTCACGCGCAGGACAATCAAGATCCTCACGGACAAGGCGAGGGACACCGCGTACCGCTTCGGGCCCTCGCCGGAACGCGCCTTCCGTTCCGATTACGGGCTCTACCTCCACGTCCCCTTCTGCCGCTCGATCTGCTCGTTCTGCCCGTATTACCGTGAGACATTCTCCGCCCCGCGCAAGGAGCTCTTCGTCGACGCGCTCATCGAGGAGATAGCGCGGAGGGACTTCGCGGGAAGGGCCTCCTGGCTCTACGTCGGGGGCGGCACGCCCAATACCCTGAGCCTCCGCGACTGGGAGCGGATCTATTCCGCGCTGGAGGCGAAGGCGGAAATTCCCAACGCGGGAATGGAGTTGACGCCCGTCGGGCTGGACCGGGACTACGCCGCGGGCCTCAGGGCGCTCGGCTTCCGGAAAGCGAGCATCGGCGTGGAAAGCTTCTCCGGCGCGGTGCTCAGGGGGGCGGGCCGCGAGGACCCCGGCGACGGAAAGGCCGAGGCAGCCGTGGAGGCCGCGCGCTCCGCGGGGCTCTGGACCAACGTCGACCTCATGGTCGGCTTCGACGAGCAGAAGGCCTACCATTTCCGCGAGGACGTCAAGCGCTTCATCGGACTCGGCGCGGAGCAGGCCACGCTCTATCCCCTCATGACCATCCGCGGCACCCGGATGAATCCGCTCCGTATGGACGACAGGACCGTCTTCGGCCTCATCGAGGAAGCGGGGCGAGCCATGGAATCCGCGGGATACGCGCGAAGGACGCTCTGGACCTGGACCCGCGGTGCGGAGCTCTACGATTCATCGTACGACGAGCTGGGAAGCGACTACCTGGGGCTGGGACCGAGCGGGATCTCCTCCACGAGGGCATGGGTCTCCGTGAACCCTCCCCTGGACGCCTACGCGAAGGCGATGAACGCTTCCGGCCCCTCCATGGGCTTCACGAGCGAGCACGCGAAAGGACGCCACCACGAGGCGTGGCGGCGCTTCGGGATGATGCTCTACGGCAGGCGGCTCTCGTTCTCGTCCGCCTTCCCCGCGTATCTCAACGCCTTCATCGCCATCCTCATGGCCTCGGGCAGGGGCGGCCCCGGATTCCTCACGAAGAAGGGGATCGTCTTCGCTCACGACATGACCAAGGCCGTGGTGGAGACCAAGTCCTTCCCCCTCCAGCATCCCGGCTGCGTGGAGAACCTCGCGGACTACGAGGCCTTCGCCGGGGCGCCGCTTAAGCCCGCGGGAGTCCGCCCGTGAGGATACTCCTCGTACTCGCCTCGGACATCGCCTACCGCGCGCCCCGCAGGACCATCCGCGCCGTGACCTCCAACCTCGAGCCCCTCATGCTCAAGACCCTCGCGGCCCTCGTCCCGGCCGGCCTCGATGCCGAGATCGACATGGTCGACGAGGGCGTGACGCCGGGGGACTACGCGGGCCGCTCCTACGACATCGTAGGGATATCCGCCACCACCTCCGCGTCGGCGCGGGCCTACGCCCTCGCCCGGTACTGGCGCATGAAAGGGGCCTTCACGGTCCTGGGCGGCCCCCACGCGTCGCTCATGCCGGAGGAGGCCGCCGCGCGCGCCGACGCCGTCGTGGTCGGCCCGGCCGAACCTTCCTGGCCGCGCCTCATCGGGGATTTCATCGCGGGGAAACAGGAAAAAATTTACCGTTCCGGCGGCAGCGAATGGATGCCATCTCCTGCCCCGTCGCGGCCATCGTCCCGCCGCGGCTACTGCCCCATCTCGAGCGTTTCCGCAAGCCGCGGCTGCGCCAACCATTGCGTGTACTGCTCCATGCCTGCGGTCTGGGACGACGGCCTCCACAAGCGCCCGGTGGAGGAGGTCGCCGAGGAAATCAAGGAGCTCGGGACTAAGTACGTTCTCCTCCTGGATCCCAGCCCCTTCTGCGACCGCGATTACGCAATGTCCCTCTTCCACGCCCTCATGGGCTGCAAGGTGGGCTGGGCTTGCCAAGCCACGGTGGACGCGGCGTTCGACCGCGAACTCCTTGACCTCATGGCCAGGTCCGGCTGCCTCGCGGTCTTCGCCGGCATGGAGACCTTCTCCCCGGCGTCCATGGCGGGCTACGGGAAGGCCTTCCGCGACGTGAACCTCTACCGCGAGGCAGTGTCCAACTTCCATGAGAAGGGGATCTCGGTGGCCGCCGGCATGATGCTGGGCGGCGACGGCGACACGCGGGAGAGCCTCGATCGGATCGCGGACGACATCGACGAGTGCGGCTTGGACCTGGCGCGCTTCGGCATCCTCACGCCTTATCCGGGCACGCCCCTCCACGCCTCCATGGACGCCGAAGGAAGGCTCCTCCACAAGAAATGGCATCTCTACGATGAGGACCACGCCGTCTTCCGGCCCGCGAACATGGAGCCTGAAGAGCTCGAAGCCGCCTATCGCCGCGCCTGGAAGGAAACCTATCGTATTCCGCGCATCGCGCGGCGCCTGGGCCGGATCAAGACCATGCCCGTCTGGCTCAACCTCATCATCCAAGCCGGCTTCCGCGACGTGGGCCGCAAGCTCGACCGGCTCACGCGCGTCCGCTACGATCCCGAGCGAGGACTCGAGCGGTTCTAGCAGAGCGCTGAAATGCTTCGAGCGTTTCAACAACCTGCTAGAGCAGCGCCTTCACGGCCTTGAGCGCGGCGTCGTAGTCGGGCTCCTGGGATATCTCCGGCACGAGTTGCACGTAGCGGACGACGTCGTTCCGGTCGAGGACGACCACCGCCCGGGCGATGAGCCCCTCGAGGGGGCCGTCCGCGATGTCGAGGCCCCAGGCCTTCGCGAAGCCCTGCGACCTGAGCGCGGAGAGGAAGGTAACGTTCTTGATCCCCTCGCCCTTGCAGAAGCGATCCTGCGCGAAGGGAAGATCGCGGGAGATCGTGAGCACCGCGAGGCCGCCCAGGGCGCCCGCTTCCTTCTCGAAGCGCTTGGCGCTCAGCGCGCAGGTCGAGGTGTCCAGGCTGGGCACGAGGTTCAGGAGCTTCACCTTGCCCGCGAAGGAGGAGAGCCCGACGTCGGACAGGTCGCCCTTGGTGAGGCGGAAGTCCTTGGCCCGCTTGCCGATCGCGGGGAGCCGTCCGCGCACTGATACCGGGGAGCCTTTCAGGGTCACTTTGTTCATATCGCACCTCTCGCGCCAAGATACCCAGCCCGCGGCGCGCGAGGCAAACGCCGGGGCGCGGCTTGCCAGCGGTAGCGCCCCGGCCTACACTTATCCAGGCGGGGCGAGGGTGCATCCGACGCCATGAAACGCCTCGCCGGGGAGACTGGATGCCCGCAACGCCCACCATCGCGTATCTCACCAATTCCGTGACCGGGCACTACCAATTCTCGATCTGGAAGGAGATCCTCCCCCTCGCCCGGGCCAGGGGCTGGAACCTCCTCTCCCTGGTCGGCCGCCACGCCGTGAAGCGGACTGAGCCCTCGATCGCGGCGCAGAACGCCATCTACGGCCTCGCGGCTTCCCGGAGGTTCGACGGCGTCATCGCCCCCGGAGAGGTCGTCTTCGGCGCCGGCGATCCCGCGGGCATGGAGCGGTTCTTCGCCTCCTTCGGAGGGAAGCCCGCGGTCCTCATCTCATCCTCCCTGCCCGGCCGCCCCTCGATCCTCGTCGACGGCCGCGTCGGCATCCTGGACGCCGTGCGCCACCTCGCGGCCGTCCACGGGAGGAAACGCATCGCGTGCCTCCGCGGCCCGAGCGAGGGCGTGGAGACGGACGAGCGCTTCAACGCCTACCGCGAGGCGCTCGGTTCCCTCGGGCTCCCCTTCGATCCCGAGTTCGTCCACCCGGGCGATTTCACCGAGGACGCGGGAATACGCCTCGCCCAGGCCTTCGCGCGGCGCGAGGTCCCGCGCTTCGACGCCCTCGTCGCCCTCAACGACCGCATGGCCATCGGCTTCCAGGAGGAGGCGCTCAGGCTCGGCATCGGCATCCCGGATGACGTCTCGCTCACGGGATTCGACGACGACGAGGAGGCCGTCGTGATCCCCAAGCCCCTCTCCACCGTGAGGCAGCCTTTCCGCCAAATGGCCGAGCGCGCGCTCCAGGCCATGGAGGGGCTCCTCAGCGGCCGCCCCGGCCCGGGCGTCGTCTCCCTCCCCGCCCGCTTCATCGCGCGGGAATCCTGCGGCTGCTCGGGCGAGCTCCACGGGCCCGCGGACGCGACGCCCCCCTCCGGCGCCCGGGGGGGCATCGTCCGCCTGCGCGAGGCCCTCATCGCCGAGGCCTCGGGGCTCGTGGACAAGCCGTCCTTCGAGCCGCTGCTCGACGCCGAGATGGATCCGGCGAAGCACGACAAGCGGGACCTCTACGACGTATCAGCCGACCTCGCCTCCACGCGCCGGTGGATCCGCGGCCAGCTCCCCCCGGAGGCGGAACGGAAAGCGGAGCGCCTCCTCCTCGAGGGGCAGGTCTCCGTGGCTCGGCGGATCGAGCGGGCCTACGCGCGCGAACTCATCTCCTTCCTCAAGTCGAACCTCCTCACGAACGAGCTCACGGGCGCCCTCGCCGAGTGCATCTCCCTCCAGGACATCCGCTCGGCGCTCGGGCGCTACCTGCCGCAGTTCGACTACCGCTTCGCGGCCATGGTCACCGTCGCGCGGAAGGAGGGAGAGGCTCCGACGTCGCTCCCCGCCTCCGCAGTCGTGGAACTCGTCCTCCAGGACCGCGACGGCCACGGCCCCGAGGTCCGCTCCCAGCCCGCCGAGCGTTTCCCTGTCTCGGACGTCCTTCCGGACTGGGCCATGCCCTCCCGTTCGCCCTGGGCCGCGACCCTCATACCCCTCGTGGACCGCGGTACGCTCCTCGGCTATCTCATGCTCGAGTCGAGGAAGGAGGACTACTCCATCTACACGATCTTCCGGACCCAGGTGGCCAGCACCATAGGAAGGGCGGCGCTCCTCGTCGAGCTCCTCGAGCGCCAAACCAGGGAGCGCGTGGAGATCGAGAAGATGCAGGCCCTCGGGACCCTCGTCGCGGGCGTCGCGCACGAGGTCAACACCCCCGTGGGCGTCGGAGTCACCGCGGCGTCCCACCTCCACGCGACCATCCTCGAGCTCGAGCGGATGAAGAAGGCGGGGCCGCTCGCGCCCGACGAGCTCGAAACCTTCCTCGCCGACGGCAAGGAGGCCTCGGCGCTCATCCTCGCCAACCTCCAGCGCGCCGCCTCCCTCATCCTGAGCTTCAAGCGCGTCGCGGCGGACTCTTCCAACGAGGAGCGCCGGCGTTTCGACGTCAGGGAGTGCATCGACGACATCATCGCCTCGCTCTCGCCCCGCCTCAAGCGGACGAAGATCGCCGTGGAGGTGGATTGCCCCGAGGGAATCGTCGTGGACGGATATCCCGGCCCCTTCTCGCAGACGATCGCCAATTTCACGCTCAACTCCATCCAGCACGCCTTCGATCCAGGCGCCGCGGGGAGGATCGCGATCAGGGCCCGCGAGGAGGGGGGACGGCTCAGGCTCGTCTACGAGGACGACGGCCGCGGGATCCCGGAGGAGCACCTAGGGAGGATCTTCGAGCCCTTCTTCACGACGAGCAGGGAGTCGGGCGGCACGGGCCTCGGGCTCCACATCGTGTATAATGCGGTCACGGGCGGCAAGGTATCCGCGTCCAACCGGCCCGTGGGGGGCGCGATGTTCACCGTGGAGATTCCCATGTCGATCGAGGGCGCCCGCCATGGCTGACCGCGCCGCCGCGCTCGCGGCCTCGCACGCGGCCTCCCTGGCCCGCGACTGGCGCATCCTCATCGTCGACGACGACGAGGATGTCCATCGCGTCACGCGCCTCGTGCTCTCGCGGTTCAAGTTCCAGGGGAAGGGCATCGCCTTCGCCTCCGCCTACTCCGCCGCGGAAGCCCGTTCCGTCATCACGTCCCACGGCCCCTTCGCCATCGTCCTCCTCGACGTGGTGATGGAGGAGCCCGACTCCGGGCTCCTCCTCGTGAGGCACATCCGCGAGGAGGCGGGGGACAAGCTCACCCGCATCATCCTCCGGACGGGCCAACCCGGCCAGGCCCCGGAGAACCGCGTCATCGTCGACTACGACATCAACGACTACAAGTCCAAGATCGAGCTCACGGAACAGAAACTCATCACGAGCGTCGTGGCCGCGCTCCGGTCCTACGCGGACATGGTCAACCTCGAGCGGAGCCGCCGCGGCCTCGAGATGATCGTGAAGGACGCCGCGGCCATCTTCGAGCCCCGCCCCCCGCGCGCCCTCGCGGCCGGCGTGCTCGAGCGCGCGGCCGAGCTCCTCCGGCCCGCCGAGGGAACCGGGGCGGCGGGAATATCCGGCGTCGCGGCGGCGGAGGAGGGCGGGTCCTTCTCCGTCATCGAGGGCATCGGCCGCTACGAGGGGAAGGCCGGCGAGCCCCTGGCCGGCGCGGTGCCGGCGCGCGCCCGCGCGGGCGTGGAGACCGCCGCGGCCGCGCGCCGCCCCGCCCTCCGTCCGGGGGGCTGCGGG
>CAYNQK010000041.1:0-23656 GCA_964399285.1 uncultured Spirochaetales bacterium | reverse complement strand
CGCCCCGTTCGAGCGCGCGAACGTCCTCGACGCGAGACGGGTGTTCCATTATCCGCTCCCCCGGTTCGTGAAGGGCCTCCGGGTCAAGGAGTCGCAGACCTTCCAGCTCTGCGCGGACGAATACTTCGTCTACGTCGACCTCTACGACGCCAAGCTCTTCACGCTCGTGTACGTGAACGTCATGGACCGCGCCTCTAGGAGGCGATTCAGCTATTGGCGCTTCATGCCGGGGAGCAGGCTCTCCATTCCCGACGGCCTCATGGACTCCCATACGCGTTTCTCACGCGGGCCCTTCGACATAGACCTCCGGCCCCGGCTCGTGGACGGCTACGTGTCCCTCCGCGCGAGGATCGCCGGGTATCCCGGACGCCCGGACCTCGATTTCCGCGTCAGGATGGACCGCGGGCCAGCGGCCGGGAATTCTTTAGTGTCCGTCATCCCTGTCGGCTTGAATCGCGCGATATACTCGTACCGGGCGCCCGGACCGATAGAGGGCTCCATCCGCGTCGGGGACAGGATCAGGTCGATCAGCGGACGGGCGTACGGCATGTTCACCGACCAGAAGGGATACTTCCCGTATCTCAGCTTCCTCGACTTGGCGGCGGGAATGGGAAGGACGGAGGACGGGCGCTTCGTGGCTTTCAGCCTCGCGGACAACCACCTCCCCGGGCAGGACAAAATCAACGAGAACGGGGTCTGGGCGGACGGGAAGCTGTATCCGCTCCCGGCTATCAGGATCACCCGGCCCCTCGGTCCCGAGGGCGAGTGGATTATCCAGGACGTCGAGGGCATGGTGGACCTCTCTTTCGTCCCCGAGGCCAGGAATTCGGTCCACGTCAACGCGATTTTCGCGGAGAGCGACTACCACGGGCCCTTCGGGCGCTACGAGGGCTGGATCATGACCCCGGAAGGCGAGAAGATCGTGGTGGACGGCCTTTACGGCATGGGCAAGAGGAAACGATTGCGGGCCTGAGCCCGCGCGCGGCGGGGGGATATGGCAAAGTCGAAGACGCTCTACGAGCCCGGCGAGCTCGATCGGGTCAGGAAGAACCTCGGCGATCTCGATCCCGAGGAAGCCCGCCGCGTCGCGAAAATCCTCGGCGGCGAGGTCGGTATCGAGCGATCCCCCGAGGAGCCCGCTCCCCGCAAGCGCCGCGATCTTCAGCGGCCCGGGGACGTGGAATTCCAGGACGAACGCTCCGCTTCGCGGCTCGAGAAGTCCGGCCACGCGTCGAGCGCCGGGCAGGAGCGTCGCCAGGCCGACGCCGCGAAGGAGGACGAGGGTCGCGAGCTCGCGCGCGAGGCGACTCTGGCCTACGGCCAGCGCCTCAAGATGGATTTCCTCTGCTCTCAGCCGGATTTCCTCATCAAGACGCAGGGCCAGGTCGTGGCTTCCTTTTTCTCGTTCCTCCCCGGGCTCAAGGACGGCGTCAATCCCTTCTTCCTCATGGACATCGTTCCCGAGACTTTCAAGCATCTCGAGGCGCTCCAGCGCGCCGCCCGGCTCCTCTATCCGCCGAAGCGGGCGGACGTGCGCGAACGGCTCAAGGTCGTTCCCGCCTATCTCAGGGTCATGGAGATCCTCGTCTCGGTCGACCTCGAGGAGATATCGCGGGAGCTCCTGGTCCTCCAGCGCAATCCCCGTTCCATCGAGCTCCCTATGCTGGCATCGCTCGTCCGTCTCGTCTTCTATCCCATCGTGAGGCTCAAGGACGCGCACGAGGGCTTCGTGCTCAAGGAAGCCGTCGAGCGCGCGTTCCGTTCCGTCCCCGAGGTCGATCCCGAGTCCCAGAAGCGGCTCGCCGAGGCGAGGGAGGCCCTGCTTGACGAGCTCGACTACCTCTTCGCGAACGTCGCTTACCGCTGGTATCCCCTCCTCATGCGACTCTGCGGAAGGAAGAGGCGGACCTTCTCCGAGTTCTACGATTATGACGAGGGGAAGATACTCGCCTTCATGGCCCTGAGGCGCGAGGACGTGCTGCCGTCCGTCGTCCTCGTGTCGGATAAGCATCTCGATTCGATCGACGCAAAGGCCGATGCCGGCGTTCCGGACAAGGCGGGCGCCCCGGGCGACGCCGCGGCGGAAGGACCGAAGGCCGCGGCGTCCGCGCCGGACGAGGGGGCCGCGCCCGTGGACGGCTCCCCCGCGCTCGTCGCCCTGCCGACGGAGGGAACCGTCATCGGAGACGGCGGAGCCGCTGAGGCGATACGACGGGCTCTGGAGATCGGAACGGCGCCGGCGGCACGGTAGCAAGCGCGTAACGAGGAACGGGTCACCCTCATGGGTTCCGAGATGGCCCCCGCGTCGCGCGACGCGACCCCCCGGACCGTCCGCAACGGCCTCGCCGTCCTCGAATCGATCTTTCCGGAATCGGGCTTCTCGCGCTGGGAGGAGCATCCCGACGTCTATCCCTACTTCAACAAGCTCTATTCCCTGCCCAAGGGCAGCGACCTCATCGCGCCGAGCGACCCCCTCCTCCAGGTGATCGTGCTCGCGTATATCCTCAACGACCTCTTCCACGGCTTCAGGAGCGTGCGCTGGGGCCTCGCGCAGGACGGCGAGACCGTCGACCTGAGCGAGGGCGTGAACGGCATCCTCAGCGACTGGATCAGCCCCTGCGACGAGGTCATCCCCAAGCGCTACCTGCCCCTCCTCTCCGAGTACTGCCGCCTCCTGGAGACCGAGCGCGAATCGCAGAATTCCACCTTCGCCGCCAAGCGCGACGCGGATCTCCTTTTCTATAAGAAGCGTTATTTCCTCCCCTACACGAAGGGGACGATCTTCTCGGGGCTCCAGACCTCCCGCGACCGCGACTTGAAGCCCCTCTACAAGATGTCGCCGCTCATGAAGCGCTACCTCGGCATCGCGGCGCGGGACGTCGAGCGCTCGATCGAATCGCGCAAGGAGGGCGGGAGTTATTCTTCCGTCGCCATGGGAAATCCCTTCGACCCCGTCCACGTCGAGGTCGACAATCTCGCCATCGACAGGCTTCGCGCCCTCCTCAAGCACGAGGGCCCCTCGCCCAAGAAACTCACCAACGCCGCTCTCGTCTATTACGCGCTCAGCATCCTCGAGGTCCTCGACTACCTCGTGAATTCGCCCGCGAGCTGGGCGTACCGCGAGGAACGCATCCTCCCGTACCGTTCCCTCGAGGAAAGCCAAGGCATCAGGCTCGGCGCCGAGCTCGACGCGGAGAAGGCCTTCCAGCGCTATCTGGACAGGCTCATCGAGGCCAAGAAGAAGGCCGCCGCCTACGCGAAGCAGGCCAAGCAGTCCCCCCCGCGATCTCCTGCCCCGGAATCCGTTCCGCCCTCAGCGGGAGCGAGCACCTCCTCCGCGGGAGGGACGCCGCCCGCCGCGGGTGCGGCCTCTCCTTCGTCCGGCGCGAACGAGGCATGAGCTTCGGCGACATCCTGAACGAATGGGAGGGCATGAAGCGCGAGGAACGCGAGCGCAAGTCCGCTTCCTCCGCCCCCCTTCGTCCCGCGCGTTCCCGCGCCGACGAGGAATTCATCGCGTACATGAACCGCCACGGCGTCGGCGACAAGGACGCGGACCTGGACCACGAGGCCTCCGAGGAGGAGCGGCGCCGGAACGACGCCGAGCGCCTCGTCAGGATGAGGCCGGAGGCGAGCGTCGATCTCCACGGCCTCACCGAGGCGGAGGCCATCGGACGACTGGAAGCCTTTCTCGAGGGGTGCCGGCGTTCCGGCTTAAGGAAGGTCCTCGTCGTCCACGGAAAAGGCCTCCATTCCGAGTCCGTACCCGTGCTCGCGCGGGCCGTTGCGCGGTTCCTGGAACGCTATCCGGCCGCCGGCAGGACCGGCCGCGCCGATAAGCGGGACGGCGGCTCCGGCGCCACCTGGGTCATCCTCAGGGAATGAGGATCCGCGGCCCTTGCCCGGACGAGTCCGTCTCAGTACTTTGACATCATGCGGATAAATCTGGATCGTGGCGCGCATCCCGCTCTACGCGCCTCGCTCCGGGCCATGGGCCGGGGCAGGGTGGAATCCGCCGTCGAGGAACTCAGATCGCTCGTTTCGGATCTCCCGGTGTCCAAGAGGGGGGCGCTCTCGCTCACGCTCTACTGGCTCGGGATCGGCCTGCTCCGCGACGGCCATAAGGCTGCGGCGTTGAGATCGATCGCCTCATCCCAACGGCTCGTCAAGCGCGGACACGCCAGGTCCCTATACCTTCGATTCTCGAACGCATACGGCATGCCGAGGCTCGCGAACGAACGCGAGGACGACCGGGCCGCGTTCCAATCCGTGCAGATAGCCCGCTACCTCTCCAGGCGGCCCCGTCGTTCCTTCGCCTCCTCCTGCGAGCGCGACGCGATCCTCGACCTCATAGAGGACGCGTGGAAGGGGCTTGAGCGGATGGGGGTCCTGAAAGGGAAGGGGCCGGAAGAGAAGCTCGCGCGTTTCAAGGCCGTGAAGATCGTTTTTCCCATGCGGGGTCCGGAACGGGCTTTCGAGATGCCGGATATTTCCGTGGATTTCCAATCGGGCAGACGGATTCCCGCTGAAGGCTCCTGTCCCTGCGGATCTGGGCTCGCCTATTCTCGGTGCTGTGGACGGAGAGCGAGCCTGTGCGAGGCCGAACGGGGATATGTATAGCTTGACGATGGGCTGATACGCGCTTTTCCTCGTTTTCCTGAATTTGGCTCATTTTCACACAATTACCCCGCCATTTCATGGCTCTGTGTGGGAATGACTCAATATTAAAAATGACGGTACATCAGGCTTCTTTTCCCGTGAGGCGCAGGTTTTCTCCGTCTATATTCCAAGTAGTTATTAAGTAATGATTTAGCATTCTTTCCGTACCTTTAATTTTATTACAAAAGCGATTTTGCCCGCCTGGCATGGATGTTGCAATAACAGAGGCGGGGGTACACAGATGAAAGCGCAGAGACTGCACAGAAGTACCGGCTCACAGGTCAATGAGGAGAACGTTCTCTCACTGTACCTGAAGGAGATTAACCGGATTCCGTTGCTCACCCGCCAGGAAGAAGACAGCTACGCTCGCAAAGCCGCGGCCGGAGACAAGTCCGCCAAAGACATGCTCGTGAAGTCCAACCTGCGGTTCGTGGTCAACGTCGCCAAGAAATACCAGAACCAGGGCATTCCCCTCTCCGACCTCATCTCCGAGGGGAACATCGGACTCATCAACGCCATCGAGCGCTACGACGTGGACAAGGGCTACCACTTCATCTCCTACGCTGTGTGGTGGATACGCCAGGCCATCCTCAAGGCGATCTGCGAGAAGTCCAGGCTCATCCGCCTGCCGCTGAATCGCGCCAACGAGCTCGTACAGATCGAGAAGGCCCGCAAGCTGGTCAAGCAGGGCCAGGGCGATAACGCCGAGATATCCGAGATAGCCGCTATGCTCAATATGGACCGATCCCTCGTGGCGGAGCTCACGAGCATATCCAGGGACCTCGTTTCGCTCGAGTCGCCCGTGTACATGGAGAAGGATTCCTCCGTCATCGGCGACTTCGTCGAGTCCGAGGGCCACGTGAGCCCCGAGGATTACGCTGTGGAGCAGAACCTCAGGTCCGACATCGACGCCGTCCTCAGGACACTCTCCGAGAAGGAAGCCGAGATCATCCGTTCCCGGTACGGACTCAATGGAAGGCACGCCCAGTCGCTCAAGGAAATCGGCGATCGGTTCAGGCTCACCAAGGAGCGCATCCGGCAGATCGAGAAGAAGGCCCTGAAGCGCCTCCAGCATCCCGCTCGCATGGAGATGCTCTCCAGCTACGTGGCCTGATCGGGACCTGCTTTAGAAGTCGATTTTCTCGTGGTATAATGGGCCTTTCGGAGGCCCATTATGCCATGTAAGCCCATCATCGTTTCAAAACGTCCTTCATCGATTCCCGCCCGCGCGATGTTCTCCTTCCTTGCCGCATGCCTCCTCGCCTTTTCCTGCGCGCCCCGGAAGCCGTCGGATTCGGCGTCCGCCGTCGCGGCGTCCCCGCTTCCGTCAGCCGTCGGCGGGACCGTCACCTTCCTCGAGGGCAAGGCCTTTCTCTCGAATGGAGGGAAGGAGAATCGGCTCGAGATCGGCTCGCCGGTCGTGGAAACCGATACGGTGAGGACCGCCAAGGGATCGAGCTGCGAGCTCTCTTTTCCCGGCATCGGCCGTATCATGCTCAAGGCCGACTCGGTCGTCGAGCTCGCGCGGCTCGACCTGATCGAGCGCAGGGCCCAGGTGGCGGCCAAGAAGGGCGGCGTGCTGGCCAAGGTCCAGAAGCTCGCCGGGCGCGACTCGTTCACGGTGAGGACGCCCGGAGTGGCCTGCGGCGTCCGGGGTACGGTTTTCTCCGTAACCATCGACAAGGAGGGAACGAAGGTATCCGTCATCGACGGAAAAGTCGCCCTTTTCCCCGACGCGCTCATCGAAAGCGGAGTCTATGATCCCGTCGCCGGGGAAGTGGCCTTAGGCGATGCCGCCGAAACGGCGCTGGAGGCCTTTCCCCAGCTCGAGCCGGGCCAGGCCGCGTATTGCGTCGCCGCTGATTTCACGGCGATCGGGAACGACGTCGCCGAGGGCGCTCGTGAGGCGGACGCGGATATCCCCGCGATCCTCGGCGAGGCGGCCGCGGCCACGACCGTGGAACGGAAGCCCGTCGAGGAGTCCGATATAAAGGCTCTCGAGGAATTCAAGGCGAGGCCCGAACCCAAGGAACCTGAATACCGCATGTCCGCGACCCCGATCATTCGGGGAGACGCGAGCGGATCCGCAAAGACGGAATGGCCCATCAACCAATTCTGGGATCGCAAGGCGGCGGATACGTCCGCCTTGCCCGCGCTCGAGCTCGTTCCGTGGATGTATTTCCAGGAAAACGGGGCTGAAGGCGTCGCGGCCCAGGATGGGCCGAATATCAGGATCGACGTGAAAAAGGCCGTCGCGGACAAGATTTGGAGCGTCCAGATGGTCATGCCGCGGGTGACCCTCGTGAAGGGACGGGCGTACCGCATAAGCCTTGTGGCCTGGGCCGACGCCCCCCACAGGGCCGATGCCGTCGTCGCCGAGCCTGAATTGGACATCGACGGGGATGGAAACCAGTACTCTCCCATGAACGGGTACCAGGAGTTCCTCCTCGGTACGTCCCCCGAACGCTTCACTCAGTATTTCTATTATAATTTCGATACAAGGAGCGGATTCACGCCCGCGTTCCATTTCGGCATCGACCTCGGGACGGTCTGGCTCCGGGAATTCAAGGTGGAGGAGATCGGGCTTCCCGGCGCCTACGACGAAACGCTGAGTGACGGCCGGGTCGGAACAGGCGTGCCGTTCAACGGCAATTTCTCCCGCGGGCTCCTCGGTTGGCGGGGCTTCTCCTTCGACGGGTCGCGCCTGGGCGGATATTCCTCCCGCGACGGCGTCATGCGCTTCGAGCAGGAGGCGCCGATCGATCCCCTTTGGCACGCCCAGCTTATTCCGTGGACTGGGTTCACCCTCAAGAAAGGGCGGCGCTACCAGCTCGAGTTCTCCATGAGGGCAGAAGCGCGGGCCGGATCCAAATCCCCCGGGCTCATGGAGTTCTACTTCTGCGAATTCGATACGGACGTAAACGGCGACGGCGACAAGTGGACGATGGCGTCGCCATGGATGATGGCCACGTTCTCCCCCGAGTGGGCGAGGTATCGCGTGGACTTCCCCGCTTACCTGGACCTGGAACGGGCGCGGCTCACCTTCGGCCTCGGCGGCGTCGATCGATGGATCGAACTGGACGATATCGTATTCCGCCCCGTGGATTGATTGATAGTCGGCCCGTGAAGGCGGCTTGAGCGGCCGCGCGGCGCCGTTACAGAAAGGAATGAAAAAGCCCCGGGGAGACCCGGGGCTTTTTCTATCGCTTAGCTCGTCGTTCAGGGAAGGAGCTTCGCGTTTCCGAAGTACTGGGCGCTCTGGTAGTTGTTGTTAGTCTTATTCGCCCAATCCTTGATGCCTGAGCGGACGCCCTTGCCCGTGCCGTCATCGTTGGTCTGGAAATCGAAACCGATGACCGTCCCGGCCGCCGGGGCGCCGAGGGTGAAGGGGATGGCGACCGTGACGTTGTAGCCGCCGTCGACGATCTTCACGCCTGACTTGAATTCGGACAGCTTGGCGCCGGTGCCGCCGGAGGCCTTGTTGTTATAGCTGACGCGGTACTGGGCCACGCCGGGGGGATAGGAGCCTTTCTTGGAGTTCTTCTCATCGATATAGATTTCCACGGAATCCTGTTCCCAGGGATTCGGGCTCTTGTCGCTGAGAACGGCGTCCTAGACCGCGCTGACCCCGTAGAGGTACTTGTCGTCCCAGGCGAGCCGGCCCGTGGCGGGAGCCTGGCTGGTGTCGCCGACGGCGATCATGCCGGTCTCGATGACCTGCGCCTTGGCGAATACGGGGTCCATGGTGCCGTCGATGGCGGCGGGCGTGCCGCGAACGGCCTCGACCATCGGTCCCGAGGGAGCCGCTGGGGCGGCGGCCGCCGGCGCGGGAGCGGGTTTCTCCGCGGGCTTGGCGGTGGACGTGCAAGAGAACGCCGCGAGGGCCGCGACGCATGCGAGAGCGATGAACACAACCTTCTTCATTCGAGCCTCCTTAAGGAATTTCGAGCTTCGAATTGTAGGACCAGGTTATTTTAGTTGTCAAGAAAAATGTCGATCGATGATTGACGGACAATGATATTACAAAATCCGTTTTTTCGTTATATCTTATATATAAAAGGATTTAATGAATTTCGAAGAATAATATTGTAAAGTGACAAGTTTGACGAAGCGAATCCTCCGAATGTGTCATGCAGGCAGGATTCATTGTGGGATGATCGTGCATGGTATAAAATGAAAAATAAGAGAATCATTCTGGAGCGTATATGAAAGTAGCCAAACCTCTCCGGTTTTTCCTCGCTCCATCATGATAACCTATGTTGAAAATCCATCAAATTATAAGGAGTTGAAATGAAGAAAACGCATTCACGAGTTCAGAGAGTCTTTTTTGTCTTGCTGGTTATCGGAATCGCGCTCGCGGTCTCCCTGATGGCGTTGGCGTGCTCGGCGAACGCATCGTCACCGATCCAAAACGAATCCTGGGAGCATGAAGATCCGCCGTCGACGCAGGGTACGGTTCCTCCGGAGCCGGTCGCCGGGACGATCGGGACAGTCACCACGGGGGACGCGGCACTCCTCATCTGGGCGGATATCGTGACGCCTTCCGGGATTATCAAGGGCGGACAGGTTCTCATCGATTCCGCGGGCGTCATCCAGTACGTCGGGCTGGACGCCTCGGGTTCGCCTCTATACGCCGGCTCGACGAAGATCGTATGCAAATACGGTTTGTTGGCGCCCGGATTCATTAATTGCAGGAGCCATAACGGTTACGGAGGGAATGAGCCGGCGGTCATCGGAACGGAGCAGTACGACCATCGCCTTGAATGGCTGAGGGGATATAACGGGCATACCGCGATCACTTACTCGACTGGACACCCCGCTTCATACGATGAAGTGCGGCACGTGATGAGCGGAACCACTTCGTCAGCGAGCTCTGGCGGAGTCAATGGCATGATTCGTAATTTTTGCGGAAGATCTGAAGGCCTAAGCTATCAGGACGCCGATTTCGAAAACTATCCCCTCGGCAATTCAAACGGCCCGATTAGCGACGATCCGCAGGCCTTTATTAATATCGATACCGGCATACCGGCCGACATCGCATCTCGGACGCTTGGGACCGGTCTAGCGACGGCGGATGGCCTCAGCGAACAAGCACGGGCTGAATTCATCGCGATTTCGGATACCGTGAACGGCATGATCGACGCGTTAGGTCCCAAGACAGTGCTCGGAACCGCGGCCGCGCTTCGGTCCGATGATTTGTTAAAGGTAGCTGAACGGGGAACTTCTATCATATGGACGCCGCGGAACGACCTTTACCTGTTCGGCGATACCCTGCGGGTAACCACCTTCGCGAACGCGGGCGGAAACGTAGCGCTCGGTTCATATTGGACGGTAACTGGCTCTACGTCAATGCTGAGGGAAATAAAGGCTGCCTAGTGGTTCAATGTGAATCGGCTCGCGCGGCGGTTCTCTCCCAAGGAAATCGTCGATATGGCCACGATCAACGGGGCGAAGGCTTTCAAGGTCGGTGGCGAGATCGGCTCGATCGAGCAGGGAAGGATCGCTGATCTCGTGCTTTATGACGCGCGAGGCAATGATGGCTATATGGCCGTCATCGACGCGGAGCCTTCCGACGTATGTCTCGTCATAAGGGGCGGTGAGACGCTCTATGGGAATTCCGCTTTCGTGCTCGGCATGCCTGATTACAACGCGGCCGGCGATTGGGAAGCGATCACGGTCGGGGGCGTCGAGAAGCTCATTGCGACGCCCCGGGAGTTGGCGACGACCACGGCGGCCTTTTCTTCGGGTTATTATCCCTTGCCTTTCGCTGACGGAGCTCCCGCCGGAGAGCCGGACATCTTGCCTACGAGAACCGATCCTTACGAATACTCAGGAGTCACCGTTGATGACGCGGACGGCGACGGAATTCCGAACGCGTCCGATAACGCGCCGAACGTTTTCAATCCTTTACGGGCGATCGACGGCGGCGTTCAGGTTGACAGCGATGGAGACGGTCGCGGAGACGAGGGCGATCCGACGCCGTTCGGCGATTGATGTCGCGTTCGGCCTACGAGCGCCCTATAAGAACTTGAATTATTGCGCCGCCGCGATCCGTCCGATGAACCGGCTTGCCGCGGCGGCCTCCCCCTCATCCACCCAATGGCCTCCGTCGAAGGTATGGAATTCCACGTCCATGCCGCGGCCCGCGAAGAGGTCGCGGAGCGCGACGCCCGATCCATACGGAAGGAGGGGATCCGCCGTTCCGTGACCCATGAATACGGGCATGCGGGGCGGCGACGCGAGGAGGGTGGCGAGGCGCGTTTCAGCGAAGAGGGCCGAGGAGAAGAGGATGATTCCGGAACAGGGACGGGAGAGCCCCGCGAGGAGGGCCATCATCGAGCCCTGGGAGAAGCCGCCGAGAAGGAGCTGCTCGCCCGCGAGCCCGAGGGCATCGAGATCCTGGAGGAGCGCTCCGAGCGCGTCGTCGATCGAGGGGGAGTCGTAGCCGGGGAGATCGCGCCAGAGCGTGCCCGAGAGCGCCCGCTCGGCCTCCGCCGGATCAGCGGGGAACCAGGCGCGGGCGTCCTGGAAGAGCTCCACGGGAGCCTCGGGGAAATGGAAGGCGAAGCGGCCTTCCGGGTCGAGCGAGGGAGCGATGCCCGCGAGGTCCCGCGCATTGGCGCCGAATCCGTGGAGGAGGGCGACGTGCGTCTCCGCGTTCCGCTCTCCCGAATGGAGCCATCTCAACCGGCCCATGGCTATCCTCCTCGCGCTCGACTTATAGCGGCCCGTCGGCCGCCCCAGATCGGAATGTATCCGGAAATATCGATTTCGTCTTGACCTCGACGGCCTTCGGAGGGAAACTAACGGGGCGATGGTCGAAAAGTCACGTCAGACCCCGAAAGCGAAATCCCGATCGCGGTACGCCGACCCGAGCTTCGACGCCCTCGAGCGCCAGCTCGCGGAAATGGCCGCCGCGGGGGCCGCGCGGGCGGAGAAAGCGTCATTTCTCGAGAAGATCTTCGTGGAGCGGAATCGCGCCATACTGAACGGAGGCTCGGCCGGCCTCGATCCCGCTTGCGTCGAATCGACCTTCCTCCTGCCGCGGAAGGACCTCCATCGCTTCATCGTGGAGAACTGGATCGGCCATATTTTCCTCTCCGATCTCCGGCCGCGCCTCGCCAGGTCCATCTTCCTCTTCGGGCTCGGCCGCCTCTTTTCCTCCTACAACGACCTCGGGGCCCAGGATTCCACGGACGTCGACCTCAACATCGTCACCGAGCGCGGCGTCCCCATATCCGACCTCGCCGCGCTCAAGGCGGAGACCTCCCGCCTCAGGAGCGAGATCCTCGAGC
Source organism: uncultured Spirochaetales bacterium (assembly GCA_964399285.1). Taxonomy (GTDB): domain Bacteria; phylum Spirochaetota; class Spirochaetia; order Treponematales; family JBGSOB01; genus CAYNQK01. The sequence goes on along the minus strand of CAYNQK010000041.1, from coordinate 11,702 downwards.
GCTTCGGGATCGTGGTGGAGCTGCATCCGGATTTCAGCATCCAGGGGGAGCAGGCGGTGCTCGCCCGCTTCGAGCATCCGGACGCCTCCGCGCGCTACAAGCACGGCCTCTTCTACAAGAGCAACGAGCGCAGCATCCACGTTCTCCGCGACCTCCCCGAGGTCCGCGAGCGGATCTTCTCGAGGGCCCGGTCCATGCCCGACGCCTGCCTTTTCGAGCATTTCCTGGGCCTCACCGGGGGAGGGAAGACCTCCTTCGCGCGGCTCCGGTCGGGGGATCCCCTGGAGATCGGCAGGGAGAGCCTCGTGGGATCGGAGCGGGTGAGGACGGTCGTCGGGTCGAGGGTCTACGACCTCTACTGCAGGCGGCTCTTCCCCCAGCGGCTCCTCGTATCGCCTCCGGAGTGGCATTTCTCCATGAAGTACTTCGTGAACCGCGTGTACGACTACGTCTGCGCCATGCGGAACATCGGGTATCCGCTCGAGGACCTGGGCTTCGGCGCCGCGGGTGAGGGGGATCCCGACTATCTCTACCTCAGGAAGGCCCACAAGCTCATGCTCTATCTCCAGGAGCTCTGCCGGAACACCATAGGCGCCTACACGGAGAACGTCGATTCGAGCTACATCTGCCGATCGCGGTTCCTGAGGTTCATCGAGATCTGCGGGCAGAAATTTCGTTCGGACTTCACGGCGCTCGCGGTGAAGGGCGAGCTCATTCCGCCGAGCAGGGCCCCCCGTTTCGCCGCGCTGGAGGCTAAGATCAAGGCCAAGGCCCGGGACCGCTTCATCGAGGGGCCGATCGACCAACTCAAGTCCTTCCCGCCCGGATTCCGTTACGAATCGACGCACAAGGACGGAAGGCGCTTCCGCATCAACGTGCCTTATTCATGGGCCGACGCCGGCTACTACGCGTTCTCGTGCATCGCCGAGCGCATGGCCTCGATCGTCGAGGGACGCCTCATCCCGGCGCTGCCGCGCCTCGGACTGCCCGATGATATCCATAAGCTGTACCGCGAGAAGGGGATGTCCGGACGGAAGGAACGCGCCGAGGAGCCTTGCTGGTACCTCGACGAGTGAGCGCGGCCGCCGCGCCGCGCATCGAACGGCGAGAAAAAACGCCGCCCCGGCGGAGAACGATCCGGGGCGGCCGAACGGTCAATCCTTCAGTTCTTCCATCTGATCGCTGATGATCTCGCCGACCCTGAGGTCGAAGGAATCGCCCTTCGACGAGGCGGCTTGGCGTTTCTGCTCCTCGGAAATGTAGGCGGCGCGCTTCTTCGATAATTCCGCGATCTCGGCGTTGAGGGCCGCGCGCTTCTTCTTCATGGATTCGATGCGAGCCTCGCGGTCCGCGGGCTTGAGGCCCTTGAGCTCGGGCGGGAGCTCGTCGTCCTTGAGCTTGGACACGTCGACTTCCTTCTCGTCCAGGTCGGCGAGGAGATCGCCCTTCCCCTGGACGGCGCGGCCGCCGCTCTTGCTGTTGAAGGCCGCGCGGTCGGAGGCGACGGAGGCCGGGGCCTCGGCGGCCTTGCGGAGCTTCTCATTGGTGACGGCCTGCTCCTCCCGGCTTCCGTAGGCCAGGACCGTATCGCCGAGCTCGGAGCTCTTGCGGGATATCTCGTCATCGTAGGGCGTGACGATCTCGACCATGTTGCCGGTCTGCTCGAGCGCGACGAACTGCCCCTCGCCGAGGCGGGCGATCTCCTTCCAGATGGGCGTGGTCTCGTAGTAGCCGCCGCACTGGACCGTATTGATGATTATGTCCTTCTTGCGGGCGACGGCGCAGGTGTCGTAGTACTTCACGTCCTGGGCGTAATCCATGTGGGGCGGGTAGTCGCCGACGAGGAAGACGATCCTGAGGGTCCGGGGGCCCGAGGACCAGGAGAGCCGGGTCACGGCCTCGTTCAGGGCCTGGTTGACGCTCTCGGGGCCGTCGCCTCCCCCGCCCGCGTGGAAGGACATGAGGCGCTCGAAGACGGCGTCTATGTCGTCGGTGAGGTCGTAGCGCTTGGTCACGTACTCGTCGCCGAGGTCGCGGTAGGAGATGAGGCCGATCTTGAGATCGGGCCGGGGCCGCGAATCGGCTATGGCGTTGGCGATGGACCAGATCTTCTTCTTGGCCCCCTCGATGAGCCCCCCCATGGACCCGGTCGAGTCGAGCACGAAGGCGACTTCCACCCGGGGCCTCTGGGCGGGCTGGGCGATGAGCGACTGGACCGAGAGCGTCGATATCGCCGCTAAAGCGATGATGATCGTCATGGTTCTTTTCATGGCTGTATCCTCCGCTTCCTAGTATCGCGCGCGGATGGACGCGGCCGGTCAACGGGCGGCAAAGAAGATGTAAAGAAATCGTGAAGGATCGGCGGATAGGGCGCCGTTCCCGCGAGGGCCGCGACCGGCCCCGCGGGGGGCGTAGGGCTCCGGCGCTAGAGGTACATCCTGAATCCCGTGGCCACGGAGAAGCCGTTGAGGTAGATCGGATCGCCGGGCATGCGCTCCGCTTCGAGGCCGATCCCGTTGCTTCCCAATTCGATGAAGTATCCCGCGCCGAAGCTCTTCCCCGTGTTCCCGAAGAGGAATTCGAAGCCGAAACCTCCGTAGCCGCCGATCGCCCAGGGATCGTCGTCGACCTCGTCGCTCGTGAGCGCGAGGACGGCGCCGCCGTAACCGTAGAGCCTGATGCAGCGGTCGAGCGAGAGCGTACCCGCGACGACGCCGAGCCTGAAGGCCCAATAGGGCGTCCACGCGTCGGAAGCGGGATCGGAATCGAGCGCCCCCGCGCGCCAGACGTAGTCCGCGCCGGCGCTCACGGCGACGACGTCGATGATGAAGGGGCTCATGACCCTCGCTCCGAGGCCGAAATCTCCCGCGCTCTCCGAGAGGGCGAATGAGAACGACGCGTCGTCGTAGGCCCCGAGGTCCCCGGAATCCGCGACAGCGCGCCCGGCGGCGAGCGCCGCCATGATCGCGATGAGCATCGTCTTGATTATTCGCATGATAGCCTCCTTGTCGATCGAATCGACTTTGAAAAACAAAGTATCGGGTACGCGAGCGCCGTTCCGCTCACCGCGTCCCGCTAGCTACTTCGGCTCGAGGAACCTGGCAAGGTTCTCCACGTAGGACGAGAAGGCCTTCCTGCCGGATTCCGTGAGCCGGTACGACGTGAGCGGTTTACGGCCCACGTAGCCTTTCCGCGCCTCCACGTAGCCTGAGTCCTCCAGCTTCCGCATGTGCGTGGTGAGATTACCGTCCGTCGCGCCGATCGCGTCGCGGATGCTGGTGAAGTCCGCCTCGCCCGCGCCCACGAGGACCGAGACGATGGCGAGCCTGATCCTCGAGTGGAATATCTCGTCGAGCGAGCGGTAATCGAAGTCAGTCGGCACGGCTGGCCTTTTTCAGCCTCGAGAAGGCCACGATCCCCGGCAGGAGCTCTAGGAGGACGACCATTCCGGCCAGGACCGCCGGGGCGGTGTAGGCGGGCATGAAGAAGCAGGCGATTCCCCCGATCCACCAGGCGAAGGAAAGCGCGATGAGCCAGCGGTACCGCGTGATCGCGCCCGACACGAGGTAGGCGCATCCGATGACGCCCGCGATGACGCCGATGAAGGCGTTCAGCCCCATCTTGCCGAAGAAGTACCCTATTCCCGTGACGGTCATGGCGGCGGTCGCTCCGAGCCAGGTCATGCCGTGGATTTTACCGGCGTAGGAGGCGTTCATCATGCTCCGGGGCGTTCCGCGCATGATGAGGAAGAACGCCGCGAATCCGATCAGGAGGATCCCGGCCCAGAGGGCCGCGAAGGCGAGGGGCGAGCGGGTGACGAGGGGGAGGAGGTAGGAACAGGCCGTTCCGATGGGGATGGCGATTCCCCAGATGATAAAGGCGGATCCGTTTTCGATGAGGAGGGAGCGGCCCTCCTGGATCATCGATTTGATGAACTCGATGTCTTTCCGCGCTTGTTCGGTCGATGGTTCCGTATTCATGCGCCCTCCGTATTTCGTAAAAACAAAGTACTCTGATAAACAAAGTATATAGCCCTTTCCCGGAGATTGCAAGCCGATTCGGCCGTTTTTCCGAGAATCGTTCGTTTATCGGGCTTTTCCTTGCGCTGTCGGGATATGCTTTCACGGCAAGACGATGGTGAGTCAGTCAGAGCGATGGGGAATGAAGGCGCTTGACTGACACGTGCCATCGCATCGATGTTGATAGGAAACCGATCCACGCGCGGAAAACCGCGACACGGAAGGAGCATAAAGTGACTACGAAGAAGCGAAATACGGCCCTCGCCCGCGCGGCGGGCATTCTCGCGGCCTTTCTGGCCGTCATTTTCGTCGCGTCATGCCTCTCGAGCGGAGGAGGCGGCGTCCCGGCGAAGGGAACGGCCATTCCCCTCGCTCCGGATATCCTCACCGGGAAGCTTCCGAACGGCATAACCTATTTCATCAGGCCGAACCGCTATCCCGAGGGAAGAGCCTACCTCTACCTCGCCGTGGCGGCGGGCTCGGTGGACGAGGACGATTCCCAACAGGGGCTCGCGCACTTCCTCGAGCATATGGCCTTCAACGGGACGGAGCATTTCCCCGAGAACGAGCTCGTGGGCTACCTGCAGTCCCTGGGCATGCGCTTCGGGCCCGAGGTCAACGCGAGCACCTCCTTCGACCGGACCGTCTACACCCTCGAGGCCCTCACGGATAATCCCGCATCGGTGGACACCGCGCTCACGGTCCTGGAAGACTGGGCCACCGGCATCACGCTCGATCCCGCGCAAGTGGAAGGGGAGCGCTCGGTGATCCACGAGGAGTGGCGGCTCTCCGGAGGTCCGCAGGAGCGGCTCTTCCGGAAGCAGGCGCCCCTCATCTGGGAGGGCGCGCGCCAAGCGAAGCGCCTCCCCATCGGCGATCCCGAGATCATCCTCAAGGCGCCGGTCTCCGAGCTCAAGCGCTTCTACGAGGATTGGTACCGCCCGGAGAACATGACCGTCATCGCGGTCGGGGACTTCGATCCCGCCGAGATGGAGAAGAAACTCATGGAGGCGTTCAAGGATCCTATTCCGAAGCGCCCCGCGCGCGCGAAACCCTCGCGGTCCGTGCCGGGACCCGTGGCCGGACGCGTCGTCTTCTCAGCCGAGACCGATCCCGAGCTCTCGTACGCGCAGTTCCAGCTCATGTATCGCCTCCCGGACGCGCCGCCCGCCGGTACGGTTGAGGAGTACCGCTCCTCCATCCTGTCCGGTCTCATATCCGGGATGGCCGCGACCCGCCTGGGCGAGGGCGCGCGGGACCCCAAGAGCCCCTACGCCTACGCGACTGCGTCGCTCCGCTACCTCTCGCCCGAGCGGAACGCTTTCATGCTCACCGCCGTCCCCAAGCCCGGCAGGACGGCCGAGTGCCTCGACGCCATCCTCCTCGCCAAGGAGAAGATGGTCCGCGGCGGCTTTTCGGGAGAGGAGATCAAGGCGCAGAAGGCCGAACTCCTCTCCTTCTTCGAGCAGCTCGCCAACGACTCGCAAAAGAACGAATCGGGCGACCTCGCGCGCGAGCTCGTGAGGCACGCTATCGAGGCTGAGGCCGTGCCGGGAATCGTTTGGGAGCACGAGCACGTCAAGGCGTACTTCGCGGAGCTGACCGACGAGGAAGTGAACGCGGCCGCCAAGGCGATGTTCGCCGCGGAGGACCTCACCGCCCTGTTCGCCGCCCCGGATTCGAGGGCGGCGGAGCTGCCCGGGAAGGACGCCTTCCTCGCCGCCATGAAGAAGGCGGCCGGAACTGAAGTCGCCGCGGCCGTCGACGCCGCGCCGCCCAAGCCGCTCATGGAGAAGGCCCCCGCGCCCGGCAAGATCGTCTCCGAGGAGAAGGTCGATGCGGTGGGCGTGACGATCTGGACGCTCTCGAACGGCGCCAAGGTCCTTCTCAAGCCGACGAAATTCAAGAACGACGAAATCGCCTTCAACGCCCTCGCGCTTGGCGGGACTTCGCGCTCGTCCGACGCGGATTTCTACTCGGCGTTGCTGGCGAACAACCTCGCTTCCTACTCGGGCCTCGGGGAGCTCACCGCGACGGAGCTCGAACGCTCGCTCAAGGGGAAAGCGGCGGGCGCTTCTCGATCCATCAGCGTCTATACCCACGGGCTCTCGGGCTCCTCCGGCGTGAAGGACGCCGAGACGCTTTTCCAGCTCATCAACCTCCACTTCACGGGAAGCAGGGTGGACTCCGTCGCCGCGGACGCGGCCTTGGAGGCCATCAAGGCGAACCTCCTCGACCAGGAGAAGGATCCCGACACGGTTTATTCGCTCACGATGACCGAGACCATGAGCGGGCGCCATCCGCGTTATATGCGGCTCAGGCCGGTGAACCTCGCGGCGGTGGACAAGGGGAAGGCCCTCGCATTTATCGGCGATTCGTACAACGCGGGGGATTTCCTCTTCAGCTTCTCGGGCAACGTCGACCTCGCTGCCTTCAGGAAGCTCGTTGAGGCATACATCGCCTCCATACCCCAGCCTAAGAAGGGGCTCGCGTGGAAGGACCTCGGCGTCGAGCGGCCCTCGGGCGTGGACGTCTCGGTCAGGAAAGGGAGCGATCCCAAGAGCCTCGTGACGATGACCTGGTTCGCCCCCGATTCCTATACCTACGGGAAGTTCCTCCGCACCCGGGTCCTCACGGAGCTCCTGGACATGAAGCTCAACGAGGAGGTCCGCGAACGGCTCGGGGGGGCGTATTCCATCGGCTCGGCCGCGTACTACAACAGCATTCCCTCGTCCGAAGTCGTGCTTACGGTCGAATTCGGCTGCGATCCCGCCCGCGTCGAGGAGCTCAGCGCCGCGGCCTGGGGCGAGATCGAGAAGATCAGGAAGGGCGACATCGCCCCGTCGGACCTCGCGAAGGCCAAGGAGATGCTCAAGAACGCGATGGAGTCCGACTTCGAGCGGAACGAGGTGTGGGCGTCGACCCTGAACCAGCTGATCCTCGTTCGGAAGCAGCCCTTGGACGTCGTCGTCGGCTACAAGGAGGGGATCGACGCGATCAGCGCCGCGGATCTCGCGGCCCTCGCGTCGCTCTTCGAGGCCGGATCCAGGAATCGGGTGACGCTCTATCCGGAGAAGTGAGGGAAGGCCGGCTCAGGCGCGGGGATAGTACTCGAGTCCCCGGTAGCCCGCGGAAAAGCCGGCCGCCTTCGCCGCGCCGAGGCGCTCGTGCGAGAGGGCGGGCTTCCCGTCTATGGAAAGCACCGCCGCGCGGCTCAATCCCGACGACCGCGCCTTCGCGTCCAGCCAGGACGCGAGGGCCTTGAACGCGGCTTCGGCGTCCGCGCCCGCCGCGAGTTCGATCTCCGCGCAGTTCTTCCTCGCGGTCAGCGCCAGCTTCCCACTGACGTAGACGAGCGCGTTCTGGGGCGAGCGGGGCGGGAGCTCAGCGGAGAGCCCCTCTATTCCGAGGCCCGCGAGGGAGGCGGGATCAGCGGCGGAAAGCGCGTAGGGCCGTGAATTGGTCGCGTCGGGACCGCGAGGCGAATCGCCGCCGCGATCGGCTTCCGCGTCGCGGAAGAGCGACTTGTAGAGCCTGAAGCCCTCGACGCCCATGAACTGGGGACCCTGGATTCCGTGGAAGAAGAGCCCCGACACGAGCTCGCCCGAGAGCTCCATCCTTCGGAGTGCGGGGAAGACGGCGCCGAAGCGGAGCGAGGGGCACTCGCGCTCGAGGAGGGCGCGGAACAGCACGCCGTGCCGCCTCAAGAGGATCCGGACGCGCTCGCGCATGGACTCGGCCTCGTCGATGGCGTCGCCCGATTCTCGGAATTCGTCCAAGGCCAGGGCGCGGGGATCGAACCACTCTCCCGGGACGGGAGCGCCCGTCTTCCATCGATCCGCGCCGACGCGCGAACCCCGGACCGATTCGCGCGCGCGCGTTTGTTCGCGGGGGCGCTCGCCGCGGCCGAAGTCCCCGCGGATGCCAGCGCGGAGGGCCTGGAAGGAGTTGGTCGCGGCGCGACCTTCGAAGAAGGCGTTCCAGAGCGCCGCCTCCGTCTCATCGATCCCGAGGCCGCTTTCGTCCTTCAGGTCCCAGAACCTACGGGCCCGAGCGCTGAGCGCGAGCCGCGTACCGAGCGTTGATTCCGCGCCAATGCCCTCCGCGGCCGCCGCATTATCCGAAGCTGGGACCGCGGTCGCCGGAGGGCCGCCTTCCGTCGTCCCGTTCACGAGGCCGTACTCCCAGGGAAAAGCGAAGGCGACTTTACCGCGGGCCGCCTGGAACGCCCGTTCCTCGTCGGTCTCCTCGGGGCGTTCCGCGCGCGGGATCCCGTAGAGGAAAAAGTCCGTGGATTGAATTGCCCCGTCGAGGAGGGCGGATGAATAATCCCTGACCCGCGAGGGGAGGAGGAATCCCTCCCAATCCTCGGGGCGGGCGGGCCAGGCCATGAGGGAGTCGATGGCGGCGCGAAGTCCGTCCGCGCCCGAGGCGGGACGCTCGATCCCGGACGCGGAGGCGAGGAAGAGCGCGAGGTCGTCAGCCGGGCGCGCCTCGATCTCGGGCTTCCGCATCCTGCGCTGGAGGCGGTAGAGGCCTTCGAGGTTCTGCGCGTCGCAGTAGCGGACGCCGCCGCTTGAGTCCGGGGCTCGCGTAATGAGACCCGATTCCCTGAGGGTTTCGATGGCGGAGGCGACCGCGCCTGGGGCGGCGCCGAGGGCGGCCGCGGCCCGGTCGGGCTGGAAGGGGCCTGAGAAGCGCGACCACTCCGCGAGAAGTCGCGGAATCGCCGAATCCGACGCGAGCTCGTCCGCGCGGGCGGGGAGCGCGAAGCTTCCGGCGCCCTCGGCGCCATCGCCGACGCGCGCGAGGCCGAGCGAGCCTTCCTCCGGGAAGGACACCTCGTAGCCGGTCTCCGTTTCGCGCGCGGCTTCCCCGAAGAGCCCGACGAGTTCCGAGCGCTCGACGGTCACGCGATCGCGGAGATGCGATTCGGTTTCAACGAGCGTGCGAGGGGCCCATCCGGGTTCGAGGCGCCTGAGCCTGCGCTCGAGGGCGGCGATCGCATCGGATCCGATGGACGGCCCTGATCCGTCCCGTTCGGCTTCCGCGACCGCGGCCTTCACCGCTTCCTCGGAGAGGCTCGAGCCGAGTCGCTTCGCGGCTCCGTCGCCACGGTAGAGGACGTCGTTGGTCTCCTGCCAGAGGATGCCGCGCGAGAAGGGGCTGGGGACGCGGGTGTCGCGGACCGTCGCGGATATCTCGCCGTCCGAGAGGCCGTCGAGGAGGGAACGGAGGCCGTCAAGGTCGAAGACGTCGCTCAGGCATTCCCGCCAGGTTTCGGTGACGATGGGGAAGTCGCTTAAGCGGGAGACCTCCTCGAGGAGCGCCTTCGCGCGAGCGCGCATGAGCCAGAGCGGCACGCGCTTGTCGAAGGTGGAGCGCGCGACCATGAGGGCGCGGATCGCGTTCTCGCGGAAGGCCGCGCCGAAGACGCCCGATGACTGGAGCCCCGGTCGCAGCCTGTCCATGAGGCTCCCCGAGTCGCCGATCGCGGAGACGGCGCGGAGAAGGGACGCGTCGTTCGAGTCCGCGTCGGGGGGGAGGGAAAGGACGACGGAGTCGTTGTCCGCGAAGGCGTCTGGCTCGAAGCCCATGACGGCCTTGAAGGCTTCCTTGAGGATGAGCATGAGCGGATAGTTGACGCCGTTGCCCCTCAGCGTGTGGAGGACGATCTCTATGCCGCTCGAGGGCTTGCTGGGGTCGATGAAGCGCTCCACGGGGACGCGCGAAGAACCGGGAAGCCCGGTGGATCGGGATTGGGAGGCGATGAAGGAGGCGAGCCGCGCGGCCGCGTCGGGCTCGATGGGGAAGCGCGCGGAGATCCGGGCCTCGAGCTCCGCCGTTTCCATGCCCGAGGCCTCGTCCAGGAAGGCGAGGGCGCGGGCCGAGAGGAGGGGCGATCGCCACTGCCGTTCCGCCTTCCAGAAGGGGAGCATGTTGACGTCCCCTTTCCAGGGAACGACCGTGATGTCCTTGTCGCCGATCGAGACGATGCGCCATCGCTGGTTGCCGAGGGAAAAGCCCTCGCCGACCCTCCGTTCCCAGACGAATTCCTCGTCGAGCTGGCCGATGGGGGGCCCGCCCGCCGCGAGTTTCATTCCGTAGTAGCCGCGGTCCGGGATGGTGCCGCCTGATACGGCGAGGATGGCGGCCGCGCCGGGGGCGGATGTCAGTTCGCCCTCCGTCGTCCTGAAGAGGCGCCGCTTGATGCCGCGCACGCGGTACTCGCCGCGCATGCCCTCGAGGGCCTCGATCACGTGATCGAAGAGGAGCCGGGGGAGGCCGCGGAAGTTGTAGGCCCTCCTCACGAGGGCGTAGAGTTCGTCGGCGCCGCGCGGCGCCTTCGAGCAGAGGCCGAGGAGGACCTGGGCGAGGACGTCCAGCGGATTCTCCGGGATCGAGAGCGGATCGATGTCGCCCTCGAGGATCGCCTCCGCGAGGATGGCCGAGCGGAGGAGGTCCATGTCGTGGAGGGGGATGAGGCGACCGCGCACCGTCCTTCCGGGGCCGTGGCCGGACCGGCCGATCCGCTGGAGGGCCTGTGCCGTCTGCGCGGGCGCGCCGAGGAGGACGACCTCGTCCACCTCGCCGATGTCGATGCCGAGCTCGAGCGAGCTCGTGGCGACGATGCCCTTGAGCGCGCCCGCCTTCATCCGGGTTTCCACGGCCTTGCGGAGCTCCTTGGAGAGCGAGCCGTGGTGGACGTAGGCGAGCTCCTGCCCGGCGGCGCGGTTCACGAGGAAGCAGCACTGCTCCGCGACCCTCCGGGAATTCGTGAACACGATGGTCGAGCGGTTTGAAGAGATGACGCTCGCGAGCCGAGAGGCGATGTCGTCCCAATGCGTCGCGTCCCTTCCCTGGTCCGATCCGCCCGCGAGGGGCGAAGCGCGGCCCGGGGATTCCACCCTGAGCGAGATCGAGCGCTTGCCGCCCGCGTCGATGACGGATACGGGGCGGGGCTCGAAACGCGACTCAGGACCCGCTTCGCCGACGAGCCTGAAGCCGCCCGCGAACTCGGCGGCGAGCGAGAGCGGCCTGACCGTGGCCGAGAGCGCGATGCGCTGGAACTCGCCCGCCGAATCGACGAGGCGCTCGACCGCGCACATGAGGAAGGCGCCTCGCTTCGTGCCCGCGACGGCGTGGATCTCGTCGAGGATGAGGGCCTTCACGCCCGAGAGCATCTTCTCGCCCGAGCGCGAGTTCACGAGGATGGCGAGGCTCTCCGGCGTGGTGATGAGGATGGACGGCGGGCGCTTAAGCATGAGGCGGCGCTCCGCCGGGGTCGAGTCGCCCGAGCGGACCATGACGCGGATCTCGGGGAAGGGCGTCCCGCGAGAGAGGAAGAGCTCCTTGAGCTCCGCGAGCGGGGCGAGGAGGTTCTCCCGCACGTCGGTGTTGAGGGCCTTGAGGGGTGATACGTAGAGGAGGGAGAGCCCCTCGCGGGGAAGGCGGCCCGAGATGAAGCCGTCGATGAACCAGAGGAAGGCGGCGAGGGTCTTGCCCGATCCGGTGGGCGCCGTGGCGAGGACGTTCCCGCCCGACGAGATGGCGGGCCAGCATTTTTCCTGTACGGGAGTGGGATCGCCGAAGCGCTCGGCGAACCATTGGGCCACGAGCGGGTGGAAGGGGGCTTTCATGAAAAAAGAAGCGCCCCCTGCGCGGCCGGCGGGAGGCCGCCCC